>NZ_JBHZBH010000003.1:0-406042 GCF_042754765.1 Nonomuraea sp. NPDC059194 | reverse complement strand
CCGAAGGGCCTTTCCGCTCGACTTGCATGTGTTAAGCACGCCGCCAGCGTTCGTCCTGAGCCAGGATCAAACTCTCCAAACAATGCTTTTACGCATGTGGAAAGAGTGTTTCCAAGCGTTTCGTCATATACCTTGACGAGGTATTGCATGTAAATCATGCACTGGCTTTTAACACACTGTTGAGTTCTCAAGAAACGGACGCGTTCACCGTCAACCACCCGGCCGCACTCGCTTCGTTATGTCTTAATTCTTTCAGCTCCCGCGACCCGAGTCAAATTGACTCTTTTCGCGAAACCCGCCGAGAATTTCCGACCGCCCCTTTCGGGACAACCCCTCGAACCTACCAGCCGATCCGGACAGATGCGAATCAACCGGACAAGTGATCAAGAAGTGGGGTTCGCCGCGCCACACTCTTGCGGAGCGGGGCGACAAGAAAAACTCTAGCAGGACTCCAGGGGCACTTCACGCCACTCAGGCAACCTGGAGGTCATTCCCACCCCACCGACTCCCCAAACCTCGGAGCCTCGCAACCCGTTGGCAAGCCATCCGCAATCGCTCCCCGGTACGAAGTAGACACGCGCTCACCGCGCCCGTGGAGGTGCCCGCATGACCCGCTCGGAGTTTGACGACATCCGCGCCGCCATCGCCGACGAGACCAATCGAGTCGGCGACCTGCTCAGGATCGCCAGCACCCTGCTGGACGACCTCGAGCACGTGCGCATGCGCGAAGCCGCCCTGCGGACCTACTACCTGCGCCTGCTGACGGCCGCGCGCGCCACGGTCGCCGCGGAGTCCGCCGGAGCGCCCGAGCCGCTGGTCTTCCTCAAGCACGAGCTCGACGAGCACGGCCAGCTGCCGGCCGACGACGAGACGGTGCAGCGCATCCTGTCCGACGCGCGCACCGCCGCCGCGCTGCTGGCCGCCCTCGACCAGCCCACCGTGCCGAAGCGGACGGGCCTGCGCCTACGCCGGTGTGTGGGCACCAGCCGTACCCTGCCGCGATGACGACTACCGGGCGAACGCCCGGCCGTGGCCCGCAGCCGCGCAGGCGGCGGGCCACGCAGGTCACTCCGCACCCGACATATCCGATAAGTGAGTATTCTGGTGCTATGAGTGATCAACCTTACGAAATCTCCCAGGACATGGGCGATGACGTGCAGGAATCCTCCATCGCCATGTACAAGGACAGCTATCCCGAGCGGCACCACATCAACGAGATCGACGACGAGTGCACCCGAGGGATCTTCCACTGGATGAACGAGGAAGACCGGCGCGACACCGACGCCCACCCCGATCCGCTGGAGGAGCCGAGGTCCTTCAACGAGGACCTCTAGGGCTGGAAGCGATAGCCCATCCCCGGCTCGGTCAGCAGGTGGACAGGGCGCGCGGGGTCGCGCTCCAGCTTCCGCCTGAGCTGGGCCATGTACTGGCGCAGGTAGTGCGTCTCCTTCAGGTACGCGCTGCCCCACACCTCGGTCAGCACCTGCCGCTGGCTGATGAGCTTGCCGGGATTGCGTAGCAGGAGCTCCAGGAAGTGCCATTCGGTGGGCGTCAGCCGTACCCCACCTGAGATCGACTTGGTCGACAGGTCGATCTCGTGGTCGCCGATCCGCACCGACGCCTGTTCGTCAGGGGAGGCCTGCGTCCTGCGGGTGACCGCGCGGATGCGGGCGAGCAGCTCGTCGATGCCGAAGGGCTTGGTGACGTAGTCGTCGGCTCCGGCGTCGAGCGCGTCCACCTTGTCGTCGCTCCCCGCGCGGCCCGACAGGACGATGATGGGCACGCTGGTCCAGCCGCGCAGGCCGTGGATGACGTCGACGCCGTCGAGATCGGGCAGCCCCAGGTCGAGGATGACCAGGTCGGGATGCCAGTCGGCGGCCTGGCGCAGCGCCGAGGTGCCGTCGTCGGCCACCGCGACCTCGTACTGCCTGGCCGTCAGGTTGATGCGCAGCGCGCGCAGCAGTTGCGGCTCGTCGTCCACCACCAGCACGCGCGTCATGTGGCGACCTTCAGTGAGACGATCATGGTGAGCCCTCCCCCTGGGGTCTCCTCGGGCACCAGCGTGCCGTCCATCGCTTCGGTCAGACCGCGTGACAGCGCGAGGCCGAGCCCGACGCCCGTGTGGTTGTCGCGGTCGCCCAGGCGCTGAAACGGCAGGAACACCCGCTCGTGCGCCTCGGGCGGGATGCCCGGACCGCTGTCGATGATCCTGATCTCGACGGTGGAGCCGAGCGCGCTCGCCGTGACCAGCACGGGACTGTACCTGACGCCGTTGCCCATCAGGTTGACCAGCACCCGTTCGAGCAGCACGGGATCGGCCATGACCTCGGGCAGGTCGGCGGGCAGGTCGACGCGGACGCGATCGCCCACCTCGTCCACGTCGGCCACCGCCCTGGACACGACCTCCTCCACGGCGACGTGCTCCAGCGAGAGCCCGAGCACCCCCGCCTGCAGGCGACTCATGTCGAGGAGGTTCTCCACCAGCCGGTGCAGTTTCACCAGCGACTCGTCCGCGGTGGCCAGCAGTTCCCGCCGATCGGCCGGGCTCCAGTCGATCTCGGTGCTGCGCAGGCCCTCCACCGCTGCCTTCGCCGCGGCCAGGGGCGTGCGCAGGTCGTGGCTGACCGCCGCGAGCAGCGCGGTGCGCATCTTGTTCGCCTCGGCCAGCGGGCGCGCCGCCTCGGCCTCCTCTCGCAGCCGCTGGTGGCGCAGCGCCACCGCGGCCTCGGCCGCGAACGCCTCCAGCACCCGCCGGTCGGCGGCGTCCAGGAGCTTTCCTCGTACGGCAAGCACAAGGTCGTCGTCGATCACCACGTCCGTGTCGCCCGAGCCCGGGTCCGTACAGGGCGGGCCGCCCGCCATGGACACGATGCGCCAGCGCTCCCCCGCCCGTTCGAGCAGCGTGACCGAGGTCAGCCCGTAGATCTCGCGCAGCCGTTCGAGCAACGGCTCTCCCCTGAGCACCTGCCCCGCCAGCGTCGAGAGGACCTCGGCCTCCGCGCTGGATCGGGCCGCCTCCCTGGTACGGCGGGCCGCCAGGTCGACCACCGTGCTCACCATCGCCGCGACGAGCACGAAGATGATCAGCGCGAGCAGGTTCTCCGGCGCGTGGATCGTCAGGGTGTGCAGGGGTGGCGTGAAGAACCAGTTGAGCAGCGCGAACCCGAACACCGCCGCGGTCAGGGCCGGCCACATCCCGCCGACCAGCGCCACCCCTACCACCAGCAGCAGGAACAGCAGGATCTGGCTGGGCAGTGTCAGGTGGCCGTAGAAGGGCAGCAGCGCGAGCGTGAGCAGCGGCATCGCCAGCAGCGCCATGGCCCAGCCCGCCAGCCTGCGCCTGCGGGTGAGCGCGGCGCGCGAGGCGGCGGGCCTGCCGGTGTGGCGGGTCGCCTCGTGCGTGACCAGGTGCACGTCGATCGAGCCGGACAGCGCCGTGGTCGTGAGGCCCACGCCTCGGGAGAGGATCCGGGCGAGCCTGCCCCTGCGGGAGGCGCCGAGCACGAGTTGGGTGGCGTTGACGCCGCCGGCGAAGTCGAGCAGGGCGCGCGGGATGTCGTCGCCGACCACCTGGTGGTAGGTGCCGCCCAGGCTCTCCACGAGCGCACGCTGCTTGGCGAGGCTGGCGGGGTCGGCGCTGCTCGACAGGCCGTCGGCCCTGGTCACGTGGACGGCCAGCAGGTCGGCGCCCTTGCTGCGGGCCGCGATGCGGGCCGCCCGCCGTACGAGAGTCTCGCCTTCGGGGCCGCCGGTCAGGGCCACTACCACGCGCTCGCGCGCCTCCCACGTGCCGGAGATGGCGTGGTCGGCGCGGTAGCGGTCGAGCTGCTCGTCGACCTTGCCCGCGACCCACAGCAGGGCCAGTTCGCGGAGCGCGGTCAGGTTGCCGACGCGGAAGTAGTTGGCAAGGGCGGCGTCGATGGTTTCGGGGGCGTAGACGTTGCCGTGGGCCATCCGCCTTCTGAGCGCCTCGGGCGACATGTCGACCAGCTCGATCTGGTCGGCGCGCCGTACGACCTCGTCGGGCACGGTCTCGCGCTGCGGCACGCCGGTGATCTGCTCGACGACGTCGTTGAGCGACTCCAGGTGCTGGATGTTCACGGTGGAGATCACGTCGATGCCCGCGGCGAGGATCTCGTCGATGTCCTGCCAGCGCTTGGCGTTGCGGGAGCCCGGCACGTTGGTGTGGGCCAGCTCGTCGATCAGCGCGATCTTCGGCTTGCGGGCGATGACGGCGTCGACGTCGAGCTCGGTGAAGTCGGCGCCGCGGTGGCGCAGCTGCCTGCGGGGCACGATCTCGAGCCCGTCGAGCTGCTCGGCGGTGCGCCTGCGGCCGTGGGTCTCCACGAAACCCACGACCACGTCTCTACCGCGCGCGAGGGCCCTGCGGCCCTCGCCGAGCATCGCGTAGGTCTTGCCCACTCCGGGGGCCGCGCCCAGGTAGATCCGCAACCTCCCCCTGCCCATGGCTCCAGACTATGGCCTGTACGGTGGCCGGCTCCCCCAGTCCCACCTGGGCACGGGCTCCTCGCGCGGCGCCTGGGCCTTCGGTCCGGAGAAGTAGAGCGCCAGGCGCGTGCCCCACTCGACGTAGCCGGCGAAGGCCGCCCTGAACTCCGCGTCGCGGGGCAGCCCGACCTCGTCGGCGGCGTCCATGAGCAGGCTCACCCATCGACGGCGCTGCTGCTCGGTGATGCCCTTGCCGAGGTGCTTGGAGACCATGTGGGTGTGGCCGCCGCGCTCGCGCGTGTAGGTGTCGGGGCCGCCGAAGACCTCGCCCAGCCACATCGCCACGTACTTCGGGTGTCCGGGGTCCATGCCCGCGAACAGGGGTCCGACCAGGTCGTCCTTCTCGACCTTGGTGTAGAAGGCGGCGGTGAGCCGGTCGAGCGCCTCGGCGCCGCCCGCCCACTCGTACAGGGTGGGCTCGGTCTTGGTGATGACCTGCTCGTAGTGCCGCATCTCCTCGATGTTCGCCACATAGGGCTTGATTTCCGCGAAGAACTGCCCGAAGTGCGCGCTCTTCCTGAAACCCTCGAGGTGGCCCTCGGCCGAGGTCCACTCGATGCGCAGGATGTAGCACTCGGGCTCGTCCACGCAGCGGGAGAGCTCGTAGTCCAGGCACTGGGGGGAATCGCCCAGCGGCACGACGGCTCGCCGGTAGGCGGCCTCGAAGCCCTCCGCGTCGGGAACGCGGTAGCGAATGTACTCAACGATCACGTAATCATGTAATCATCATGCGCGCTTTGCCACAACCATGGAATCTCCGGATATATCCGGTCACACTCGGGGTGTGGATCCACTTCTTTCGTGGCTCGTGAGCGCGCTGCTCCAGTTCGTGATCGTCTACTTCGCGGTACGGCTGGCGCTGAAGCACGACAGGGACGGCCGCGGCGGCACCTGAGATAGGTTCGTGCGGTGCCTCGATACGAGCGGCGGGACTACCAGGGACCATCCGACCTCCGCGCCATGCAGGAGGTGACCCGGCGACTGTGGACACGCTGCAAGCGCTGGCACATCGGGGATCTGGCCTGGCGGCGCTTCGAGCGCCTCGGCCGCGAGCCCGATTGGCGCACCGCGCTGTGGGAGCGCGACGGGCGGCCCGTCGCGTGGGCGTGGGCCACGGTGTCGGGATCGCTCGACCTCCACGTCGATCCCGGCGACGTGGAGTTGGCCGAGGAGATCATCGACTGGTACGGCGAGGGCGGCGGGGGCACGGTCACCCTGCTCGACAGCGAGAAGGAACTGGCCGAGCTGCTCCAGAGCCGGGGATACCAGGAGCGGGCCGACGGGCCGTACTTCATCCACCTGTCGCTGGACCTGGCCGGCCTGCCCGCGCCGCGGGTTCCCGAGGGCTACACGCTGAGAGCGGTGCGCGACGAGCGTGACGCCGCCGCGAGGGCCGCCGTCCACGCCGCCGCGTTCGCGCCTTCCAGGGTCACGCCTTCCAGGGTCACGCCTTCCAGGGTCACGGCCGACAGCTACCTCCAGGTCATGCGCGCCTGGCCGTACAGGACCGAACTCGACTGGCTGGTGGAGACCACGGAAGGCGAGCCGGTGGCCTTCTGCCTCGTGTGGCTGGACGAGGAGAGCGGGGTCGCCGTGCTGGAGCCGGTCGGCACCGACCCCGCGCATCGGCGGCGCGGCCTGGCGACGGCCGCGATCCTGGGCGCGCTCCACGAGGCCAGGCGGCTCGGCGCGCGCACCGCGCGGGTCTGCGCTCGCGGCGACGACGACTACCCGTCCGCCCGCGCCACCTACCAGGCGATGGGTTTTCGGCCCTACGCCCGCAACGTGACGTTCGTGCCCGGCGGCCTGCGGTAGCGGATCCACACGTCGCCGCTGTCCAGGTGGCCCGTCATGCGCAGGACGACGCCATCCTGCGCGGGAGGCGTCGGCGGCTTGTTGTGGACGTGCCCTGACCGGCCGGTCGTCACCTCGTCGGAGCGCACCCACCATCCCTGCGGCACGACGATCCAGACGTCGGCGAACAGCGAGTGGCACCGCACGTCCATGGACACCTCGCGGTGCGGGCACGTGGCGTGCATGAAGTTGATCCGCACCGTGCCCCAGCCGCACTCGACCTCGATGCGCGGCGGCACCACCCAGTGACCGACCTGCTTGACGTTCTTGGCCCGCCCGGTGGACATCCGCAGCACGTCATCTGACCGCCCGATGAGATCTTCGGGGGACGGCAGATCGGCGACGACGGCGTCGAGCTCGCCGCAGGTCAGCGCGGCGTAGGTGCGGTCGAGGCGGTCGTTGAGCTCGTCGGTGCTGATGCGTCCGTCGCCGACCGCGTGCCGGAGGATCCGCGCCACCCGGTCTCTGTCGCTGTCGCCGGCCCGGAACTGCGCCCGGTCGGTCATACGGTTCACAGTAATGATCGATCTCGCGCCCGGCCAGTCCCCAGTTCTTCGAGACGCCGGTGGGACTGAGAGTGCAAGATCAGGATATGTACACCTTGTTCCGGGCGGGGTTGGTGGGAGCCATCGTTGGACTGGAGGCGGGTCTCCTCTTCACCGACGGTCCCGAAGACAGCTTCTTCGGCACCATCGCGATCCTCCTGGTGCCCTTCTCCCTGGGGGTGCTGCTGTGCTGGCTGGCCATGCTGCCGTTCTGGGGCGTGGTGGCGGGCGCGACTCCGCTCGCCCTCATCGCGGTCGGCACTCTCTGCCTCCCGGGCCTGACCTATGCCGAGGTCATGAGCTACGGCACGGTCCCGGTGACCCTCGTCTTCGCGGCCATCGGAGTGAGCGGCTACGTCGCGATGACCGCCCTGATCATGCCGGGACACTGGGCGATCCGCTCCATGACGGTCGGCGCGGTCGTCGTCGCGTACCTCGCGGTGGGGGCTCTCCAAGGCGAGATCGGCCAGGCGGCCCGAGCCCAGGTGATCGAGCGCTCCGGTGTGCCGCTCGTCGCGCCGACGCTGAAGGACCACGAGCTCGGATGGGTCGATGACGAGGAGCTTCCGGCGGCGCTGGGGCTCGTGTACTTCCGTACGCGCGATGGCTCGTCGGTCGACGTCAGCATCAGGCCGGGCAACGCGGCGACCCCTGAGACGGCCTGCGTCAAGCCCCCTTCGACGTGGATGCCCGTCATGGAGCCGAACGCCAGGTGCCGCCGGGTGGCCACGGATGTCTGGGTCCGCACCGATGAGACCTACACGACCGTGGTCGCCAGGCACGGCGCCGCCCTGGTGCAGGTCACGAGCGAAGAGATGACGGAGGCCGAACTGCTTGCCGTGCTCCCGACGTTCCACGTGGTCGAAGCGGAACGCCTGCTGGCCGAGGCCACCGAAGGGTCATAGCCGGCTCAACGTCCCGCAACCTTCCGGACTGCTGGACGCGCGCCTCGAACGGGACCTCGACCTTCACCTTGCTCGGGAGGGTGAAATCATCCCCGGGGAAGCGCGGAACCACGTGGGATGACGAAGACGTTCTCGCTGCGGTAGGCGACCAGGTCGGCATCGATCTCACCGGCGCCGATGAGGCAGAAAGGGCATGAATTCACCTGGTGAATTATGCCGGACACGAAAACGGCCTCCCAGAGAATCTCTGGAAGGCCGTTTTGCTTGGTAGCGGGGGCAGGATTTGAACCTGCGACCTCTGGGTTATGAGCCCAGCGAGCTACCGAACTGCTCCACCCCGCGTCGGTGTGTGTCTAAAGACTATAGGCGACGCGGGGCTTGCGCAAATCAAGAACTCGGTGTCGGTGAAGGTGATGGTGAGCCGGTCGGGCTGGGGCTCGGGGACGGCGTCGGGCTGGTGGTGGGCGCCGGCGTGGGCTGGACGGCGGAGTTGCGGCCGAGGGCGTTGAGCGCGTCCTGCAGGCGCTTCTGCGCCTCGCCGTACTTCACCCAGTCGGGCGGGGAGCTGGCCAGGGCCTTGTTGGCGTCGTCATACGCCTTCTGGGCGTCGGCGATCAGCTTGGCCGTGACGGTGACGTTGGCGGGCTGGCCCGTCTGCTGCTCCTGTCCGGTGGTCTGCTCGGCGGCCTTGCCGCTGAAGACCTGCGCCAGGGCGTCCTTCAGCGTGTTGCCCGAGCCGACCGTGCTGCCGTAGGCCACCAGGACCCGCTTCAGGATCGGGAACGGCTCCTGGCCCGAGGCGGCGGCGGTCTGGACGTAGACGGGCTCGATGTAGACGAGACCGTCGGCGAAGGGCAGCGTCAGCAGGTTGCCGTAGCGGACCGTCGCGTTGCCCAGGCCGAGCAGGTTGAGCTCGCCGGAGAACTTGTTCTGGAAGTTGTTCTGCGCCTGCCCTGGACCGGGGATCGAGGTGTTGGACGGCATGCGCAGGATGCGCAGCTTGCCGTACCCGGGTCCGTCGGTCGCGTCGACCGCCATGAAGGCCGCCAGGTTGGGCCCCTGGCGCGGGACGAAGGTCGTCGTCAGCGAGAACGACGGCGACTGCTTCGGCATCGTGGTGGTCAGGTAGTACGGCGGCTGCTTGACGTCCTTGTCGCCCTGGGAGGGGTCGAAGGGGACGTTCCAGAAGTCCTGGCCGCTGTAGAAGGCGTTGGCGTCCTCGATGTGGTACTGCGACAGGACGTCGCGCTGCACCTTGAACAGGTCCTCGGGGTAGCGGATGTGCTCCTTGAGGCCCGCGCTCATCTTGGAAGCCGGTTGGATGACGCCGGGGAAGGCCTTGCTCCACGTCTGCAGGATCGGGTCCTTGGAGTCCCAGGCGTAGAGGGTGACCGTGCCGTCGTAGGCGTCGACCGTGGCCTTGACCGAGTTGCGGATGTAGTTGATCTGGTCGCGGGGCTGCTGGGCGACGACGCCCCGCAGGGTCGCGGTGTCCTCGGTCATCGAGGCCAGCGACTTGCTCTGCGAGTACGGGTAGTCGTTGGACAGCGTGTAGCCGTCGACGATCCACGTGATGCGCCCGTCGACGACCGCCGGGTAGGGGTTGCCGTCCAGGGTGAGGAACGGCGCCACCTTGGCGACGCGGTCACGCGGGTTGCGCTCGTAGAGGATCTTGGAGTTGTCGTTGACGTCGCCCGACAGCAGGATGTTCTTCTCGCCGTACTTGGCCGCGTAGACCAGGCGGTTGAAGAACGAGCCGACGGGCACACCGCCGGCGCCGGTGTAGGTGGTGTTGGACTGGCCGGTGCCGCCGCTCAACGGGAAGTCGAGCTCCTGGCCCTGCCCGGCCTTGGCCGTGGGCCCTCCGGCGATGACGTACTCGGTGGCCATCTGCTCGCCGAAGTAGACGCGCGGCTCCTTGAGGGTCTCGCCGAGCGAGCCGATGACCGGCATGTCCTTGGCGTCGAAGTTGGGCAGGCCCTCGGAGTCGACCTCGTTGCCCGGCGCGGCGACGAAGCCGTAGCCGTGGGTGTAGACGAGGTGCTTGTTGATCCAGTTGTTCTGCTGGGCGGGCGGGCCCGTCAGCTCGCGGACCGCGACGACGTGGTCGCGGGGCACCGGTCCGGTGCTCTTGTAGCGGTCGACGTCGAGCTGGGTGGGGAAGTCGTAGTAGCCGCGGATGCGCTGCTTCTGCTGGAAGGTCTTGGCGACCAGGTTGGGGTCGAGCAGCCGGACGCCGGAGACGGAGACGTCGCCGTCGGCGGTCACCTTGCTCGGGTCGGCCTGCGCGGTGTACGGGATGACCTCGCTGTCGGCCACGCCGTACGCGTCGCGGGTGGCCTCGATGTTGCGCCCGATGTAGAGGGCTTCGCGCTGCTGCTGGTTGGGCTTGACCTGGAACTGCTCGACGAGCGCCGGGTAGACGCCGCCGATGAGGATGGCCGACAGGACCAGCAGGCCGAAGGAGACGCCTGGCAGCATGCCGCCGGGCCGTACCACGCCCGCGAAGAAGAGCGCGGCGCAGATCAGCGCGATGATCGCGAGGATCGTCTTGGCGGGCAGGACGGCGTTGATGTCGGCGTAGGAGGCGCCGTGGACGAAGCCGCGGTCGGAGAAGACCAGGCCGTAGCGGTCGATCCAGTAGGCGACGGCCTTCAGCAGCACGAAGATGCCCAGCAGCACCGACAGGTGCACGCGAGCCGCGCGGGAGGCGTGGACGCCGGGCGACTGCAGCCGGAACCCGCCGTACAGGTAGTGCGTGATCGCCGCCATGATGATCGCCAGGATCACCGCGGTGAACAGGAAGTTCAGCACCATCCTGATGAACGGGTAGTCGAACATGAAGAAGGAGATGTCCAGGCCGAACAGCGCGTCGGTCTTGTTGAACTTCGTGCCGTTGACGTACTGGAGCCACGTCTTCCAGTCTCCGGCGAATGACGAGCCCGCGAACAGCGCGAGCACGGCCATGCCGATGATGAAGATCAGCTTGCGGTGCGGGTCGACCGCTAGACGGTAGCGGTCCGCGCCGCTGCCCCCGCCGAACATGGCGGGGCCGAACATCGGGCGCATCCTGAAGGCCAGCAGCATGTTGCCGCCGACGATGCCCGCCATCAGGAGCGCACCCACCACGAACAGCCCGATCTCGGTCAGCAGCACGCCCGAGAAGACGGAGGTGGCCTTGACCGAGTCGAACCAGAGGTAGTCGGTGTAGATGCCGGCGAACAAGAAAAAGAACGCCACGATCGCCACCAGGGCGATGGCGACGGGAAGAAGCAGTCGCGGTCGGCGGGGCAAACGCATCCCCCGACCGGGTCCTGGGGTCCGGAATGCCAAGGCCAACCCCTCGTCGTGAGCAAACGGTCCGTGATTGGCAACCTACATGAACAAGGATGCCGTACGGCTAACGCTTGGGCGGCCGAGAAAGTTCACCCGGCGGAGCAGGAAGGCACCTCGCCCTTGCCGGACCTGATGGCGTCGAGCGCCTGGACCGCTCCGTGGAGCGTCTCGGCCTTGACCAGCCTGAGCCCGTCGGGGGCCGCCTGGACGGCTTCGGCGCAGTTGTCGGCGGGGGTCAGGAAGATCGTGGCACCCGAATCCTTGGCGCCGACCATCTTCTGCGCGATGCCCCCGATGCCGCCCACCTTGCCTTCGGGGGTGATGGTGCCGGTGCCCGCGATCGACTTGCCGCCGGTCATCTCCCCAGGGGTGAGCTTGTCGATGATGCCGAGGGCGAACATCATGCCGGCGCTCGGCCCGCCGACGTCGCCGACGCTGATGCTCACCTTGAACGGGAACTTGTACCTGGCCTGCATGAGGATGCCGACCATCGCGGCGCCCTGCTTGTTGGCGACGGTCTTGACGGTGACGTCCTGCTGCCGGCCGTCCCTGACGATGCCGAAGACGATCTCGTCGCCCGGCTTGTGCGCCTTGACCGCGGCGGCGACCTCGTCGGTCGAGGTGACCGGCTTGCCGTCGACGGAGCGCAGCTCGTCGCCCGGCTTCAGCTTGCCCGCCGCCGGCGCCTTCTTCTCCACCGACTGGACCGTCGGCACCATGGAGTAAGGGATCTTGAGCTCGGTCAGGGCCGCGGCGGTCGCGTTGTCCTGGGAGCTGGTCATCTCCGCGGTGTTCTCCTGCTCGACCTCCTCGGCGGTCTGCGTGCGCGGGAAGATCGACTCTTCGGGCACGACGGCCGAGGTGGGGTCGACCCAGCCGCGCAGCGCGGTCAGCAGGTCGGGTCTGGCCCGCGGGCCGCCCTGGTAGGAGACCGTGACCAGGCTCAGCGCACCGGTCGTCGGGTAGGTCTGCCTGCCGTCGATGGTGATGACGGGCTTCTTGTCGACCGCGCCGATGGTGTTCTCGGTGGGGCCGGGGCTCAGCACGACGTACGGCACGTCCAGCCAGGCGCCCGTGATGCCGAGCGCGAGGACCAGGAACCCCGCCACCAACAGGGTGAGTGCACGTCGTGACATGGAATGAGCTTATTCGCAGGCGCCGACCCACTCGGTCGACCCGTCGGCGAACACCTGGTGCTTCCAGATCGGGACCTCGGACTTCAGGTCGTCGATCAGCCTGCGGGAGGCCGCGAAGGCCTCTCCCCTGTGCGGGCACGCCACCGCGACGATCACCGCGATGTCGCCGAGCTCGAGGTCGCCCACCCGGTGGACGGCGGCCAGCGCCGTCACGGGGAAGTCGGCGGCGACCTTCTCCGCCACGCGCCGCAACTCGTCGAGCGCGCTGGGATGCGCGGAGTACGACAGCCTCGTCACGGCCTTGCCGTGGTCCTGCTCGCGCACGGTGCCCACGAACAGCGTGGTGCCCCCGGCCGCGGGTGAGCCCACGGCGGCGAACACCTCGTCCACCGACAGCGGCGTGTCGCGAATGTCCAGCAACCGAATCACGCTCAGAGCCTACGCTTCTTTCGCACCTGCCTGACGATGGCCGCGGTGCCGATCACGGCGACGGTGGCGCCGGCGGCGGTGAGCGTGGCTTCCTTGACCGGCAGGCGCCTGCCGACCACGGTGGTCCTGTTCTCGCGCAGCTCCAGCAGTTGCTTGAGCGCGGCCTCGTTGGTCCACGCGGGCTTCCAGCCCGCCTCGCGCAGGCTGACGCAGTCGACGACCCAGGGGTAGACGACGTAGTGGAGATCCGTCGCGGGGGCCGGGGTGATGCCGAGGCGGTGCAGGCGCTGGGCCGTACCGAAGGTGAGGCCGGCGGGCAGCTCGAAGCCGCGGATCCCGGACAGCTCCTCGACCTGCTCGTGTTCGAGCCAGCCCTCGGAGCCGACCGCGACCACGCCCGTGACCAGGCCTCGGGCGGCCAGCTCCAGGGCCGAGACCAGGTCGTCGATGTGGCAGAACTGCCAGCGCGGCGAGCAGCCCTTGACCGTCAGCAGCCTGGGCGACTCGAAGTGCCTGGTGATGACGGTGTCGATTCCGGGGCCCACGACGGCGGCGGGGCGCAGCACCGTCACCTCGACGCCTGGGTGGCTGCGCGACGACCTGCGCACCAGCGCCTCGATCTCCAGGTAGTCGCCGACCACGCCGGTGTCGGGCTCGGCGGCCACGGCGGCGCCTTCGGCCAGCGGCACCTCGTTGTCGGGGGCCGCGCCGTACACCATGGCGCTGGTGACCAGGACCACACGGCGCACGCGCGCGGCCGCGCTGGCGGTCAGCACCGTCTGGGCCGCGCGCAGGTTGTAGGCGCGGCGCTCGGCCGGGTCGGAGTCGAGAGCGTAGTCGCCCGCCAGGTGGACCAGGACGTCGATGTCGGAGATCCGGTTCGCCAAGAGCGGATCTCGCACGTCGATCACTCGCCAGGTGACGTCCTGGACGTCGCCGCGCTGCTCGTCGATGGCCACCACTCTGCGGAAATCCGCGTTGGCGGCGAGCTTCGCGACGAGCTCGCGACCGAGGCCTGAGGACGCGCCGGTGACGGCGACGACTGGTTGGCGCGGGCGTTTCGAGGTAGGCACCAGGTCCTCACTTTGCACTGATCCGCCGTAGGACGACTAACGTGGCGGATGTGGACTCCTCCATCCTGCACGAGGTAGAGCGGTGACTGACCTGCCAGGTCGCGAAAACGACCCCAACGAGAACCCGTTCGCCATGTTCGGCAACCCTGAGCAGATGGCTCAGGCGATGCGCCAGTTCGCCGACATGCTGTCGGCGCCGCAGGGCTCGGGCCCTGTCAACTGGGACATGGCGAAGAACATCGCCCGTCACGCGGTGGTCGCCGACGGCGATCCCAGCGTGATGGAGGGCGAACGCCGTCAGATCGTCGACGCTCTCCAGCTCGCCGACCTGTGGCTCAACGAGGCGACCACGCTGCCGAGCGGGGTGTCCAACCCGCAGGCGTGGAGCCGTTCGGAGTGGATCGAGAACACGGTCCCCGTCTGGCGCAAGCTGTGCGAGCCGATCGCCGAGCGCATGGTCGACACCATGGGCGGCGCGATCGGCGGCGGCAACCTGCCGCCCGAGGCCCAGCAGATGGCCGCGCAGCTCGGCCCGCTCATGGGCATGATGAAGCAGATGGGCGGCATGATGGTCGGCCAGCAGATCGGCCAGGCCCTCGGCTCGCTGGCGCGCGAGGTGATCGGCACGACCGACATCGGCCTGCCGCTGTCCGACACGGCCGCGCTGCTGCCCGGCGGCATCGCCTCCTTCAGCAACGGCCTTGAGCTGCCCGCCGACGAGATCAGGCTGTACCTCGCGCTGCGCGAGGCGGCCCACCACCGGCTGTTCCAACACGTGCCATGGCTGCGGGCGCACCTGCTCGGCGCGGTCGAGGAGTACGCCAGGGGCATCACGGTCGACACCTCCGCCCTGGAGGAGCAGATCCGCGGCCTCGACATCAGCAACCCCGAGGCGCTCCAGGAGGCGTTGAGCGGCGGCGCGCTGTTCAAGCCCGAGGAGACCGAGCGGCAGAAGGCCGCCGTGGCCCGTCTGGAGACCATGCTCGCCCTCGTCGAGGGCTGGGTCGCCACCGTGGTCGACGCCGCGGCCGAGGGCAAGCTGCCGTCCGCGGGCGCGCTGGCCGAGACGGTACGGCGGCGCCGCGCGACCGGCGGTCCTGCCGAGGCGACGTTCGGCACGCTCGTCGGGCTGGAGCTGCGGCCCAGGCGGCTGCGCGAGGCCGCGGCCCTCTGGCAGGCGCTGGTCGCCGACAGGGGCATCGACGGGCGCGACGCGATCTGGGGTCACCCCGACCTGATGCCGACGGCCGACGACCTCGACTCTCCCGACACGTTCGTGAAGGGCGAGACGGCCTGGGACATCTCCAAGCTCGAGGGCGGCGAGGCTTGACCCTGCACCGCGACGCGGTAGCCGTACTCACGGGATGGTCGGCGCCCACCGGGGCGGAGGAGGAGCTCAGGCGCGAGTTCCTCGAACACCTGAGGCGGCATCCCGACGCCATGACGCGCGGGTGCGCGCCCGGGCATCTCACGGCGACCACCGCCGTGCTCTCCCACGACGGCGCCAGCGTGCTGCTCACGCTGCACCCGAAGGCGGGCATGTGGCTGCCGATGGGCGGCCACTGCGAGTCCTACGACGGCTCGCTCGCCGGTGTCGCGCTGCGCGAGGCGACGGAGGAGTCGGGGATCGCGGGGCTCCGGCTGCTGCCAGGACCGCTCGCGCTCGACAGGCACAAGGTGTGGTGTCACCCGCCGCACAGCTGGCACCTCGACGTGGAGTACGCGGCGGTCGCCCCGGAGGGGGCCGAGGCGGTGATGAGCGAGGAGTCGCTCGACCTGCGCTGGTTTCCGGTGGAGGAGATTCCCGAGCTGTCCGACGAGGCCACCAGGCTGCTGGCCCGGCGGGGGCGGCAGGTTCTTACGGCGGGCTCACGTTCGCTCGGTTAGAGTCCCCTGGCAGGGGGTTATGCATACATGGTCGGTGGCACGATCGTGACGCCCGCGCGTCGCGGATTCCCGTTCAAGGCGCTCGCGTGGGTCGCGGTGTCACCCTTCGCCGTGTGGGCGGCGGCCAGGGTCGGCGGGCTCGAACGCGGTTCGCTGCCTACGCAGCTCATGACGGCCACGCCGTACGCGGCGGCGGGGTCGGTGGTCCCGCTCCTGCTCGCGCTGGCCGCGCGCAACCGCGCGGCGACGGCCGTGGCCGTGGTCACGGCCGTCGCCCTGGGCTTCAGCGTCCTGCCCAGGGCCTTCGGTACGGCTGACGCCACCGCGGGCGGCAGGTCTCTCAAGGTGCTGTCGCTCAACATGCTCTTCGGCAGGGCGGACACGGCGTCGATCATGGAGCTGGTGCGGCGCTTCGATCCCGACGTCCTGTCGGCGCAGGAGCTCACCCCCGACGCGGTCGATCGGCTCGACTCCGCGGGGCTGAAGGACCTGATGCCGTACCGGGTGCTGGAGGACGAGTACAGCGCGGGCGGCAGCGGCCTGTACGCCAAGTACCCGCTGACGCAGCTGTGGGGGCTCATCCCGCCGGTCGGGCACAAGATGCCGGTGGCCATGCTGGCGCTGCCCGGCGGCAAACCCGTCCAGGTCGTGGCCGTGCATCCCTATCCGCCGCTCGGCCCGCAGGTCCACGACTGGAACGCCGCGCTGCGGGCGCTGCCCGCCGCCTCTGGCGACACCGTGCGGGTGCTGGCGGGCGACTTCAACGCCAGCCTCGACCACGCGGCGATGCGCGAGCTGCTCGGGCGCGGCTACAAGGACACGGCCGACGAGGTCGGGCAGGGCCTGGTGCCGACGTGGCCGGCCAACAAGCGGGTTCCGCCGATCATCACGATCGACCATGTGCTGGTCGACTCGCGGGTGGGTGTGCGGGAGGTCAGCGTGCACACGGTGCCCGGCACCGACCACCGGGCGGTCTTCGCCGCTCTCACCGTGCCGTGAGTGCCCTGGTGCTGTCCCAGCCTTCGAGGCCGGGGTCGAGGCGGTCGAGGTCGGCCCTGGTGCGCAGGCGGTGCCAGCCGGGGGTGGTGGCGACCATGCGGCGGCCGGGCGCCTGGGCGCGCAGGTCTTTCACCGGGTCGGGGGCGTCGAGGTCGGGGGCGGCCCAGTCGGGCAGCGGGAGGGCGGCCGCGATGGCGACGGCGCCGCCCTGCTCGGCGGGGCAGACGGTCAGCTGGGCCCGGCCGAGTTCGCGGAAGAGCTTTCCGATGAGGAGGGGCGGGAGGTCGGGGGCGTCTCCGCTGACAATCGCCGCTTGATCAGCATTTATCGCGTTGAAGATGCCCTTAAGCGGCGTGTCCTCATTTATCGGGATAATGTCCGTGCCGGGCCACAAGAGATGATCCAAATCGGGAACGCTCGTGGCGAGGACGGGCCTGACGAGTTCGAGGCCCGCGACCATCTCGTAGGTGTCCTCGACTATGGCTTCCAGGAACTCACGGGGATCGCCGGGAGCGGCATTCGCCATGCTTTGCCGTACCAGAACCGCGACAACCCGGGTCAACACTCCTCCGGAGGGTTGCTGGCCGCGGCGGAGAATCCTTCAAGGAAGCCGCGCGCCCGCTCCGCCTTGGGATACTGTTCGACCAGCGCCCAGAAATCGGGTCCATGGCTCGGCACCAGCAGGTGCACGAGCTCGTGAATGATGACGTAGTTGATGACCCACTCGGGCAGCCCTTTGAGGCGGGTCGAGATCCTGATCGTGCCGCTGTCAGGGGTGCACGAGCCCCATCTGTGCTGCTGGTTGTCGACCCAGCGCACGCTGACCGGCTGTGGTTTGCCGTCGAGATACCTCGCCGACAGCTCGACGGCCCTGTCGAGCAGGCCTTCGTCCGTCGGGCGCCTCCGCTGCTCCTTGGCCGCGAGGCGATCGAGCATCCGGCTCACCCATTCGTCCGCGTCCTCGCCGCTCAGCCATGCGGGCAGGAGCACGATCGTCTTGTCGCCGTCGCGGTAGGCGGAGACCGTACGCCGGCGACGAGAACTTCGACGGACCTCGACTCTCTCGGGGGACACATATGCACGTTAGCCGACACCGACAGAATTCCACAGGGGGTGAGCCTCTGTTTTCGCTGGTCAGCATGATTAAGAGCCGGTGAATTTGGGCACCCGCCTTTCCCGATGCGCGGTGAGGCCCTCAAGCATGTCGTTCGAGGTCATCGTCACCGGCTGGGCCAGCGACTCCCATTTGAGCGCCTCTTCAAGGTCATTGTGTGGGGTCTTCAGGGCGATTGTGGTCAGCCGGGTCGCGATCGGGGCGTTGGCGGCGACGCTTCTGGCGATCTCCAGTGTTTTCGGAAGAAGGTCGGCTTTCGGGAACGACCGGTTGATGAGCCCTTCGCGCGCGGCGTCCTGGCCGCTGATCGTCCTGCCGGTGAGGAGGAGTTCGCGCGCGAGGTTGATCCCGGCCCGGCTCGGCAGGAGGTAGGTGGCGGCCATACCGGGATGCAGGCCGAGCGAGGTGAAGGGAGCCAGGAGTTTGGCGTCGTCCGCGGCGTAGACGAGGTCGCACGCCAGCGCCACACACAGGCCCGCGCCGACGGCGGGGCCGTTGACCGCGGCGATGGTGGGGATCTCCAGGTTCGTGATCGACAGCCAGGTCCGGTAGAAGGCGAGCATGCGGTCGCGAAGGGCCGGCACCTCCTCGTCGCCGCGATCGGCCAGCCACGACAGGTCACCGCCCGAGGAGAAGGCGCTGCCCTCGCCGGTGACCACGAGGCAGCGGGCGTCCCTGTCGGTGGCCAGCGCGCCGATCGCCTCGGCCCATGCGGCGGTCATGCCGTCGGTCATGGAGTTGCGGCGGTCGGGGCGGTTGAGGGTGAGCAGGACGACCCCGTCGTCATGACGGTCGATCAAGAGCTCGGTCATTGGGAGAGCGTATCCACAGCCGTTCGGGGTGGCGGCACGGGTTATCCACAGGGCGAGGGAAACTGCTACGCGATCATGACGGGCGGTGGGAATCTTGCGCGCCATGAGGCCACGTGTGAAACCCGTGCTGCGCAGGATCCTTCGTGACGAGCACACCCTCCAGTTCGGCGTGCATCCGCGCAGGGCGGTCCTGGTGAGCGACCTGGCTCCGTCGGTGAAGCAGTGGATCGACCGGCTCGACGGCACGAGAGAGATCGGGCAGGTGATGCGGGAGGCGTCCAAGGCCGGACTGTCGGAGGAGGGCGCCCGGTCACTGCTCGACACGCTGACGGCCCGGGGCGTGCTCGACGACGCGGCCGTGCGGCCCGTCCCCCTCTCACGGCTCACGCTCGCCGAGCGCGACCGGCTGCGGCCCGACCTCGACGCGCTCGATCTGGCGTCGACCACGCCGGGGGGCGCGCTGGCGACGATGCGGCGGCGGCGGGAGGCGCGGGTTCGGGTCTACGGGGCCGGCCGGGTGGGCGCGCAGATCGTCGCATTGCTGGCCGCCTCGGGGGTGGGGCAGGTGCGGGTGATCGACCCCGGGCTCGCGAGGGCTGAGGACCTCGTGCCGGGCGGGCTGGGCTGGGGCGAGGTCGGGCTGCCGCGCGAGGAGGGCGCGGCCGCCGTGGCCCGGCGGATCACGGCCGGAGCCCCCTCGACCTCAGGGCCTGCCTTCGTGCCGCCCGCCTCAGGGCCGCCTACCTCCGTGCCGCCTACCTCTGGGCCGCCTACCTCTGGGCCGCCTACCTTCGTGCCGTCTGCCGCAGGGTCTACCGCCTCCGGACCCCGTGCATCCCGGCCCCGGGCGTCCGGACCCCCTGCGCCCGAACTCCGCGCGCCCGGACCCCGTGCGCCGCGGCCCCATGCCTCCGAACCCCGTGTGTCGGGGCCTCATGCCGAGCCCCGTACGCCCGAGCCCCGTACGGCCAAGCCCCGCGCGTCCGGGCCCCGTTCGGCTGAACTCCGTGCGTCTGGGTCCTCGGAGGCGGGGTGCTCGGAGTTTGGGTCCTCGGAGGCTGGGTGTTCGGTGGATGCGCGGGCCGGTGGGCCGCCGCTCGGCGACGGCTCGCAGCGGCCCGATCTCGTCATCCTCGCTCCCGTCGGGCCGCTCGACGCGGTCCTGGTGTCCGAGCTGGTCGCCATGAAGATCCCCCACCTGCTCGCGTCCGCCTTCGAGGGTCACGGCTCCGTCGGCCCTCTGGTACGGCCGGGCGAGACCGCGTGCCTGCACTGCCTCGATCTCGCGCGGCGCGATCGCGACCCCGCGTGGCCGATCGTCACCGCCAGGCTCGGCGGCTTCCCCGCGGGCGAGATCGCCTGTAGTTCGGTGCTGTCCTCGCTGGTAGCGGCGGCCGCAGCCGGACATGCGCTTGCTCATATCGATGGCCAGGAGAGTGCTGTGACAAACGGCACAATGGATGTTTTGCCTGATTGGCGGTGGAAGCGCCGATCCTGGACTGTGCATCCACAATGTCGTTGCTGGCGAAACGACCTAGGTGCGCTGACAATGGTCACGCCAGACTCCTGCGGCTGACGGGCAAGCGGCAGGACCGAGGGCCCTGTCAGGTCCGACCCACGAAAGGGGGAAGCGGCATCTCATCATGAGATGTCGCGCGTCATGGTGAATGATCTTCCGCGTCGCGCCGTCACGCGCTCCGCCAAGCTGGCGACCCTTCCGCTCGGATTCGCCGGCCGTACGGTCATGGGCATCGGCAAGCGGATCGGCGGCAAGTCGGCCGAGCTGGTCGCCCAGGAGATCCAGCAGCGCACCGCCGAGCAGATCTTCAAGGTGCTCGGCGAGCTGAAGGGCGGAGCGATGAAGCTCGGCCAGGCACTGTCCATCTTCGAGGCGGCGCTGCCCCCCGAGATCGCGGGCCCCTACCGCGCGACGCTCACCAAGCTGCAGGACTCCGCTCCCCCGCTGCCCGCCGCCACCGTCCACAAGGTGCTGGCCGAGCAGTTGGGCGACGACTGGCGCGACAACTTCCAGTCCTTTGACGACCAGCCGACCGCAGCCGCCTCGATCGGGCAGGTCCACCGGGCGGTGTGGCACGACGGCAGGACGGTCGCCGTCAAGATCCAGTACCCGGGCGCGGGCAAGGCGCTGCTCGGCGACTTCGCCCAGCTGGCGCGCCTCGGCAAGCTCTTCGGGGTGCTGCTGCCGGGCCTCGACATCAGGGCGGTCCTGGCCGAGTTGCGCGAGCGCATCGCCGAGGAGCTCGACTACTTCCGCGAGGCAGAGGCGCAGCACGCCTTCGCCCAGGAGTTCGCCGACGATCCCGACTTCTTCGTGCCCGACGTCATCGCGGCCAACGAGGAGGTGCTGGTCACCGAGTGGATGGACGGCACGCCGCTGTCGCGCATCATCACCGACGGCACCAAGGACGAGCGCGACAGGGCGGGGCTGCTGTTCGTGCGCTTCCTGTTCTCCTCTCCGGCCCGCGTCGCGATGCTCCACGCCGACCCGCACCCGGGCAACTTCCGCATGCTGCCCGACGGCAGGCTCGGCGTGCTCGACTTCGGCGCGGTCAACCGGCTGCCCGAGGGGTACCCCAAGGTGTTCGGCCAGCTCACGCGCATCTTCAACCAGGGCGACATGGACACGGTGGTGACCGGGCTGCGCGACGAGGGCTTCATCCAGGAGCACATCGAGATCGACCCGGAGGCGTTGCGCGGATTCCTGGCGCCCTACGTGGAGCCGACGGCGGTGGAGGAGTTCACCTTCAGCAGGGAGTGGCTGCAGGCGCAGGCGGCCAGCGTGACCGACATTCGTCCGACGAACGTGGTCAGGCAGCTCAACCTGCCCGTCTCGTACGTGCTGATCCATCGGGTCCATGCGGCGGGGGTGGGGGTGCTGTGCCAACTCGGGACGACGGCCCGCTTTCGCGACGAGGTGATCCAGTGGGTCCCTGGCTTCGCCGATGAGGCCGTCGGCTGACCCCAGCCTGCGCCTCACCCTCGCGTCCTAACCCCAGCCTGCGGCTCACCCCTCGCGCGCCTGACCACCCAACGGGCGCGGCCATCCCCTGATCGAGTCGGCATCCCGCCAACAGCCCACTGCCCCAGACTTCAGCCTTCGCCTCAACCTCAGAAGCCGCCCCGGCCTCTGTTCCAAGTCACGCCCTCAGCCCTCCGTCCCTCCCCCAAGACACGCCTGCGCCCCACCCTCCAGCCCCGACCTGATCCCGAGTTACGGCTGCGCCTCACGTCGTCTCCTAACCCCCAGCGCACACCGTGCCCCCGCCCACCCCCGCCCTCTCGTGCTCCCGGGCCTCCCGGCGGTAGATCACAAAAATCGCTCGATTATGGTCGCATCGTGATAGATCTTCGCTCTGACACGGTGACCAAGCCTGACGAGAAGATGCGGGCGGCGATGGCGTCCGCCGAGGTCGGGGACGATGTCCTGGACGGGGACCCGACGATGCGGGCGCTGGAGGAACGGGCCGCTGAGCTCCTGGGCAAGGCGGCGGCTCTGTGGGTGCCGACCGGGTGCATGGGCAACGCGATCGCGCTGATGCTGCACCTGCGGCGTGGTGATCGGTTCCTGGCCGCCGCCGGAGCCCACGTGCTCGGCATGGAACTGGGCACACCCGCGTGGCTGGCCGGCGGTCTGCCGGAGCCGCTGCCGTGGGACGCAGGGCCGGGGCGCTTCTCCGCTGCCGCCGTACGCAGCGCGGCGGGCACGCCGGGGCCGTACTTCACCCTGCGCACAAGCCTGCTGTGTCTGGAGAACACCCACAACTCGGCGGGCGGCACGGTGACTCCGCTCGCCGAGCACGCCGAGTTGGTGGCGGCGGCGAGGGAGGCCGGGCTCAAGGTGCACCTCGACGGTGCCCGGATCTGGAACGCGGCCGTGGCCCTCGGCGCCACGCCCGCCCAACTGGCCATCGGCACGGACACCGTTCAGGTCTGCCTCAGCAAGGGGCTGGGTGCGCCGATGGGCTCGCTGGTGGCGGGAACGACGGAGTTCGTGGCTGAGGCCAGGCGGGTTCGGAAGATGCTGGGCGGCGGTGTACGGCAAGGCGGGATCGTCGCGGCGGCCGGGTTGGTCGCGCTCGACCGGATCGACGATCTGGCCGACGACCACGCCAATGCGGCACTGCTCGCGGAGGGACTGGCAGGACTCGGTCTGGAGACGAGCGCGCCGCAGACCAACATCGTGATGGCCACCGTGCCCGACCCTGGCGCGCTGCTGGAGCAGATGGCCGCGGCTGGAGTGCTGGCGGCGCCGATGGCGGGAAAGATCCGGTTCGTCACTCACAGAGACGTCTCCCGCGACGACATCACCGAGGCAGTGCGCCGCATCGGCACCGCCCTGCGGAACTGACCGCGACACGGCGGCTCACCGGTCCCGAGCCGACTCCGGCCGCGCTACGCCACTGACCGCAGCGCGGCTGCCCACCGGAAGGCGGGCCGCTGGCAGGACTGGGACGGCCGGCTCGGGCAGAGGCGGGCGCCGCGGGGCAGTTGGTGGCGGCCGGGGTGGGTTAGCGGCGGCATAAAGCCCTTTGGACAGCCGAAAGGCCGGGTGCGTGGAGCGCACCCGGCCTTTCTACGTGAGGTCAGACCGTGAGATCCTCCGCCGGCGGCAGGATCTCACCACCTATCCCTGGGAGAGAAGAGCCCTGCGGAGCCGGTCGTTGGCTCGCTGGACGCCACGCCGCGCGCGCTGGACGCGCTGGAAGCGGGACACCATCCGGTACTCCTCGGCCTCCCTGTGGAGGGTTTGTATTCGGTCATTGACCAGTTCTTGATACATATACGGCATTTCGAAGCTCCTACCAGGAATGATGCTCATCGGATGTCTCGGCTTTCTGTGGTGCGATGGGTGGGGTTCAGGCAGCGACCGGGTGCTTGCGGGGACGCCCGCGAGGCCGCTTGCGGGGAACGACGGTCCCCCTGAGGATCAGCTCGCCGCCCCAGACGCCCCACGGCTCCTCGCGCTCGAGCGCGCGGGCCAGGCAGGCCTTCTGGATCGGGCAGCCGCCGCAGAGCGTCTTCGCGAACTCGACGTCGTCGGGCGACTCGGCGAACCACAGGTCGGGGTCGGTACGACAGGGGATTTCGGCTTCGTCGATCAGGTCCATGATCGTCTTGGCCCCCATCTGTGTCTCCTTCTGGTTGTTCTTGGTCGGGTACCTCGTGGGTGTCGGGGATCACGGACAAACAAGAAGGCCGCGGATCCTGTCTGCGGATCCGCGGCCTGGAGGCTGAAAGTGCCGGTCAGGTTATGACCGGTTCATCCCTCCAGGGTTGCGGACCGCGCAGTCCACCCTTGGTGATCTGCTGGGTCGGCACGTCAGCGCCCGCGATGTAGACGGGGGCGCCCTGGACAGCGGCTGCGCCGTAGCCTGCGTGGAACGCGAGCTGGCTGCGGGCAGACTGGTCCTGTCGGACTCTGGCCAGGCCACTGGCTAGCCTGACGCCGTCACGGCATGCGGAAGCGAGCCACTGCGTGGCCGACATTTCAGTCATGTTCCTCACCGGGGCTCACCTCCACTCTGGGATCGTCGGACAGGAGTGTCCGACTCGCTTGACCATGACCCTAAACCGGGAAGCCCGGAAGGGGCAACATATTTTCTACCTGCAGTTTTACGACTTCGCCACGCGGATCATGCACTCCTGAACCACGGACACGGCCAGGTCGCCCGACGGCGTGAACATCTCACCCCGCGCAAGCCCCCGCGCTCCTCCTGACCAGGGGGACTCCTGAGCATAGAGCAGCCACTCGTCGGCCCTGAAGGGGCGGTGGAACCACATGGCGTGATCGAGCGAGGCTCCGGAGACGTTCGAGGCGCCCCATGCCAGGCCGTGGGCGAGGAGCACGGTGTCGACGAGCGTGAAGTCGGAGGCGTAGGCGGCCAGCACCACGTGCAGCAGCCGGTCGTCGGGCAGTTCGGCGTCGTAGCGGAACCACACGTTGTTCTCCGCCGAGCGCAGCGACGGGTCCTTGTAGGCCTCCCAGGTCAGCGGGGAGACATAGCGGGCGTCGACGGGGCGGGGGCGGGCCAGCCACTCCTTCCACTGCGAGTCGTCGCCCACCAGCTCCAGCATGCGCGACTGGAACGTCGGCAGCTCCTCGGGGCCGACGACCTGCGGCATGACCGCGGCCTGGTGGTGGACGCCCTCCTCGAAGATGTGGAAGGAGGCGGACATCGTGAAGATCGCCTTGCCGTGCTGGACGGCGACGACCCTGCGGGTGGTGAACGACCTGCCGTCCCTGACCCGCTCGACGTTGTAGACAATCGGGATCGAGGGGTCGCCCGGGCGGATGAAGTAGGCGTGCAGGGAGTGCACGTCGCGGTCCTCGGGCACGGTACGGCCGGCAGCGACGAGCGCCTGGGCCGCGACCTGGCCGCCGAAGACCCGCTGGATGCGCTCTTCGGGGCTCCGCCCGCGGAAGATGTCGAGCTCGATCTGCTCCAGGTCGAGCAGGTCGAGCAGCTCCTTGAGCGCTTCGTTCACGGCGGGTCCCCTTCTACGGCGAAAGCCATCCAAACCTAGTGTGACGGGACTGATGCCGCGACCGCTCCCGGGGTCGTCGGGCCGCCTTCGGGGGCTGGTGTGGTGAAGGTCTCTCGGAGGGCGGGCGTCTCCTCGGGGGCGGACGTGGCCGCGGGTAGCGGGGACGGTCGACGATCCGACGAGTGCCGCAGGGGCGAGCGTCTTCTCGGGAGGGTGGGGGATGAGGCCGCGGTGGCGGGGCGCGAGGGTCCAGGCGACCCCCCGGACCCGGCGGCATGGGCCGGGGGTGCGCAGGCCGTGGGCGACACCCAGGGCGAGACCGGTGGCCGGGGGGCGGGGGCGCGAGGGTCCGCGGGCGACACCCACTAGAGGCCCCGGGGGCCGGTTAGGTGTGGGTGCGGCAGATGTCGAGGACGGCGGAGCCGTACCGGTCGAGTTTGACCTTGCCGATGCCCGCGATCGACAGCAGCTCCTGCTCGCTGCGCGGCGCGCGTTCGGCGATCGCCTGGAGGGTGACGTCGGTGAACACCACGTACGGCGGCACCTTGGCCTCCTTCGCGGTGGACGTGCGCCACACCTTCAGCGCCTCCAGCAGCGCCTCGTCGTAGTCGGAGGGGCAGGTCGAGCACCGGCCCAGCTTCTGCTCGGCCGCCGCCACCAGAGTCTTGCCGCACACCCTGCAGTTGACGGGGGCGGCGACCTGGCGACGCGGCGCGGCGGCGGAAGCCGTACCGGAGGAGGAGCGGGCGGGGCGGCCGGTCAGGCCGTCGAGGAAGCGGGAGGGACGGCGGCCCCTGCGTCCGCCGGGGGCGCGGGCGAGCGCCCATGACAGGCCGAGGTGGACGCGGGCGCGGGTGATGCCGACGTAGAGGAGGCGGCGTTCCTCCTCGATCTGTTCGGGCGTCTCGGCGTAGATGATCGGCATCATGCCGTCGGTGAGCCCGACGAGGAAGACCGCGTCCCACTCCAGGCCCTTGGCCGCGTGGAGGGAGGCCAGGGTGACGCCCTCGACGGGCGGGGCGTGCTGTTCGGTGGCGCGGCGTTCGAGCTCGGCGACGAAGGCGGGCAGGTCGCCGCCGTCGGCGGCCAGGTCCTCGGCCAGGTCGGCGAGGGCGCGCAGCGACTCCCACTCCTCGCGTGCCTTGCCGCCGCCGGGCGGGACGGGGGTGAGGCCGATGCCGCCGAGGATGCCGTGGACCTCCTGCGCCAGCGGCTCGCCGGAGGCGGATCGGGCCGCGCCGCGCAGCAGGACGACGGCCCGCCGTACCTCTGGACGCTCGAAGAAGCGGTCGGCGCCGCGCACCAGGTAGGGGATGTCGGCCTTGGCGAGCGCCTCTTCGTAGGCCTCTGACTGGGCGTTCACGCGGAACAGGACGGCGATCTCGCGGGGCGACACGCCCTTGTCGATCAGTTTCCTGATCGCGCGGGCCACTCCGGCGGCCTCGGCGGGCTCGTCGTCGTGCTCGGCGAACGCGGGCGCGGGCCCCTCGGGGCGCTGGGCGAGGAGTTCGAGGCGGTGGGGGCTCTTGCCCTTGGCGATGACGAGGTTGGCCAGGCCGACGACCTGGGGCGTGGACCGGTAGTCGCGCACCAGCCTGACCAGGGAGGCGTTCGGGTACTCGACGGAGAACCCGGTGAGGTAGCGGGGGGTCGCGCCGGTGAAGGAGTAGATCGTCTGGTTGGGGTCGCCGACGACGCACAGGTCGTCGCGCCCGCCGAGCCAGGTGTCGAGCAGGAGCTTCTGCAGCGGGTTGACGTCCTGGTACTCGTCGACGACGAAGTAGCGGTACTGCTGGCGGATCTGGTTGGCGACGTCGGCGTGCTCGGTCATCACGGCGGCGGTCAGCTCGAGGATCGTCTCGAAGTCGACCAGGTGGCGTTCGCGGCGCAGTTGCTCGTAGGCCTCGTAGAGCCTGGCGATCTCCTCCGCGGGCGCGGGGGGCGCGCGGTGGGCCTTGGCGGCGGCGGCCACGTAGTCCTCGTGGCCGATCTGGGTGACCTTGGCCCACTCGATCTCGGAGGCGATGTCGCGCAGCTCCGACCGGTCGGGGCTGCGGCGGATCAGCCTGGACGCCTCGACGAGCAGCGGCAGCTTCGACTCGATCACCGAGGGCGCGGAGCCGCCGATCACTCTGGGCCAGAAGTAGGTGAGCTGGCGCAGCGCGGCGGCGTGGAACGTGCGCGCCTGCACGCCCGGCGCGCCGAGCTGGCGCAGCCGCTGCCGCAGCTCCGCGGCGGCGCGTGTGGTGAAGGTCACCGCGAGCACGCCCTGCGCGTCGACCACCCCCGTGTGCACGGCGTGCGCGATGCGGTGGGTGATCGCCCTGGTCTTGCCCGTGCCCGCACCGGCGAGCACGCAGACCGGCCCGCGTACGGCCTCGGCCACCGCGCGTTGCTCGGGGTCGAGCCCGGCCAGAACGTCATCGCCTGTCATCACATCAACATCCTCGCAGCAGGTGGCGGGGGGCCACTCCATTCTGGCAACATGCCGCCGTCACCTGTTTCTTCATCGCTGAGATGCGAAAAGTAGGTCATTTCCCCCACAATGGGGGCCGACCGAATCATGGGGGAAAGGAAGGCCCGTGCGAGCTGCGGTGATCGCGAGTGTTCTCGCTGCCGTCGCGTTGATCCCCGGAGTGGCGCACGCGTCGAAGGACCCGTCCCCCTCGTACAGCGACCCGCTGGGCGGCACGACGTTCGAGACCGTCTCGTACGGCCCCGGCCGCCATCAGGCGATGGACGTCTGGTGGACGCCCGACTACAACAAGCACCCTGCCGTCTTCCTCATCCACGGCGGCTGGTGGTCGAGCGGCGACAAGAAGTACATGACCGAGATCAGCCGCAGCTACGTCGAGCTGGGCTACACGGTCATCAACCTCAACTACCGCCTGTCCACCGAGGCGCCGTGGCCCGCGCAGCGCACCGACGCCTTCGACGCGATCGCCACCGCCCGCAGGCATGCCGACCGCTGGAACTTCGACCCGAACAACTACGTGGTCGTCGGCTTCTCCGCGGGCGGGCACATCGCCGCCGCCGTCGGCACGTACGGCGACGGCGCGCTCCAGGGGCTCAAGGGCGTCGTCGGCGTCTCCCCCGTGATCTCGCCGCTGCGCGCCTACACCGACGGCGCCGACTCCCCCGACCCCAACCGCGTCAAGCTGCGCGACGCCGCGATCAGGCTGGCGGGCGGCTGCGAGCCCAAGGGCAAGTGCTCGCGCGTGTGGGCCTCGATGGAGGTGCCGTGGCACGCCAGCAAGAAGGACGCGCCGATGCTGACCGTCCACTCCGACGACGAGTTCGTGCCGGTGACGCAGAGCCTGCTGCTGAAGGAGATGCTCGGCCAGGTCGGGGTCAAGATGACGGTCTTCACCGAGCCCGGCATCTCACACAGCGCCCCGCTCTACAGGGAGCCGGGGGTCGCCGAGCGCGTGCACCAGTGGATCGCCGAGCGGCTGGCTTCCTGACCCTGGAATTACCTGGGCCTTCCGGATTGTTGCGGTCTTTGGCCTTCGTTTGAACCCGGAAGGATTGTCATATGGCGCTCACCGTCTACTCCACCAGCTGGTGCGGTCCCTGCAAGCGGCTCAAGAGCCAGCTCACCCGTGAGGGCATCGCCTACGAAGACGTCGACATCGAGCGCAACCCCTCGGCGGCGGAGTTCGTGATGAGCGTCAACAACGGCAACCAGATGGTGCCGACCGTGGTCGTGGACGCCCCTGGCGGCCGCACGGTGCTGACCAACCCGCCCGTCGCCCAGATCAAGCGCCTCCTCGAGGCCGCTTGAGATAGGCACCGCCCCGGCTCCTGCGAGCCGGGGCCCGGTCACCAGTCGCCGGTCAGGTGGTCGCCGTACCAGGTCTCGATCAGGCGGCGGGCGATGGAGACCGGCGGCGGGAGCCGTACCTCGCCGCTTCGCAGTGCGGCCAGCAACTCGGCGCGGGTGAACCAGCGGGCCTCGGCGATCTCGTCGGCGTCGCAGACGATCTCGGTGGTGGTGGCGTGAGCGAAGAAGCCCAGCATGAGGCTGCGGGGGAAGGGCCACGGCTGGCTGCCGAGGTAGCGGGGGTTGACGACGGTGACGCCGACCTCCTCGGCCACCTCGCGGATGACCGCGTGCTCCAGCGACTCTCCCGGCTCCACGAATCCGGCCAGGATCGACAGCCGCCCCTCGGGCCACTGCGGGCCGCGGGCCAGCAGGCAGCGGTCGCGCTCGTCGCGCACCAGCATGATGACCGCGGGGTCCACCCTGGGGAAGTGCTGGCTGCGGTCCTCGGGGCAGACGCGGATGTGCCCGCCCGCCTCGACCGTCGTACGACTGCCGCACCGCGGGCAGAACTCGTGGGTGGTGTGCCAGGCCTCCAGCGCGACGGCGTAGACGAGCAGGCCCGCGTCGCGGTCGCCGAGGAGCGCTCCAACCTGGCGCAGCCCCGCGGGGAACGGCTCACCCTCGGGCGTCTCGTCCAGGCCCATCGGGGCGACGACCCGGCCGTTGGTGTCGGCTGTGGCGAATCCCGGCAGCGGCGCGGCCACCGCGAAGTAGGCGACGCCGTTCTCGACACCGAGCAGGTAGCGCTCGCCCTCGGGGGCCTGCCGCGTGGTGTAGAGGACGGCGTCGACCTGGTCGCCGGTGCGCCTGACCAGCGTGTGGCCCTCGTGGACGACCAGCACTCTGCTCGCCGGGTCGGCCCAGGCGGTGGCGAGCCAGCCGGAGTCGCCACGCAGCAGTGCCGATCTGTCGATCGTGCCGCGCGCGAGGAGCAGCGGCCCCAATAGTTGCTCTTCCGCCGTCGTCTCCACGCGCCACTTCCTCCCCGAAGGTCCACGTCATCTTATGACGATCGGTTGACCTCGGCAGGACACAGGGGCATCCAGCTAATTACGCTTTCCGTGCCGCACCATGATCTGCAGCCGATAGGATCAGCCGAGTTAGGTTAGCCTTACCTGAGCTTCCGGGGGTGCCACGCGTTGCGGCTCTACGTGACCGCTGCCAAACCGACCGACTCGGTGACCGACGGATTCCTGCCCGCGGCGCGCGCCCTGGGCTGCGACGTCACGATCCTCACCGACCGGCCGGAGCAGCATCCTGACGCGATCGCGTGCGACGTGTGGGACCCGCGCGCGGTGATCGACACGATCGCCCACCACCACCGGCCTGACGCGATCTTCTCCAACTCCGACCACCTGCAGGTGGAGACCGCGCTGGCGGCGGAGTACTTCGGGCTGCCCGGCAAGGACTGGCGGGCGTGCCTGGCGGCCAAGAACAAGTCGCTGACCCGCAGGAGGCTGGCCCTGGCGGGGGTCGAGCGGGTCTGGTCCGTACGGCTGGCCCCCGGCGACCCCGTGCCCGCCCGCGTGCCGTACCCGGTGGTGGTCAAACCGCGCGAAGGGGTGGCCAGCGAGAACGTCATGCTGGTCGAACGCGACCTGGAGCGGGCGATCGCCGGGCTGCGCGACCGGCCGCTGGTCGTGGAGGAGTACCTGGAGGGGCCGCTGCGCACGCTGGAGACGCTCGGCGACGGCCGCACGACCAGGGTGCTCGGCGGGTTCGCGACCACGCTGGGGCCGCTGCCGTACTTCGTGGAGGAGCGGCTGGACTGGGCGCCCGACGCCGATCCGCACGTGCTGCGGGCGCTGGCCGCGCTGGGCGTCGGGTTCGGGGCGTGCCACACCGAGTACGTGGCCACCGCGAAAGGCCCGAGAATCGTCGAGGTGAACTACCGGGCCATCGGCGATCACTGCGACTTCCTGCTGGCCGACCTCCTCGGCGTGCCGCTGTTCGAGTGGATCCTGCGGGTGCACCTGGGCGAGCCCGCGCCCGAGATCCCCTCCGCCACCGGTCACGGGTGCGCGGTGAGCGTGGTGGCCGACAGATCGGGCGTGGTCGTGCAGGCGCCGCCTGCCTACGAAGGGGACGGGTTGTGGCACAGGCCGCTCAGAAGCGTGGGCGACAGGGTGGAGCTCACCCACACCAACCGCGACTACCTGGGCGTGATCAGAGCGGTCGGGCCCTCGGCGGAGAAGGTCGAGGCGGCCGTCGGGGCGTTCATGCGACGGCATCCGTGGGTGATCGCGTGAGACCGCGCGAGCCGTACCTCGCCAGGAGGGTCCTCGACGCGCTGCTCCGGGAGGGCTACGGCGACCTGGGCAAACGGGTCACCAGGAGCAAGGAGGGCGTGGCGCTGCTGCTGGCCGACGGCAGGCGCGTACGGCTGGCCCCCGGCCTGCTCTTCCAGGACTTCGTCGTCGCCGACGACGAGCTGCTCGGCCTCGAACAGGTGCTCAACACGCTGCAGGAGATCGCCGACCCGGCCGACGCGGAGGGCGTGGCGGCCTTCTTCGAGGAGTGCGTGGAGGCGCTCCACGCGCTCGAACTGCACGACGAGCACCAGCCCCGCGTCACCGGCAGGGAGCTGGCCGACTACGAATCGATGGCGGCCTTCGTCGACCACCCCGTCTACCCGACGGCGCGGGCCAGGGCCGGGCTGTCGGACGACGAACTGCTCGCCTACGCCCCCGAGTTCGCGCCCTCGTTCGACCTGCGATGGGCGTGGGTGCCGCGCGAGCACGTGACGGGCGCGGCCGCGCACTGGGCCGCGGAGGCGGACGGCGCGGTGCTGCTGCCCGTCCACCCGCTGACCGTGGGCGCGCTGCCGCCGCAGGCCCGGCTCGCGGAGGGCGGCCCGCGCGTCACGGTCAGGCCCACGCTGTCGATGCGGACCGTGCAGCTCGACGCGCGCACACAGCTGAAGCTGCCGCTGCCCACCAGCACGCTCGGCCGCCGCAACCGCCGTTCGATCAAGCCGTCGACGCTCGCCGACGGCGCCGCCGCCGAGCGGCTGCTGCGCGAGCTGGCCGACCCCGGCATCCTGCTGGCCGACGAGCAGACCTACGCCCACGCGGGCCACGAGTACCTCGGCTGGATGCTGCGCCGCCTGCCCGAGGGCACGATCATCCCGGTCGCCGCGCTGAACGTCCCGGAGGTGCGGGAGGAGCTCGGCGACGTGGAGGGCCTGCTCGCCCGCTACCTCACGACGCTGCTGCGGTGGAACGTGCGGCTGTTCGTCAGGTACGGCGTGGCCCTGGAGGCCCACCAGCAGAACCTGGCGCTCGTCCTGACGGGAGGCGAGCTCAAGCTGCTCGTCAAGGACAATGACGGCCTGCTCGCCTCCCCCGCCAGGCTGGCCGCCGCGGGCGTGACGCCGCCGTCCTTCACCGACGAGCGGATGTTCACCGACGACCCCCACGCGCTCGCCGACGTGTTCGTGACCATCACCCTGCACCTGGCCGCCGCCTCCATCGCCTTCGGCGCGCTGCCCGCCGACCGGGCCGCCGCGCTGGTGCGCTCGTGCCTGGAAGAGGCGCTGGCCGAGCACGGCGACGACCCCATGGCCAGGCTGCTGCGCTGCCGCACGCTCGACGCGGCCAGGCTGACCGGCAAGTCGATGATCACCGCCGGGACCCTCGTGGCGAAGGAGCGCTCAGGCGCGCGCGACATCAACAAGTTCTACGGCACCAGCGGTCCCAACTATCTGAGGGCCCTTTCCTTCGCGAGGAGCGCTTGATCATGGAGAGCCTGGTCCTCGACCCGCCCGCCGCGATCGCCGAGGAGGCCACGCTGTCGGCGCTGCTGCGCTGCTGCGTGCGCGAGGTGGCGGGGCCGCGGGGGCACGTGTGGCCCGCCTCGCCATACCTGCTGCTGACGGTGGCCGGCACCCTCATCAGGGCGCGCACCGGCGGCGGCGCCGCGCTGCGGTTCGAGGGGCAGGCAGAGCGGCTGGAGTTCGGCGCGTGGGTGCCGCTGACCGCCGACGAGCTGGTCAAGCTGGCCGAGGCCGAGCTCGACGGGCACAACCCCGAGTTCGCCGCACAGGTGGCGGCCAGCAGGGACGCGCTGGCCGCGATCCTGCGGGCCCGAGCCTGCGCGCCGCCGCCCGACGATCCGTGGCTCGCCTCCGAGCAGGCGCTGGTCCTCGGCCACCCGTTCCATCCCTCGCCCAAGGCGCGCGGCGGCGACGACTGGCTGCGCTACGCGCCCGAGGCCCACGCCTCCTTCCCGCTGCGCCTGCTGGGGGTCCGCGAGGACGTGCTGGCGCAGGAGGGCGACGCCTCCGCCCTCGACCTGGCAGGGGTCGCGCCGCCCGGCTACGCGCTGCTGCCCGCCCACCCATGGCAGCTCGACCTGATCAGGCCCGCGTTCGACGACCGGCTGATCGATCTCGGACCCGGCCCGCTCGTCTCCCCCACCTCCTCGGTGCGCACGGTGTACGACCCGGTGGGCGGGAACTGCCTGAAGTTCAGCCTCGACGTGCGGATCACCAACTGCGTGCGCAAGAACGCCTGGTACGAGCTGTCCGGCGCGGTCGCGCTGACCGAACGGCTCGCGCCGGTCTTCGCCGAGCTGGCCGCGACGTTCCCCGGCACGCGCTGGCTGCCCGAGCCCGGCTACCGGTCGGCGGCGCTCGACAGCAGGCTGCTGGAGGGCCTGGGCGTGATCGTGCGGGCCAGCCCGTGGTCGGTGTGCTCGCCTGGACTGACCCCCGTGCTGGCCGGGGCGCTGGCCTGCGCGGCGCCACCCGCCGACCCACTCTCCTGGTGGGCCGCCTACGTGCGGGCGGTCGCGCTGCCCGTGCTCGACGCGTACTTCACCCACGGCGTCGTCCTCGAACCCCACCTGCAGAACGTCCTGGTCTGCCTCGACGCCGAAGGCCGCCCCGCCGAGGCGATCTTCAGGGACCTGGAGGGCACCAAACTCGTCGGCCACGACCTGTCGGGGCTGCACCCGAGGGTGGCCGAGGCGCTCACCTACGACGCCTCGCGCGGCTGGGCGCGGGTCGTCTACTGCCTGATGGTCAACCACCTCACCGAGATCGCCGCCACCCTTGCCCTCTCCGATGCTGCGCTCCGAGATCTGTGGGCGGTGGCCAAGGACGTGCTCGCCGCGTACGGCGACGCCTCGGGCTGGCCGCTGCCGCTGTCGGACCTGCTGGCGGGCGCCCCGCTGCCCGCCAAGGCCAACCTGACCGTCAGGTGGGCCAGAGGCGCCGACAGGAACGCGGGATACGTGCCGATCGCGAACCCGTTCGCATGATCTTCGAGGTCGCCCCGTCGCTGGACGCCCCGGCCTTCGTCTACGACCTGGCGGGGCTCGACGCGCACGCCGCCGCCGTACGGGCCGCCCTTCCCGGCATCGAGCTCTACTACGCGGTCAAGGCCAACCCCGACCCCGCGCTGCTCCGGGTCCTCGACGCCCACGTGGACGGCTTCGAGGTCTCGTCGGCCGGCGAGCACACGCACGTCAGCGCCGTCCTGCCGAAGGCGCGGCTGGCGGTCGGCGGGCCCGGCAAGACGGACGCCGAGCTGCGGCTGCCCGCGCACCGCGTGCACGTCGAGTCGCCCCACGAGCTCCACCGGCTGGTCGACGCGGGTGTGCGGGCCGACGTGCTGCTCAGGCTGAACCTGCGCATGGAGACCACCGGCGCGGCCCTGACCATGAGCGGCCCCTTCGGCATGGACGCCGACGGTCTGGCCGCGTGCCTGCCGCTGTTCACCGACGCGGTACGGCTGCGCGGCGTCCACGCCCACCTGGCCAGCGGGCTGGACGCGCCCGCGCTGCTCGACCTGGCGGCGGCCGTCATGGCGCGCCACGACGAGGAGGTCAATGTGGGCGGCGGCATGGCCGTCTCCTACACCTCGCCAGACTCGCGCTTCGACTGGGCCGCCTACGGGACGGGGCTCGCCGCGCTGCGCCGCCCAGGCCAGGTGGTCAGGATCGAGCCGGGCCGGGCGCTGACCGTCTACTGCGGGTCCTACGTGACCAAGGTCATCGACGTACGGCGGGTGCACGGGAAGGCGTTCGCGATCGTGCACGGCGGCACCCACCACCTGCGGACGCCCGCGACGAAGGGGCACTCGCAGCCGTTCACCGTCCTGCCGACGGGGTCGGGGCCCGGCGTCGAGGACACGCCCGTGACGGTCGTGGGGCAGCTGTGCACGCCCAAGGACGTGCTCGCCGCGGAGGTCAGGACGTCGATCAGGGTGGGGGACACGGTGGTGTTCGGGATGGCGGGCGCGTACGCGTGGAACATCTCCCACCACGACTTCCTGATGCACCCGAAACCCGGCTTCCACTACCTGACCTGATCCCTTGTCCGGCCCCCAGTCCCGCGGCCCACGGTCCCGTGCTCTGGTCCGGGGCCGTCGGCGGGTCAGCGGCGGGTGGGGATCGCTTCTATCAGGGCGACCAGGCCGTCGGCGTCGAGCAGGTCGACGGGGCGGACGGTGCGGTTGAACCGTACGTAGTGGAAGGCCGCCCCCACCCGCTCCAGCGGCACCCCCGCCAGGTGCGACCACGCCAGCCGGTAGGCGGCCAGCTGCACGGCCGCGCCACGGGCCGCCTTGCCCGTGGGCGGGCGGCCGGTCTTCCAGTCGACCACCTCGAACGAGCCGTCCTCCCGCTCGAAGACGGCGTCCATCCGGCCGCGCACCAGCCGGTCGGCGATCATCGTCTCGAACGGGACCTCCAGGTCGAGCGGCTCCCTGCCCGCCCACTCGCTCTCCTCGAAGCGCTCCTGGAGCTCGGCCAGCCGCTCGTCCGGCTCCTCCGGCTCGTCGAACGCGCCGGGCAGCTCGAAGTCGTCGATCAGCCGCTGCTGCCCCCACCGGGACTCCAGCCACTTGTGGAAGGAGGTGCCCCTGCGGGCCAGCGGGGCGGGCTGCGTGGGCAGGGGGCGGCGGATCCTGCGGGCCAGGGCGCCTGGGTCGGTGGCGAGCGTGACCAGGGAGGACACGGTCAGCTTGGCTGGCAGCTCGACGACGGTCCGCGAACGGCGTCCGTTGGTGGCGCGCTCGCGCAGCAGCAGCTCGGTGTCGCGTTCCCAGGCCCGCAGCCGCTCGGCATCGCCCTCTCCGACCTCCTCCCCCTCGGTTTCCTTCTCCGGGTCGAGGTCGTCGATCGACTCCATCAGGGCCTGTAGCACCAGGTCGCGGCCCTCCTCGATGGCCTGCTGCCGGACGCCGCCTGGCGTGAGCGGCCAGGTCGCCTCGGCGGGCTCGGCGAGCAGCGGGTTGGTGGCGCCCTCCGCCGGTTCCGGCGCCCAGAAGGCGACCCTGCCGCAGGTGTCCCTGATCTCCAGTAGGAAGTCGGACGGCTCCAGCGGCCTGGACGCGCTCCCCCACCGGTAACCGGAGGCGATCAGGTGGTAGTGGGCGCGGGTGACGGCCACGTAGGCCAGGCGGCGTTCCTCCATCAGGTCGCGGTCGCGGCATCGTTCGTCGAAGGCGTCCAGCTCGTCCTTGGTCAGCCCGGTCAGCCTGGGCAGGTCGGCGGCGTCGCCGCGCAGCGGGTACGGCAGCTTGCGCGGGTTCTCCGTCCAGCGGCTGTTGGTGACGGGCGTGGAGGGGAAGATGCTGCCCTTGGTGATGCCGTTCCTGCTCGTCAGCTGCGACAGCCCCGGCACGACGACGATCGGCCACTCCAGGCCCTTCGAGGCGTGGACGGTCATGAGCTTCACGCTGTTGCTCTCGCCGACCCGGCCCGCCTCCAGGCCGAACTCCTCGCTCTCGGCCGCCTCCAGGTAGGCCAGGAACGCGCCGAGCGTCGGGTCCTCGGAGTCGCCCGCGAACCGGGAGGCCGCGTCGAGGAAGGCGTCGAGATCGGCGCGGGCGGCCACCGCGCCCGCCGTACCCGATCGGGCCGCGACCTCGATGTCGAGACCCATCCGGCGCTCCGCCTCGGTGATCAGATCGGGCAGCGGCTGGTGCGTGTGGGCGCGCAGGTGGCGCAACTCCTGCGCCAGCGCCACCATCCTGGTCCTGGCCAGCGGCGAGAACGCATCCAGCCACTCCTCCCTGTCCGGCAGCTCGTCCAGCGCGTCGACCAGGCTGCCGCGCTCCTCGGCGAGGTCGGCGACGGCCTGGTCCAGCGGGTCGGTGACACGTTCGGCGCCCTCGCGCAGCTCGCGGTTCAGCTCCCTGGCGAACTCGCCGAGCTGCCGCAGGTCGGCCGGACCGATCCGCCAGCGCGGGCCCGCCAGCAGCCGGGCGAGCGCGTCGCCCGCGCTCGCGTCGTACAGGACCCGCAGCGTGGCCACGAGGTCGCTCACCTCGGGCACCGTCAGCAGCCCGCCCAGGCCGACCACCTCGACGGGGATGTCGCGCTCTTCGAGCGCTCTGCGCAGCGCGGGGAACTGCGACCGCTTGCGCGCGAGCACCGCGACGTCCTGCGGTTGGACGGCGGGCGTCTTCTTGCGCTCGCCCGCGCCCCACGGCAGGCCGTCCGGCGCGACCTCCTGGTCGAGCGCCTTCCGCACCTGGTCGGCCACCCACCGCGCCTCGTCCTCGGCGGTCTCGTGGAAGGCGCACGTCACGCGCCCCCTGTCGACCCGGTTGGGCCCCGGCACCAGCACGGGGACCTCACGGGCCTCCATGCGCAGCGGGAGCTGGACGCGGGCGGCCACGTCGAGGATGCGGTCGCCGTTGCGGAAGCTGACGCTGAGCTGCCTGACCGGGGCGGGATCGCCCTTGGCCGTGGGGAAGTCGGCGACGAACCGCCGCAGGTTGCCCGACGAGGCGCCGCGCCAGCCGTAGATGGACTGGCACGGGTCGCCGACGGCGGTGACGGGGTGGCCGTTGCCGTACAGGCTTCTGAGGAGGACGAGCTGGGCGTGACTGGTGTCCTGGTACTCGTCGAGCAGCACCACCGAATAACGGGAGCGCTCGATGCGGCCCACGTCGGGATGGTTGGCGGCGATGCGGGCGGCCAGCGACATCTGGTCGCCGTAGTCGATGACCTCCCGGCCGCGCTTGAGCCGTTCGTAGGCCTCGACCAGGGGAAGCAGCTGCTCGCGGGCGTCGTGCACGCTGATCGGCCTGCGCTGGCGCACGGTCGACGCCTCTGTCCGCCGCTCGCGCAGCCACTCGCCCAGCCGCCTGACGTCCGCGCCGGAGCGGAGGTGCTCCGCCAGCTCGCCCGCCAGCTCCAGCACGGCGGCGGTCACCGACGGCGGACCCAGCTCGATCTTGTCCATCGGCCCGTCGTACATGGCGACCACCCGCGAGGCGAGCTGCCACGAGACGGCCGGGGTGACCAGGCGCATGGTCGGTTCGAGCGCCTCGCGGACGGCATGGTCGGTCACCAGGCGGGCGGCGTAGGCGTGGTAGGTCGAGACAGTCGGCTCGTTGTCGAGCAGCTGGGCGGGCACCAGCCCCGCCTCCGCCAGGCCGTTCAGCCGCTCCCTCACCCGGTGGGCCAGCTCGGCGGCGGCCTTGCGGGTGAACGTCAGCCCCAGGACGCGTTCGGGTCTGACCAGGCCGTTGGCCACCAGCCAGACGACGCGGCCCGCCATGGTCTCGCTCTTGCCCGAGCCCGCGCCCGCCATGACGACCATCGGCTCCAGCGGGGCCTCGATGACCGTGGCCTGCTCGGAGGTCGGCGGCAGGATGCCCAGCTTGTCCGCCAGCTCAACGGGATTCAGCACACCTGCCCCCCGCTGTCGTTGACGGGGCAGCTGCCCTTGGCCGCGCACGTGCGGCAGCCGTCGTTGACCTTCGCCTGGAAGAACGGGCCCGACATACCGAGGGCGACGGTGTCGACCATGTCCCTGGCCCAGTTGTCGTTCCGGTCGAGCGGCGCCTGCGCCTGCTCCTTGGCCTCCTTGCCCGCCGCCTTCCCGACCTGGACCAGCGCGGCGCCCCCCGGCTCGGACAGGCCGTGCCGCTTGAACGCGTCGAGCAGCACCGCCAGCTGGTAGACGCCGAGCTGCGGATGCCGGTCGAGCTCCTCCGGCTTCGGCTTGGAACTGCCGGTCTTGAGGTCGATGATGAACGCCCTGCCCTCCTCGTCCATCTCCACCCTGTCGACCCTGCCCTTGATCTGCACGCCCTCCGAGACCATCGCCACGAACGACTCCTCGGTGGCGACGACCGTCCGGCCGTTGCGCCGCTGCCACTCCATGAACTTGGCGATCATCTGCTCGGCCGTCCTGCGCTGCTTGCGGTTGAACCAGACGCCGCCGAAGTCGAGCTCGGTCCAGATGTCGTCGAGCCGCTTGCCCAGCAGTTCCTCACTGGCCAGGTCTTCTGTGGCGAGCACGGCCAGCGCGTGGACGACCGTGCCGAGACCCTGCGCCGAGCTGGTGCCCGCCGCGCCCACCGCGGTCTCCAGCAACCAGCGCAGCCCGCACTTGGTGAAGCTCTCCACCGCGGACGGCGAAATGCGCACGATGCCGTCCGGCCAGCTCAGCGGGCGCTCGTCGGAGATCGGCGTGAGCGCGTACCACTCGCTGGGATGTGCCCCCCGCACCCCCTGCCTGGCCAGCCGCGCCAGATGCCGGGCCGCCTGCTGCCGCATGCCCTCCGGCTGCGCGGCGTCGGTGACCACGCTGCGCAGGTCGGCCACCAGCGCGGCGAGATTGAGCCACCTGGCGTGATCGTCGACCGTCGCCTCCTCGACCGCGCCCGGCATCAGCTCCGACAGGAACCGCGAAGGCCGCTCGTCGGCGTCCTCACCGCCGACCGCGGTGACGACGAGCCGCTTCCCGGCCCTGGTGGCGGCCACGTAGAACAGGCGGCGCTCCTCGGCCAGCTGCTTGGCGGCCAGCGCGGCGGCCGTGGCGTCCGTGGAGTCGAGCGGCGCGCCCTCCGCCAGCTCGACCAGCTCGTCGACGCCCAGCAGCGAGCCCTTCAGCCTGATGTCGGGCCACACCCCCTCCTGGACGCCCGCCACGACGACGAGATCCCACTCCAGGCCCTTGGACCTGTGCGCGGTGAGCACCCTGACCGCGTCGCCGTCCGGCGCCCGCTCGGCGAGCGTGTCGCCGGGGATCTCCTGGGACGACAGGTCCTCCAGGAACACCTCGGGGCCCGCCTTCGGCATCCTGTCCACGAACCTGGCGGCGTAGTCGAACAGGGCGACCACGGCGTCGAGATCCCTGTCGGCCTGCGCTCCCCTGGCGCCACCGGCGAGGCTGAGGTCGGTCCAGCGCTCGGCCAGGCCGCTGGCTTTCCATACAGCCCAGATCACGTCTTCGGCCGTGCCGCCGGTCTGGACGGCTTCGCGGGCGGTGTGGATGAGCTTGGCGACGCGTTCGGCGGGGAGGGCGATGTGGGGCTCGATCCTGACCAGCTCTCTGGCGTCCTTGAGTGCGGCGAAGAGCAGCTCACCCGAGGAGCGCGGCGGGGCGGCCCTGTCGTCGCCTTGGGTGTCGGAGTCGGTCGTGGCCTCGTCTTCGGCGGGCCCGGTGTCGCCGTCGGTCGGCGCCGACACCGCTGGGGTCGACCGCGGCACCTCGGCGAGGCCCGTCGAGTCGGTGGCGCCGTGCGAGTCGGCAGTGCCGGTCGGCCTGGTCGGATGGGCCGCGTCGGTCAGGTCGGCCGGGTCCGGGTCGGCCGGATCGGTCGAGTCCGGGACGGCCGGGTCCGGGTCGGTCGGGTCGATCGGGTCGATCGGGTTGGTCAGGTGGGTCGGGTTGGTGGTGTCGGTCGGGTTCGTCAGGTGGGTCGGGTTGGTGGTGTCGGTCGGGTTCGTCAGGTGGGTCGGGTTGGTGGTGTCGGTCGGGTCGGTGGAGGCGTTGAGGTGGTGGGTGATCTCGTTCTCGGCGATCTTGAGGGCGCGCCTGAGCCTGCGCACCCCGAGCATGTCGGTGCCGCCGAACGGCCCCGTCAGCAGTTCCTCCGCCACCGCCTCGTCGAGCGCGGCCTGGTCGAGGGCGACGCGGAGGGCGGTGAGGATCGGCCGTACTCCCGGCTCCTGCGCCAGCGGCACCTCGTCGCCCGCCACCATGGTCGGGACACCGGCGCTCACCAGCGCGCGCCTGAGCAGCGGCACCTGCCGAGCCGCCGACCGCACCAGGACCGCCATCCGGTGCCACGGGACGCCGTCGATGAGGTGGGCCCTGCGCAGGGTATCGGCGACCACGGCCGCCTCCTGGCTGGTGCTGTCGGCGATCAGCACCCTGACCTGGCCAGGGTCGGCGTCCTCGGGCGCGACCAGATCGCGATGTCCGCGCGCCTGACGCCGGTCGGGCATCTCCCACGCCTTCGCCCCAGGGGTGGCGGGCGCGGCCTCCGCACGGGCACCGGGAGCACCCGACACCCGAGGATCGTGGGTGTCCTCCGCACGACCAGCGCGCGACGACACCCGGGCATCGTCACCTGTTGGCACGCGGGCATCGGAAGCACCCGCCCCCCGAGCATCGCCACCCGCCGGCACCCGAGGACCATCAGCGTCCGCCGCACGACCATCGGGCGACGACACCCGGCCTTCGCCACCCGCCGCCGCACGAGGAGTGGGGTCGGCTGACGCACGGGCGGTGTCAGAGGCGGGCGGCGGGTCTGGTGTCGACCACGGGTCGGGGGCGGGAGCGGCCCGGCCGTCCGGGGTGGGGGCGGCGGGGAGGCGGGCGGCGACGCGGCGGGAGGCGGTCAGGAGTTCGGGGCCGCTGCGGCGCGACAGGTGAAGGGCGACGACGCGCGCCGGACGCCCCGCGCGGTCGCGGAACTGCTCGGGGAAGCGGAGGATGCCCTGCACGTCGGCCCCGCGGAAGCCGTAGATCGACTGGTCGGGATCGCCGACCGCGACCAGGTCGCGCCCGTCGCCGGCCAGGTGCCGCAGCAGGTGCTCCTGCGCCGGGTCGGTGTCCTGGTACTCGTCGACGAACACCGCGTCATAGGCCGAGCGTTCGCGATGCCGTACCGACGGATCGGCGAGCAGCGCGGCCGCAGCCCTGATCAGTTCGGCGTAGTCGAGCGACAGCTCGGGGTCGAGGTCGAAGCGTTCCTGGTAGCGCTGGGAGAAGCGGCCCGCGGCCACCCAGTCCGCCCTGCCGTACTGCCTGCCCAGATCGACCAGGCGGGCGGCGTCGAGGCCGCGCTCACCCGCGCGGGCCAGGAAGTCGCGGAGTTCCTCGGCGAAGCCGCGCGTCTTCAGCGCCTCGCGCAACGACTCGGGCCACAGCGGCGCGCCGTCCTCCAGCTCGCCGTGGAGGAGGCGGCGGATCTCCAGGAGTTGCTCGGGCCCGGTGAGCAGGCGCGGCGGCTGCCTGCCCTCGAGGACGGCCTCGCGGCGCAGCAGCGCGTAGGCGTAACTGTGGAAGGTGAGGGCGAGCGGCGTGCGGGTGGTACGCCGCAGGCGGCCGGTCACCCGCTGTCGGATCTGCTCGGCGGCCTTGCGGCTGAAGGTGAGGATGAGGACGCGTTCGGGATCGACCCCGCGCCGGTCGACCCGGTCGACGATGGCCTCGACGATCGTGGTCGTCTTGCCGGTGCCGGGGCCCGCGAGAACGAGCAGCGGGCCGCCGGGATGCTCGACCACGGCGCGCTGGTCGCGGTCGAGCGCAGGGGCCGCACCAGGCCCATCGCCGCCACGCCGCACCAACCGCCAGGTCTGAGAACTCACAGCACTAGATTCCACCAGACCACACGGACAGATCGTGCCGACTTGACCGGTCTTCCCACGCGATCCGCCCACCGTATCGGGAGAAATCGCCCCGGCCGTTCTCCGACACGCGGCAGATCAGGTCCAGGTCGGCTGCCATGCCGACCTGGACCCTTCCGTTCGCCGATCAGACGAGGACGGCCTCGTAGCCCACCTCTTCGACGGCCTCCACGATGGTCACGTCGTCGATCTGGCCTTCGCTCGTCACCTTGACGTGCCCCGTGGCGAGGTCCACGTCGATGGCGCTCACGCCGGCGACGGCGCCGATCCGCGTCTTCACCTTTCCCGCGCAGCCGTTGCACGTCATGCCGGTGACCTTGTAGGTGCTGGTGCTCATGACTTCCTCCTCATACATACCCCCAGTGGGTATGGAGAAGATAGCACAAACCCCAGAGGGGTATGTGAGATGTATGTCACTCCTCTCCTTATACCTATAGGGGGTATATTCACGGCTCATGAGAAAGCTGAACAGAATCACCGTCGTCGGGGCGTCGCTTGCCGGGCTGCGTGCCGTACAGACACTGCGCCGAGAGGGCTTCGAGGGGGAGCTCACGCTCATCGGCGCGGAGACCCACACCCCCTACAACCGCCCGCCGCTGTCCAAGAGCGTCCTCAAGGGCGACGACGACGTCTCGTTGCCCGGGGCTGAGGAGCTCGGCGAGGACTGGCTCCGCGGCCGGCAGGCGGTGGCCCTTGACGCCCTCGCCAAGGTCGTCACCCTGGACGACGGCTCCGCGGTGCCCTGCGACGGGCTTGTCATCGCGACCGGCGCGCGGCCGAGACGGCTGGCCGACCATCCGGCGGGGGTGCACACGTTGCGTACGATCGAGGATTCGCTCGCCCTGCGCGCCGAGCTGAACACCGGCCACCAGAGAGTCGTGGTGATCGGTGGCGGCTTCATCGGCGGGGAAGTGGCCTCGACCGCGCGCGCCCTCGGGCACCAGGTGACCCTGGTCGACAGCGCGCCACACCCTATGCTCGCCGCGTTCGGCGCCGACACCGCCCAGTGGCTGGCCCGCCACCACCGGGACAACGGTGTGGAGCTCATCTCAGGCACCCGCGTCGTCGGCTTCGGGGGCGGCCCGCGCGTGACGGAGGTACGGCTGAGCGACGGCCGCTCCATCCCTGCGGACCTCGTGGTCGTCGGCATGGGAGTCGCGCCCAACACCGAATGGCTCGCAACCAGCGGGCTCACCCTCGACGACGGCGTGGTGTGCGACGCGACCCTGTACGCGCGGGGCGCCGCCGACATCGTGGCGGCGGGCGACGTGGCGCGCTGGCCGAACGGCCTGTACGGCGACGCCCTGGTCAGGGTCGAGCACTGGTCCAACGCCAACGACCAGGGAAGCGTGGCCGCCCTCAACCTGCTGGCGGGGCCCGAGAACGCCAAGCCGTTCGCGGATCTCCCCTCCTTCGCCACGCACGTGCACGGCGCCCGGATCCAGAGCGCGGGGCTCCCACCGCTGGCCGACGAGGCCAAGCTGGTGGCGGGTTCGGTCGAGGAGGACAGCTTCGCCGTCGGCCTCGCCAGGAACGGCGTGCTGGTCGGCGCGGTGGCGGTCAACTCCCCCAAGGACCTGATCAGACTCAAGCGCGGCATCGCCGCCGGCAGTTCCCTCGCCGCGGTCCTGGCATGAGCCGCGGTCCTGGCATGAGCCTCGGCCCTGGCCTGAACCTCGGCCCTGGCTTGAAGTGACGCAAGGGGGCCCTCGCTGGCCGCGTTCGGCCCCCTCCACGACCTCAGCTCGCCGGGCGCAGCCCGGACAGGATCACCGTGACGAGCCGATGGACCGCCTCCTCGGATCGTGGCGGCCGTGGGACTCGCGCGAGATGAGCGCACCGGTCGTCTCGGCGATCTGCGACATCGTCACCGACCGCAGCCCGTGTTCGGCCACGAGCGCCGCGGTGCTGTCCAGGATCGCCTCGCGCACGTCGCGGCGATGCGCCTCGCTGGTGCAGTATTGGCGGGCCAGCGCTGCCAGTGGTGTCAGGTTTGCGGCATTGCCTCGTCCCCGGAGCCCGCCGCGACGGTGGCTTCCTTCGCAGCAGCGGCATCCAGTACTGCTCGGGCCGCCGCACGCAGGGCGTCGTCGTCGCAGACGGCACGCCAGTGGTCGTGGCGTACGGGGCGTTCGTCGGCGTCGAGGAGGGCGTGCAGGACCGGGGTGGCCGGCGTGATGGACGCGGGGTCGGTGGCGGCGACTTCGGCGAGGAGCTGCAGGGGGTCGAGGCTTGTGAGGCCGGTGCTGCCGGGTGGCGGGCAGATCCGGACGAGATCGATCAGGGCCGGGACGACCTGCTGAGGGTCTGAGGTGAGCCGCCACAGGCTCTGGACGGTCTTCATCGCGTCGAAGCGGTTCTCGTGCTTGATCCGTTCCCTGATGGTGGCACGCAGCTGCTGCGCGACGCGTTCCGCGATGGGAGGATGGGTGGCGGCGATCTCGGCGAGCAGCACAAGGGCCTCGACGCTTCCCGGGGTCTGATAGACCTCGAGTGCGCTGCGCGCCGTCAACTCCTGCAGCTCCGAGAGGACTTCTTCTGCGTCCCCGGTGACCCGCCAAAGTGCCCGGGCCCGTTCCACGGCGCCCCGCGGCGCATCGGACCAGAATTCCGGCTTCCTGCTCAGCGCCGCGTGGAACATCCCGCGCAGCCGGTCCGCCGCAGACGCCCCGAGCGAGCCGCCGAGCGTGACGCAGGCGCGGAGCAGGGCGGGCTCGGTGAGCTGAGGGCTCGGTTCCGGGAAGCCGCTGTTGTCGGGCGAGCGCAGCAGAGCGTGTACGGGCTCGTTGTCTCCAGTGAGGACGTGGTACTCGAAGGGGCTGATGTGGGCGAGGTCGCTGTCGAGCCCGCCGATCAGGGGTTTCAATCGTTCGCGTAGCCGCTCGCGGTGGGCGGCGACGGCACCGCTGTCAATCCGGAGCAGGGCGTGTGCGGCAACCATCAACGTCTCGTCGTCATCAAGGAGTTCGATCAGTCGCGGGACGACTTGGCCTCCGTCCTGATGCCATTGACGCAGGATCGAATAGTACGGATGCCAGCGGTTCGCCGTTCCCCTGATCTGGGCCAGCAGAGGGTCGAGGAGTACGTCGGCGTGCGCGGCGAAGGGGGTGAGCGCCTCGGTGAGGCTGAGGTCGCTGCGGTTCCAGCTGCGGTCGATCGTACCGGTGGGGCGGTAGGAGAAATCTCCGCGGGCGACGAGCAGCTCGGCGAGGGGCGGCACGCAGCGCGCGTCGCCGATCCGGCTCAGCGCCCAGATGGCGTGCTCCCGCGCGAGTTCGTGGGATTCGCCGGCCGCGGTGAGATGCGTGGCGACGAGGTCGGCCCAAGGACGCGCGGCTGCTCCGCACATGGCAAGAACCCGCAGAGCGAAAAGACGGTTCTCCAGACGTGCATCGTCCACGAACTCGGCCACAGCCGGCAGGAGTGCGGGTACGGCGGAGCGCCAGCGGGACATCAGGCGCGCGGCGATCCTGAGGCCGCCCTCGCGCTCTGCGGGACCGTGGTGGCGCAGCAGCGCGTGCGCGAGGGCGAGCCGTCCGGGCAGGTCGGCTCCGAGCCGCTGGTCGGCTTCGGTGATGACATCGACCCGCGGGGAGAAGTACTCCACGGGTGGATAGGCCGTTGCGGTTGAGGAGGCGAGCAGTGCGTCGGTGGTGACGCGGGCGTACAGGGGATCGGCGTGCTCGGGCAGGGTGCGGCGTAGAGCCTCTACGGCTTCGAGTCGGACGTCGTGGCGGACTTCTTCGTCCCACGCGATCCAGGCGTCGATGTCCTGGTCGATGTCGGGTTCCTCGCCCTTCCCTCCGACGGTCGTGCGGTGTCGCAGCCACGCGAGTGCTTCTTCGCGTCGGTGGATGGCGTGGCGGGCGAGCTCACCGACGGCCAGCACGAGGCGCGCCGCCAGCCATCGGTCCGGCTCGTCGTCGAAGCGCGACAGGAAGCGGGGGATCAGGGTGTCCGCGTGAGCGGCGGACTGCGCGAGGGCGTCGACCGCGCCGGCGCGGATGTTGAAGTCGTCGTCGTCGAGCAGCGGCAGCAACCCGTCGGCGGATCGCTCCCAGGCAGCCGGCCACGCCGGGTCGACGGTGGGCCGCCACTTGCCTTCGAGGATCCGGTCGACCTTCGCGGTCGGGGCGGTGTTGCCCGTTCGCGCAGTGTCGGCGATCGTCCGCAGGATCTCGAAACGCGCCGTCACGTCCGGATCCCTGGCTGCCTCGACGAGAAACGGCAGCATCTCGGCAGCCGCCACCCGCACCGAACTGCCGTCGCCGTTGGCCGCGTAACGCAGAAGCGTGCAGGTCCTGTCGGCCGTGATGCGGTCGGGCGCCCAGAGCTCTGCCAACACCTCGGGGCCATACTGCTCGCCGGTGTAAGGATCGCCCACCTTCGACCAGTCGACCTGTGCGGCAAGCCGCGCCAGTCGTTGTGCTCTCGCCTCCTGTGCGGACATACCGCCGCTCGCTGCCCTTCGTCAGCTCTTCGGGGTGAGACCCAGCAGGGGCAGGGCAAGGGGGCGATTGCCCCTGCGCCCGTCCCAAGCTTCGTAGACCAGGGCTTGCGGGCCGGTGATCCGCAGGCCGTCGCGCAGACCGGTCACCGTCATCCCGGCCAGCTTGCGGTAGGCGTCCGAAGGCGACGGCCAGGGCAGCTTGATCCACCAGTTGTGGCCGTAGACGGTGTCCTGGGGCAGCCGCCAGCCCGCCTCAGCGATCAGCCGGCAGCCCGCCTCTCCAGCGCGCAGCGCAGGGTCGAGATAGTGATCGCCGACCAGTTCGGCCTCAAGCGATTCGTCACTCTGCAGGAACTGCGCGAACCGGCTCGCCTGCCCGCCCTCCCTGATGATCAGCACCGATCCGGCGGCCAGCGAGGCCAGCTGCTCGGCGAGCCCTTCACTGAACTCCTCCCACCTGGTCACAGCAACCCCTCCTCGTCCATCTGCAGAAGCTCTTCGTCGAGGGACAGTCGTTTGTTGGTCACCAGCTCCAGGTACACCGAGTCACCCGTGTGCTCGAGGACCAAGGTGGTGTCGGCACCGGCCCAGTGGATTGCAGCATCGGCGCCCGGCTTGCGGTCCGTCGGTTCGCCCAACGACGTGCGCAGCGCGGCGGCCATCCTCGCGAACGCGTCCTGGGTCTGGGCCCATTCCGCCGCGTAGTCGGTCAGGCGCAGCCGGACGCGCTCAACCATCTTCTCGTCCTGCACTCTCCCGCGGCGGGACGCGGCACGGCCAGCCCTCTCGAACCCAGTTTCGAGCAGGTCCCAGCGCGGCCAGATCATCAGCGCCCGACGAGTGAACTGCGTCGACCGCCTCGCACTCGACGTAGCCCCCAGCTCCCACGTACAGTCCAACGACCGCAACTGTGCCGCAAGTTCGACAATCCTGGCATCACTCAATGCACGCCATTGCGTCATAAGCTCCCAGAGGCGCGGCGCCTTCACCGCCCGGCCCCTGCCCTCCTCACTCTCCACGCGGCCACCCTGCACATGACCGACACTTTGCCGATCATGACACACCGCCGCTCCGCCCGGATCAGCACCAGATGAGCCACCTGCACGGCACCGACCGAGCGGTTTCCTGAAGACCCGGTCGCACCACAGCCCCTACCGGCGAGGCAGGTAGTGTCCAGCCTGGCACGTGTGACGGCGCAGACGCCGTCGTCCGGCATGCTCCGGAGCCCATCCGTCGTGCTCCACGCCGTGCTGGCGCTGCTTCTCCTGCTCGTGGCCATGGTGCTGTCGGTGTACAAGCCGCGCGGCCGAACCGCTACGGACGCGTCGAGCGACGCTAGGACGCCAGTGCCGGGTGCCCGCTTGGGGCACCCGGCTGCGCTGGTTCAGGGCTGGTGGACGGCGGTGAAATCCCTGCCCGCGTTCGTGGACTCGTAGACCGTGCCGTCCATGGCGGCGGCCAGGAGACGGTCGGCGGACACGGCGGTGAAGGCGACGGCCTGCATGGGCAGGCGTCCCCCTGGTCGCCAGGTCGAGCCGCCGTCTCTGCTGGTGTGCACCCGGCCGTCGGGAGCCACGCCGACCAGGTGGTCCTTGCCTGTCACGTCAAGGAAGGACAGCAGCGGGGCGCCCTTCAGCGCCCGGAAGCTCGTGCCGGAGTCGCCGCTGACCTTCACCCCGTCGGGCGTGGTGGCATACAGGCGCTCGGGTGCATCGACGCCGGCGGCCAGGTCGAGCAGGTCGAGCCGGGCGGCGGGCTTGAGGTCCGCCCCCTTGCCGCGCCAGACCTGGCCGGTCTGGCTGTCGTAGCCGTAGACGGTCGCCCCCACGACCTGCAGGGCGTGGAAGTCGGCCGTCCCGGCCAGCGCCACCTGCTCCCAGGTGCGACCGGAGTCAGAGGAGCGGATCAGGCCCAGGTGCGGCGCCTGCCCCGCGCCGATGTCGGCCTCGGCGGGATGCCCGCTGGCGTAGAAGGTCTTCGGCCCCGCGACCGTGAAGCCCATGTGGTCGGCGGTTCGGTCCCCCACTCTGACCAGCTTCTTGTTCTCCAGCGTGAACAGTCCGAAGTGACCCGCCACATAGGTCTTTCCGGTGGCGGGGTCGACGCCCAGCCCGTGGACGTGGCCGACTCCCGGATCCGTGGGCTGCGCGGCGGGCTCGGACGACTGGGCCTCCGAGCCGCACGCCGTCAGGCCGGCGGCGAGAGCGAGCGCTGTCGCGAATTTCTTGATCATCTCATGCCTCGTAACCGAGGAGGCTCATCATACCGGCCTCCGCGTGATAGACGTTGTGGCAGTGGATCATCCACAGGCCGGGGTTGTCGGCCTCGAAGTCGACGTGGAGCGTCCTGCCGGGCAGCACGATCGCCGTGTCCTTGCGCAGGCCGCTGCCGGCCAGGGCGAAGGTGTGGCCGTGCAGGTGCATGGGGTGCCACATCAGGCTCTGGTTGACGAAGGACAGCCTGACGCGCTCGCCTGACCTGATCGGTTCGACGACCTTGGGGTCGTACTTCCTGCCGTTGATGGCCCAGTCGTACTTCGCCATGGTTCCGGCGAGGTTGAGAGTGATCGTCCGGTCGGGTGTCCGCGCGGCCAGCCGTACGGCTTGGGCGGGTTTGAGCTGGTCGTAACCGGCGAGCCGGCCCTCGAGCTCGGCGGGGCGCACGTCCGCCTTCGGCGCTCTGGCGCTCTTGGCCGTACGCACCACGGCACGCGCCAGGCCGCGCTTGCCCTCGGCGAGCGCGACCAGCGGGAAGGCGCCGTCCTTGAGCGTGACCAGGACGTCGTAACGCTCGCCCATGCCGAGCAGCAACGAGTCGGTCTCCGTCGGCTCCACGGGGAAGCCGTCCGCGTGGGTGACGGTCAACGTGTGACCGCCCAGCGCCACTCTGAACGCGGTGTCGCCACCCGCGTTGATCAGCCTGATCCGCAGCCGGGCACCTGGTTTGGCGGTGAACGTCTCAGGGGCGTCGGCCACCCGGCCGTTGACGAGGAAGTGCGGGTAGTAGACGTCACCGGCGTCGCCGCCGAGCAGGTCGCTTTCGGCGTTCATCATCATGTGCGGCCACTTCGCCGACGTGGACGGCGTGGGCGTCGGCGTGGGCATCGACATGGCGCCGTGGCCTTCGTGGCCGCCCTCGCCCGTCATGCCCGCCATCGAGGTCAGCTCGGCCAGCACCTCGTCGGGGGTTCCCGTCACGCCGTCCATCCAGTCGTCCAGGACGACGACCCACTCCTGGTCGTAGGCGAGCGGCTCGGCAGGGTCCTCGACGATCAGCGGCGCGTACAGGCCGCGGTCGAGCTGGGTGCCGTGGTGCGGATGGAACCAGTACGTCCCCGGATGCGGAGCGGTGAACTCGTAGAGGTGCTCGCCACCGGCGCGGATGGTCGGCTGGGTCACGCCGGGCACGCCGTCGGCATCGTTGCGCAGCGCCAGGCCGTGCCAGTGCACGGTCGTCTCCTGCGGCAACCGGTTGGTCAGCCGGGCTCTGACCACCTCCCCGGCCTGGACGCGGATCTGCTGTCCCGGCAGGCGCTCGCCGTACAGCCAGGTGTTGACGCTCGGCCCGCCGAGGTCGGCCTGCCCCTCACGGGCGAGCAGCTGGAACTCCCTGGCCCGGCCAGGACGGCGGGCGGTTTCGGCGGCGCGCACCTGCGCGCCGCCCGGTTGGACGAAGGTCGTGCTCTCGTTCGTCGAGCACGCTGACAACAGGGCTCCTCCTGCCGCGGCCAGGCCGGCGCGCAGGAAGAACCGTCGATCGATGGATGTCATGAGTCGCTCACGGATCGCGAAACGGATGGATGGCCCTGAAACCAGGCCTCCTATATCCGCAGAACCGCCACACGTCGCAGCACGAGCGCGAACAGCGGCGGTGAGCCTCGAACAGCGGGTAGTGCTGTCGGACGCTTGCTGCCCGAGCCCGCGGTGGACGACCCGCGACCGGGGCCGAACAGGGTCAGCACGATCATGACGAGGATCGCGGCGACCGCGGCCAGGCACAGCACGACAGGACCGGGATCGGCATCGGTCTTGAAGTGCGTCATGGTGGCGTCAGGATGATCCGCCACTGCCATGTGGGCGCCGACCGGGGTGTGCGAGGCCGCGCAGAAATGCGCGGTGGCGTAGCTGAGCCCGACTCCCATCAGCACGAACGCCAGCAGCACGAGCTTCGGCAGCCAGGCGGAGAACGCGCTCCTTCGGCTCACCACTCCTCCCATCCCCCAGTCTCGGACTCACCCTACCCCCCGGGGGCATGGGCCTACTCCGTAGGTGGTAGTCCGGCCGGATCTGCGTCCGCTGTCGTAGTCGCAGGAGTCTCCCCTGGTAGGACGACCGCGCCCGGCGGCTGGTGGACGATTTCGGGTGATGAGAACCACTCATGCACGAGGAGCTCACTGATGTTCGTCCGTATCGCGATCACCGCGCAGACCGTGGCCCTGCTGCTGCAAGCCGTCACCGCCGGGCTGCTGCTGTCGTCGCCCGGTGGGCGGGCGGCGCACAGCCTCTTCGCCGTCGGCGTGGCGGCCGCCGTCCTGCTGCACCTGGTCGCCGCGCTCGTGACCCGCCGGATGAGCGCCATCCTGCCCGCGGCCGGCATGCTGGTCGCGACGCTGGCGCAGATGGCACTGGGCATGGCGCATATCAAGGCCGCGCACGTCCCGCTGGGCGTGGTGATGTTCGGGGCGAGCATGGTGCAGCTGAGCCGCGCCTGGTCCGCCGGGCGCACCGTCGCCGCCGCCGCATGACGATGACCAGGCGGCAGGCGCTGCATCTGCTCGGGCTCGGCGCGGCGCTCAGCGTCTCGGGCTGCTCGCTGCTGGGCCGTACCCCGCTCCCACGACTGCTGGAAAGCACCGCCCCGCTGCCGGCGCCGTACACCGTGCCCCTCCCCCTGCCCGCGGTCGCGAAGCCGGTCAGGACCGACGCCCACACCGACTACTACGAGCTCGTCCAGCGCCAGGCCGAGGTGGAGATCCTGCCCGGACTGCGCACCCCCATCTGGGGGTACGGCGGGCAGTTCCCCGGACCGACGATCCGGGCACGCAGCGGCCGCCGGACCGTCGTCCAGGTCGCCAACCGGCTCGGCGTGCCCACGGTCACCCACCTGCACGGCGGGCACACCCCTGCGGAGTCCGACGGCTACCCCACCGACCTCGTCCAGCCCGGCACGCGGCGCGACCACACCTTCCCGCTCGACCAGCGGGCCGCCACGCTCTGGTACCACGACCATCGCATGGACTACACCGGCCCGCAGGTGTGGCGCGGCCTGGCCGGTTTCTTCCTGGTCAGCGATCAGGAGGAGGAGTCACTGCCGCTGCCCTCGGGTGAGCGGGACATCCCCCTGATGATCTGTGACCGATCGTTCAACGCCGACGGCTCCATGCCCTACCCCGCGCGCCACGACGGGCCGGGGGCCCGCGAGGCGTTCATGGGCGGGGTGCTGGGCGACGTCATCCTGGTCAACGGCGCTGCCTGGCCTGAATTGAGGGTCGACCGTGCCCGCTACCGGCTGCGCCTGCTGAACGGCTCCAACGCCCGCACCTACGAGCTGGCCCTCCCCGCTGGCGGCACGCTGGTGCAGATCGGCAGCGACGGCGGCCTGCTCGCCGCTCCCCGCCCCCTGGATCGGGTACGGCTGGCGCCGGGCGAGCGCGCCGACGTGATCGTCGATTTCGCCGCCTACCGCGTGGGCGACCGCGTCGAGCTGCGCAACCTCCTGGAGGAGGGACCGCAGGCACGGGTGATGCGCTTCGCCGTCGACCGCGACGCCCGCGACGACTCGGCGATCCCCACGACGCTGTCCCGCATCGAGGTGCTCGACCCGGCCAAGGCCAAGGTGACCAGGGACTTCCAGTTCGCCAGCGGTGACGTGCACGGCCACACCGGCTGGCTGATCAACGGCAGGCCCTTCGACACCGGCCACGTCGAGGCCAGGCCGCGGCTGGGCGACATCGAGGTCTGGCGGATCACCAGCGACGTCGCCCATCCCGTCCACCTGCACCTGGACCACTTCCAGGTGCTGTCGGTGGCCGGTGAGCGCCGCGGCGGCCCGCCGGAGTGGAAGGACACCGTCGAGCTGCGCGAGTCGCAGACCGTCGAGATCGTCACCCGCTTCACCGGGTACCGCGGCCGCTACGTGATGCACTGCCACAACCTCGAGCACGAGGACATGGCCATGATGACCAACTTCGAGGTGATCTGATGCCTTCCTTCCACCAGTTCCTCACCAGTCTGCCCGTCGAGCTCGGCCTGGGCACCGACGACCCGGCGGAGATCGTCGACCGGTATCACACCCCCGACATCATCTACCGCACCGACGGCGTCGTCATCGACCGCGACCGCCTCATCGACCACGCCAAACCCGCTCGCAAGAACGCCACGGAGCTGGACCTGCAGGTCCACGAGGCCATGGTGCAGGGCAACCGCGCCGCGGCCCGCTACACGATGCGGGTGCGCACCCGCAAGGACAAGACCCTGGAGATCGACGTCTACCTGTTCGCCACTCTCGCCCCAGACGGACGGGTCCGCCGGGTCGACTCGATCACCCGAACGGTGACCTCATGATCCTTTAGCCTTCGGACACACCGAAGGCGGTCCAGCCGACGTCGGGGAACCCGGCGGCCTCGGCCACGGCGGCGGAGGCGCGGTTGTCGAGGGCATGCATGTAGGTGGGGATCGCGCCCTCGTCCAGTACGCGCCGCGCCGCCTGGGCGACCAGCCCGCGGGCCAGGCCGCGGCCCCGCGCCTGGGGTGCGGTCACGACGGCGAGCTCGCGTCCGTAGGCGTCGTGCCGTTTGACCCCCACTCCTGCCAGATGGTCGCCGGTCTGCGGATCCCTGGCGATCAGGACCTCACCGCCGAAGGGTCGCAGCCATGCGGGAACCTCCGGGTCATCGGCGGAGACCCAGATACCGGCGTCGGCGAGGGGCGCGGGGCGCGTGGTCCAGCGATAGACGGCGGTGAACCAGCCGCGCTCGGGGAAGCCCACCAGCGGGGGGACCGTGGGTCCGAGCGTCGCCAGGTCCTCGCTTTTTGCGTACTGCTTCGCGATCGCCTCGGCGTGCTCGGGCGGGACCGAGAGGATGCCGCCCTGGGGGCTCCCCACGCCCAGGACGGGATGGATCTTGCCGTCCCAGCCGGGGCGCACGCGTCCGGCCTCGGCGATGACGTCGAATCCGGTGGTGGCGGGCCAGCCGCCGAGCCAGCGGGACAGATGGTCGATGAGCCGCTCCGGTGTGGTCATTGCCCCACTTTATACGGGAGGGGGGTACCTCATCACGTCGGCCTCCTGTGCGCAGGCTTCGACGGCTCAAGTGGAAATACCATAGGGGGGTATGGTGTTATAGTGAGCAACACCGAGCGCACCAGCGCCAGTCGATACCCCCGGGGGGCTCCAAGTGTCCGAGAACGGTTACACCCTCAACCCGCTCACCAGCACGATCGAGTCCGGCGTGCCGACCGATTTCCGGTTCACGGTGACGGGCCCGAACGGCAGTGTCGTCACCGACTACCAGGTGCAGCACGACAAGAAGCTCCACTTCATCGTCGTCTCCAGGGACCTCGGCACGTTTCAGCACCTGCACCCGGTCGAGGCGGGCAACGGGGTCTGGTCGGTGAAGCTGACGCTGCCCGAAGCGGGCGCCTACCGTGCCTTCGCCGACATCGCCCCCACCGGCGGCAGCGCCCTGACGCTGGGCGCGGACCTCCTCGTGGCCGGCGAGCACACGCCCAGGCCGCTGCCCGCTGCCAGCCGTACAGCCGACGTGGACGGTTACACCGTCACCCTGGACGGCGACCTGGTCCCCGGCCAGGCGGCCGGGCTCACCCTCAAGGTGAGCAAGGACGGCACGCCGGTGACCGACCTGCAGCCTTACCTCGGCGCGTACGGCCATCTCGTTGCTCTGCGCGCCAGCGACCTGGCCTACCTGCACGTTCACCCCGACGGCGAGCCAGGCGACGGCAGGACCAAGCCAGGCCCCGAGATCGTCTTCTACGCCGAGGTGCCCAGCAGCGGCGACTACCGCCTCTTCCTGGACTTCCAGCACGACGGCAAGGTCCGCACCGCCGACTTCACGGTCGGCACCGCGCAGCACGCGACCGCCACGCCGAGCCCCGCGCAGTCCAGCGGGCACGGCCACCACCACCACTGATCCGCAGAACGCTGAGAAAGGAGAGGTGATGTCTTCGCTCACCGACGACAAGCCGCAGAGCGCCGTCGAACTATCGATCGGTGGCATGACCTGCGCGTCCTGCGCCAACAGGATCGAGCGCAAGCTGAACAAGCTCGAGGGCGTGACCGCGACGGTCAACTACGCGACGGAGAAGGCGAAGGTCACCTTTCCCGAAGGAATCGACCCGCAGCAGCTGATCGCCACCGTGGAGTCGGCGGGCTACACCGCCGAACTGCCCAAGCCTCCCCAGCCGGAGGGCGAGCCGCAGGAGCCGGAGGACGAGCTCACGCCGCTGCGCAACCGGCTGGTCACTTCGCTCGTGCTGGCCGTACCGGTGATCGCGATGGCGATGATCCCGCCCCTGCAGTTCACCAACTGGCAGTGGCTGTCGCTGACACTGGCCGCGCCGGTCGTGGTCTACGCGGGCTGGCCGTTCCACAAGGCCGCCTGGACGAACCTGCGCCACGGCGCGGCCACCATGGACACCCTGGTCTCCCTGGGCACGCTGGCCGCCCTGGGCTGGTCGCTGTGGGCGCTGTTCTTCGGTACGGCAGGCACGCCCGGCATGACGCACCCGTTCGACTTCACGATCTCCAGGACCGACGGCTCGGGCAACATCTACCTCGAGGCCGCGGCGGGCGTGACCGCGTTCATCCTGGCCGGACGCTACTTCGAGGCCCGGTCCAAGCGCCGGGCGGGCGCCGCCCTGCGAGCGTTGCTGGAGCTGGGCGCCAAGGACGTCGCGGTGCTGCGCGACGGCACCGAGGTCCGCATCCCGACCGACCGGCTCGCCGTCGGCGACCGGTTCGTGGTCAGGCCGGGCGAGAAGATCGCCACCGACGGGGTCGTCGAAGAGGGCACGTCAGCCGTCGACGCCTCCATGCTGACCGGCGAGTCGGTTCCCGTGGAGGTACGGCCCGGCGACGCCGTGACCGGTGCCACCGTCAACGCGGGCGGACGCCTGGTCGTGCGCGCCACCCGGATCGGCGCCGACACCCAGCTCGCCCAGATGGCCAAGCTCGTGGAGGACGCCCAGACCGGCAAGGCCCAGGTGCAGCGCCTGGCCGACCGTGTCTCCGGCATCTTCGTCCCCATCGTCATCGCGCTGGCCCTCGCCACGCTGGGCTTCTGGCTGGGCACCGGTGACGGCGTGGGAGCGGCCTTCACCGCGGCGGTCGCCGTACTGATCATCGCCTGCCCCTGCGCGCTCGGCCTGGCCACCCCCACCGCGCTGCTGGTGGGCACCGGCAGGGGCGCCCAGCTCGGCATCCTGATCAAGGGGCCCGAGGTGCTGGAGTCCACCCGCAAGGTGGACACCGTGGTGCTGGACAAGACCGGCACCGTCACCGAGGGCAAGATGACGCTGGTCGAAACGCACGTGGCCGACGGCGAGGACACCGACGAGGTGCTGCGCCTGGCCGGAGCGCTGGAGCACGCCTCCGAGCACCCCATCGCGCAGGCCATCGCCAGGGGCGCGGCCGAGCGGGTCGGCGCCCTGCCCACCCCCGAGGACTTCGCCAACGTCGAAGGGCTCGGCGTCCAGGGCATCGTCGACGGGCACGCCGTCCTCGTCGGCCGCCCCAAGCTGCTCGCCGAATGGTCGCAGTACCTGCCCGTCGATCTCGAGCGCGCCCTGCAGGCGGCTCAGGCCGCCGGCCGTACGGCTGTCGCGGTCGGCTGGGACGGCAAGGCCCGCGCGGTCCTCGTCGTGGCCGACGTGGTCAAGCCCACCTCGGCCGAGGCCATCCGGCAGCTCCGCGCGCTGGGCCTGACCCCGGTGCTGCTCACCGGCGACAACGAGGCCGTCGCCAGGAGCGTGGCCGCCGAGGTCGGCATCGACGAGGTGATCGCCGAGGTGCTGCCCAAGGACAAGGTGGACGTCGTCAAGAAGCTGCAGGCCGAGGGCAGGACCGTGGCCATGGTCGGCGACGGCGTCAACGACGCCGCCGCGCTCGCCCAGGCCGACCTCGGCCTGGCCATGGGCACCGGCACCGACGCCGCCATCGAGGCCTCCGACCTCACCCTGGTCAGAGGCGACCTGCGGGTCGCCGCGGACGCGATCCGGCTGTCGCGCCGGACGCTGCGCACCATCAAGGGCAACCTGTTCTGGGCCTTCGCCTACAACGTGGCCGCCCTGCCGCTGGCGGCGATGGGACTGCTCAACCCGATGATCGCCGGAGCGGCGATGGCGTTCTCCAGCGTGTTCGTGGTGAGCAACAGCCTCAGGTTGCGCAGCTTCAAATAGCGGAACCACCTTCAGATAGCGGAACCACCGTGGTGGCCGGAGCCGATGGCGTCTCCGGCCACCTCGGCGTATCACGGGACAGCCTGGGCTCTCCCGCCCGGGCGCTCGCCGAGCCCGAAGCGGCGCGGCGCGTGCTGTTTCTAGAGCTTGTGGGCGATCACCCGGTCGCTGCTGCCCGGGAACACCATGACCAGGATGTGCTGTGGCAGGTCTTGGTCCCAGACAGGCTCGCGGTAGTGCACCCGCACGCGGTAATGCCCTTCGCCGAGGAAGGCGAGATTGGTCAGCTCACCTGGTCCCGACATCGGATCCACGATCACCATGTCGCCGGTGGGGCTCTCGTAGCCGATCTCGACCACCCTGTCCCAGCCCTTGATCTCGACGGGCGGCCGACGTCGGTAGGTTTCCGTGGTGACGCAGATCCGAAACTCGGCGCTGGCGCCGACGCTCAGGTGCCCCGGCGTGCTGCCCACCAGATCGTGGTGCAGGGGTGGGTCCTCGTCCGAGGTGAGCTCGTGATCCTCGAACGCCTCCAGGCCGATCTCGGACCACAGGAGGTCGCGGGCCACAGCGACGGGCCTGATCCGCGGCCGATGCCTGGATTGGTCACACGCGGCCTGGTTCGCCGCGTTGCGCCGCTCGATCTCAGCTTCCTCGGCGGCGAGCTCCATGGCCCACTGCCGGGCGGCCGGCGGGCAGATGGGCGCGATCAGCGAGACCTTCACGCCGGCGCCGGGATACGCCGCGCACTGCCGACGCCCGTAGGCGAGCAGGAGGTGGTCGGGCATGGTGGGGAAGGAACTACGCGCGTCGCAGAGGAAGGCCAACTCAGCCCTGAGCTTCAAGGGTTCCTCGGTTCCGCATGCGTCGCGACCCGTGACGGGTCCCGATCCGAGGTCGGCGACGGGCAGGAAGCACAGCAGGCCACCCACCGCCACGCCCGCCACCGTGCGCTTGAACCAGTGGCTTCGGGCGAGCCGTCGCAGCCGACGCCGGGGCACCCGCCCCGGCGTCCGCACCGCTGTCAGCGCGCACAGCGCGGCCAGCGTGAGCGCGATGTCGGCGATGAGGAAGGCCCGCACGCCGTGCAGGAGGCCCAGCTCGCCGAGAACCGTCCGGCAGTTCCGGTCTACGCCCAGTTCCAGAGCGAGGATCAGCGCGCCGGAGCCGTGGACCAGTGAGATGGCCAGCACGGACACCCTCACGATCACGCGACCAACCGTCCCACACTCGCGCCTGACACTCGCCCAGTGCGCCGCAAAGGCCAGGAGCAGCGCGAGCACAGCTAAATACCGCAGCGGCGTCCTCCACCGGAGCGTCGCCCAGGCGTCCGAATCGATCTCGAAGCCCGAGCAGAACCCCACATACCTGAGGAGCACGAGATTCGCTCCCGACCGGGTGGCGACGTCCCACATGCCTGCAGTGGCCAGGAGCACGGCGGCGGACCACCATAAACGCGATCGTGAAGACACGGGCCGCAAAGCTACCGTGCCGTCCAGGGAATATGTGGGCTGCTCTCCTCCCCGGTCATAGAACGTCAGGTGGTGTGAAGGACGCGTCTGTGGGAGGAGGGCGAACCCTCGTGATGGGGTCGACCTGGCCTTCGACGGGTCCGGAACTCCGGGAGAGGGTGAGGCCGGCAGGTCATGGCGTCCAGATCGCTTTCGATGCTGTTGGCGAAGGCGTTTCGGCTGGAGACCGTAGGCCTCTCTATGCGGTTGGGGGTTGGTGGCGAGCCCGCCCTTGTCGGCAGGCGAGGGATCATTTCGTGGTGAGCAACAGCCTCAGGCTGCGCAGCTTCAGATAGCGGAACCACCGAGGTGGCCAGAGCCACCGGCGCTCGGTGGCTTACTCTCAGCCCGGTTACGAGCAAGCGCGCACCGAGGCCACCACCGGCATCGGCAGCATCCCCGCCGAGGACGTCATCCCGGGCTGGGCCGAATTGGTCGCGCAGCACGCGGACCGCAGCGCGTGAACTATTCGATCAACTTCGTCGCCGCCGCCCAGTGCCCAGATACCTGGCTGCCCGCCGAGGCATGGCAAGCTCTCGTGGACGAGCTACTGATCATCGGTGCCGATCCTGACCACCGTGGGGTGCAGCATCCCGAGGATGCACGATTTCGCGAGCAGGCGTTCGGCGCGGCTGGTCTGGCGTCCTACGTGATCGACGACGCGGTCAAGATCGTGCACATCTACTCGATCGTTTGGGCGGGCTGACCGCCACGCCGCCCTGTAGCCGCGTGAGGAGCGGTACCGGTTGGCTTGCGCACGGGGAGACCATTCATGACTCTTGATCGCGCTGGCCGGTCACCGCTTCACTATGCGACCGCCGCCAACGACATCAGCACAGCAGAAGCGCCTTTGGCCGCCGGAGCGGATCCGAACGCACCGGATCGACGAGGAATGAGACCGTTGCACTTCGCCGCCCAGGAGGGCTCGGTCGAGGTCGCGCAACTACTCCTGCAGCACGGTGCTCAGGTTGATCAGACGGATCAGTTCGGCAGCACGCCGCTGAGAACTGCCGTGTTCAACTCACGCGGAGACGGCCAAATGATCGAATTACTGCGCCGGTGGGGAGCCGACCCACTCAAGGCGAACAGCAGTGGCCGGACTCCACTCGGCCTCGCCCGGCTGGATGCCAACTATGACCTCGCACGATTTTTCCCCGACCTACCCTGATACCGGTCCGGGATCACGGACGGAAACCCCGCGACCCTTGAATCTGAAGCTCAGGAAACCCCAGTGCGATCTTGTTGGTGACCCTTTCAGGTGCACGACCTTAAGACACCCGCCTTCTGCGTTGCGTCCCCAACGGGATACCGGGGCGCGTGGTCAACGGGGGCGGCGGGAGCCCCTGGGGGAGGCCGGCCCCTCGCCGGCAGGCGAGGGACCATGCTTTTCGGGGCGCTCGCTGTACAGGTTGCCTGCCGTACCGCTAGATCTCGCTCAGGGCGGTGCGGAGGCCGCCGAGGCCGATCGGGCCGAGGTCGAGCGCTGCGGTGTGCCACGCCTTCAGGTCGAAGCCCGGCTTGCGGGCGGCCTCGGCGCGGGCCTCCAGCCACGCGCGCTCGCCCAGCTTGTACGAGATCGCCTGCGAGGGCCAGCCGAAGTACCTGACGATCTCGGGGTGCACGGTGTGCGCCACGGCGCGGCCGCGTTCGCGCAGCACCTCGCACGCCTTCTCGAAGGTCCACCGTGAGCCGTCGGGCAGCGGCAGGTCCAGGTGGACGCCGATGTCGATCACGACGCGGGCGGCTCGCAGCGCCGAGTCGGCCAGCATGCCGAGGCGGGTGCCTGGCTCGGTGTGCCAGCCGAGTTCGTCGGCCAGCCGTTCCGCGTACAGCGCCCAGCCCTCGCCGTGCCCGCTCACCCACGAGAACTTCGCGAACCGCGACAGCTTGTCGCCTGCCACGGTGACCGCGCCGAGCTGCAGGTGGTGTCCGGGGACGCCCTCGTGGAAGACGGTCGACAGCTCGCTCCACGTCGCGAACTTCTCCCGCCCGCCGACCGGCCACCACGTACGGCCTGGCCGGGTCAGGTCCTCGCTGGGCGCCGTGTAGTAGGCCGAGCCGGAGGTCGAGCCGGGCGCGAGCGTCACGTCGATCGTGTGCAGCGGCTCGGCGATGTCGAAGTGGGTGCCGTGGAGCGCGGCGATGGCACCGTCGTGCTTGGCCTTGAGCCAGGCGTGGAAGGCGTCGGCGCCGACGACGTACTGCGTCTCGTTGAGGTGGGCGATCGCCTCGTCGACGCTCGCGCCGGGCAGGATCGCGTGCGCCTCCGCGACCATCTCCTCTTCGATCCTGCGCAGCTCCGCCCAGCCCCACTCGTAGGCGTCGACCAGGTCGATGTCGGCGCCGAGGCTCTCCCTGGCGGCCACGGCGTAGCGCTCGGGTCCGACGCCGTCGCGCTCGGTGGCTCGCGGGGCGTACTCCTCGCGCAGGTAGCGAGCCGTGTCCGTGTAGGCATGGTGGGCCTGGGCGGCCGCCTTGGCCAGCTCGCCGGCGAGCGGCCCTTCGCCGTAGGAGGCGATCAGTTCGTCGTGCGTGCCCGCGTACTTCTCCGCCTGAGCCGCGCCTTCCACCGCCTGCCGCCGTGCGGCCGGCAGGCCCCTGCTCAGCCCCTCGTTCAGCGACGCCTGCCAGCCGGCCAGCATCTCGGGCACCGCCGCCAGGTGCGCCGCCACCCTGCGCCACGCGTCGTCGTCGCCGGTGGGCAGCAGGTCGATGCTGTCCCTGACCGAGGAGACCAGTCCGAAGGGACTGCTGAGGTCGCGGTACTGCTCGCCAGTCTCGAACCAGGCCGCTTGGGCCTCGAGGCGTTCGCGCAGGTGGTCGGCGGCGCGCCGGTCGTCCTGCGACGCGGGTTCGAGGGTGTCGAGCCGGGCGAGCGTGGACTTGACCAGGTCGTGCCTGGCGGTGTGGCCTTCGGGGCTGTAGTCGGTGGCTACGCCGAAGTCGCCCGCGATGCCCATGTAGACGGCCTCAACGGGGTCGAGCTCGGCCGACCTGGTGATGTGCTCGTCGCACAGGCGGAAAATGGGTGTCATGCGGGCAACCGTACAGACGGCCCGGTAGTGGGGCATTTTCTTTTCACGCCCGCGCGGCAGCCGTCGCGAGCCGCCCGCGGGAGCCAGGAGCGAGCGGTACGGCAAGCCGGTCTGGCGCCTCCGTGGGCGCGTGGTCCCGTCCGTCGAAGGCGCGCCGCCCAGCAGGACTCCGGTCCCCGCCCCAACGGCGCCCGTAACGGAAGGCCCGTCACGGCGGCTCGGCACGGGAAGCCCGTTTCGAGGGGCCCGTCACCGGGTCCGTTACGGCGAGGCAGGGGCGGCGCACGAGGAGCGTCCCTTGGACGGTCATCAGCCGGTGACCACGCAGGCGCGTGGCACGGCTTGCCGTACAGACGAAGCCAGGCGCAGGCGGCGGCCTTCCGGGCACGAGCATCGAGGTGACCCGCCTGTATTGCGTGGGTGGCGACAGGCCGCTAGGGTCCGTGCAGCAAGAGATCACAAGGAGGTGAGGAGTCGCATGTTCCCCGTAACGCTTCCGCGCTCCCCCTACGGACAGGCGTCCGCCTGAGGGGAGCGCTCCTGCCACAGGAGATCCCTTGACCGAGCTGGTCTTCCGCGCTCTCGCAGACGAGAGCGAGTTCCCGCTGTTCGACCGCATCACCACCCTTCCCACCTCGGGCGTCGGCGCGCGCAGCCGTACCTTCGCGGAGTTCGTGGGCGAGGGCGACTACCGTCCCGCATGGGTCTGGATCGCCCAGCGCGGCGCCGAGATCGTCGCCAGGGCCGCGTTCTGGGGTCCGCCCGACACCGAGCACCCGTGGGCACTCGACTTCTTCGACTTCGACACCGTCGAAACGGGCGCCGCCCTGCTCGAAGCCGCCTACGCCGCCCTGGTCACGCCCGGCTACCAGTCGCCGATCGGCCCGCGACCCGAGTACAACCTGTTCCTGCCCGCCGACTGGCGCGAACGTCCCGACGCCAAGGCCGACGCCGACGCCCGTATCGGGGCGGCGGAGAAGGCAGGCCTCGACTTCCACGTGGAGCGGCTCAACCTCCGGTGGGAGCGTGAGTACGGCCTGCCGCCCGGCTCGACCAGGCTCATGTTCAGCCCTGTCACGGATGACCAGGTGCTGCTCGACCTCCTGGCGAACATCGTCACCGGCAGCCTCGACGCCGGAGACCTCCGCGAGCTGCGCACCAGAACGCCGCGTGACGTGGCGGCCGAAACGCTCACGATGATCGCGGACATGCCGGGCGGACGGCACAGGTGGCGGCTGGCCCACGACACCTCCGGCGAACTGGTCGGCATGGTGATGCCCACCCGCAACACCGCGTCGGCGACGATCGGCTACATCGGCGTCGACCATCGGCACCGCGGCCATGGATACGCCTACGACCTGCTGGCCGAGGCGATGCACATCTTCGCCGCGGAGGGCGAGCCGTCCATCACCGACGCCACCGACGTGGGCAACGCGCCTATGGCGGCGGTCTTCGAGAAGATCGGATACCGGGTCACCGGCCGCCGCATGCTGTTCTCCTGAGCTCCGGTCTCCTGAGCTCCGGTCTCCCGAGCTCCGGCGGCCTGACGACGGTCAGATCGGCTTGATCGGTGGGGCGGGCGTGGGTACGGCATGCGCGGTCGGCGGCCGTGTTCCGCGCCCGGCCTCCCGTGTGCTGGGAGGGAGATCGACACCTGCCGACCGCGATACCCCGCTGGCGCGGGTCGGTGAACGTGGAGAAGATCAGCCCAAGGGTCGCGGGCATCTGGGTGACCGCGGCGATGCCGAGCACGGCCCGCCAGACGATCATCAGGGCGGGATCGGACGTGGTGGCAGCGATCACCGAGAACGACGGCCGCACCCGCGATCAGCAGGCGGCGCGGGCCAGCAGGTCGTGTATGAGAGCGACCACCTCGTCGGGGGTGAACTCCATGGCGTTCTCGCCGACGCTGACCTCGAAGGCGCATCGGCCGGGCTCGGATGCGGAGCGTATCCGGCCCCAGAGCTGGATGCCGTGCTCGGCGAGGATCGCCTGGCCGGCCTGCTCGACGGCGCGCCGGTCGGCGGGCAGGTGGATGTGGAACAGCGGGGTCTGGGGTGGGTCGAGGTAGGCGCGGGCGGTGCCGTCTGCGTTGATCGCGGCCGCGATGGCGATGGCGTGCTCGCGGTAGGCGGGCATCTCCTCGGCCAGGGTGTCGAGGTGGACCAGCGCGGCCAGGGCGAGCGGCCAGGCGTCGCGGATGCCGCCGCCGAGTCGTTGCCGCCACACCCGTGCCACCTCCACGGTGGGCGCGTCGGAGGCGAGTACCGCGCCGCGCACACCTTGCAGGCTTTTGTAGAGGGAGACGTAGACGGTGTCGAACAGGGCGGCGATCTGGTCGAACGGCCGCTGGTAGTAGGTCTGGGCCTCCCATAGTCGGGCGCCGTCCAGGTGCGCGGCGGCGCCGGTGGCGCGCACGAGCGCGACCTGCTCGCACAGCTCGTCCCATTCGGGCAGCAGGCCGCCGAGGTCGCGCTGCGGCAGTTCCCAGACGACCGCCGCCAGCGGCTCGCCGATCACCGCCAGGTCCCCGGCCGTCATCAACTCGTGCAGGTCGCCGGTACGGCGCAACCGCAGGCCGTGGACGGCGTTGTAGCCCTGCTCCTCCCACACGTCCAGATGCGATCGCGGGTGGGCGGCGAACGTGCGACGGCCGCGCCGGTCGGCGTGCACGCGCAACGCGGTCTGCTGGGCCATGGTGCCGCTGGGGAAGAACAGCGCGCTTTCCTTGCCGAGCAGGTCGGCCAACCGCCGCTCCAGCACCGCGACGGGGCCTTCGGGACCGTCGGCCGGGGTGTCGTCATCTACCAGGGCGAGCATCTGCTCCAGCATCATGCGGGGCCTGCGACGGATCGGCGCGTGCAGGAACAGTGATCGCCGCACCGGCGGGCTGGTGTCGGGCATGAAGATCTCCTTCGCTGGTGACCGTACGGGGGTTGGGTATATCTGGAAGTCGACTGGTCTGCGGATCCGAGCGACGGTTCAGAGGATCGGGGTCATGAGGTGGGACGAGTCATCCGTGTTCGGCGTGCTGCCCGTGGTCGGTGACCTGGGCGTCGAACCAGGCGTGCAGCGCCTTGATGAGGGCCGGGTCGGAGGAGGTGTAGGTGATCTGGGCCCCGGTGGGAGCCTCCGCGTAGCGGATGTCGATCCGGGTGTGGCCCTGTTCGAGCCCGCGCAGGCCGGGCATCTCGCCGCCGTGGATGGACGCGGGGTCGCCGTAGTCGCCCTTGCTGAAGCCCGCGGCCTCCTTGGTCAGGTGCTCGCGGATGAGCGTGACCTGCTGGGCGTCGGCGGGGTCGTCGGCGGTGACGGTCTGCAGGCCACCGGTGGCCGACTTGGTGAAGCGATGCGTGGTGCGCTCCAGGTCGAACGGCATCACCTGCCGGCTCCTGGCCGTGATCTCCGCCTGGCGGGCGGCCAGCGCCTGAGCCTCGTTCTGACCGTTCTGGCCGCCGAGCGCGTACCCGGCCGCCGACGCGGCGCCGATCACAGCCAGGCCGGCCAGCAGCAGCGGGATGCGTCGCTTCTTAAGGTTCATCTATCGCCTCCGTGAGGATTTCCAGGGCGTACAGGACGCCGGCGCGGTCGTTCTCCGGCACACGGTTCAAGATCGCCGAAAAGCGTGCCGCTCTGGCCTTGGCCAGCTGCTCGGCTGCTCTCGTTCCTGCGGGGGTGAGCTGGACCAGCACACCGCGCCCGTCGTCCGGGGCCGGGATGCGCTCGGCCCAGCCCCGATTGATGAGCTGGGTGACCAGGCGGCTGGTGGTGCTCTTCTCCAGGCGCAGCCGGTGCGCCAGCTCGCTTTGCCGTAGCGCGCCGTCCCTGGCCAGCTCGCCGAGCGCGTGCGCCTCCGACACCGGGATGGGCCGCCCGCAGGGGGTCTGGTCGGGTTGATGCAGACCGAAGGCCCGGACGAACCGGCCCACAGCATCCTGAAGCTCACGCTCATCCGCCATGGTTCGACGGTACAACCATCTTGTTGTACGGTGCAACTAGATGGCCGTGATCGCCCTCGCTGTCAATGACAGGGTGGCTTGGGGAATCCGCACAGGATCGGCTGGAGAGCAGGCAACCGAGCTGGCCCACGCGATCTGCTGGTCGAGCCGCCGGGCGGCCGGGGCGGTGCGGAGCCGGCCGATCATGGGCTGGGGCGCTCTCGGCGACGGAAGGGGCACCGAACTTCTTGATCGAGCGTCCCGTGAGCTTCTGCCGAAAGGTCCTGCCAGTCGGCCCAGGTCTTGAGCCGGTCGGCGTAGGCCTGCTGGATCATCGGGTAGAAGCCCTGGCCGAAGAGGATCCGCAGGGGCGGGTTGTCGGCGTCGACGAGCTTGAGGAGCACCTGGGCCGCGGCGGCGGGGTCGCCGGGGGGCTGCTTGCCCGCGATCCCGGCCAGGCGCTGACGGAGAGCGTCGTAGACCGGGTTGGGCTCGGCCATGTGGCCGTTGTTGAGGGGGTCGGGGTTCTTGCCGGAGCGGGTGGCAAAACCGCCGGGCTCGATGACGGTGACCTTGATGCCGAAGTCGGCGACCTCGTGGGCGAGGGCCTCATTCAAGCCCTCCAGGGCCCACTTGGAGGCATGGTAGGCGCCGCCGAGCGGCATGGCGATGAGCCCGGCGGCCGAGGACAGCTGGATGATGTGCCCCGCGCCCTGCTCGCGCAGGTACGGCAGCGCGGCCTGGATCACCCACACCGCGCCGAACAGGTTGGTCTCCAGTTGGTCGCGCAGCTGCTGCTCGGTCAGCTCCTCGATCGCGCCGACCTGGGCGTAGCCGGCGTTGTTCACGATGACGTCCAGGCGTCCGAAGTGCTCTGCGGCCCGCTTCACGCCCTCGAAGACGGCGGCCTTGTCGGTCACGTCCATCGCGAGCGGGAGCACCGCGTCGCCGTAGGCGGCGGCCAGTTCGTCGAGGCTTGCGGTGGTCCGGGCGGTCGCAGCCACTTTGTCGCCGCGTGACAGGGCGGCCTCGACGAAGTGGCGGCCGAGGCCGCGGGACGAACCAGTGACGAACCAGACCTTGCTCATGATGTCTTCCCGTTCTTTCTGCGGTGGCGGTTGCGCGGCGGTCGTGTGCCGCGTGGATCGTTCGCGCGGCATGATGACGACCATGAGGCACCGGCGAGCCGACTTTTGTGACAGCGCGGTCATGTGACGTACGCCACCGATCGCGGGTGTCACACGGCGGTGAGGGCTGGTGTCTTGTGCGCAGAGCAAGTTGAGAAGAGAACAGGCAGGAGCCGGCTATGAACGAGCGCAGCGAGCCAACGAACGGCCCAGCCGAGCCGCCCGCCGGCGGTGACCGGATGGACGCCGCCACCGACGCGTTCGTCACCCACCGCAATCTGCTGTTCACCGTCGCCTACGAGATGCTCGGCTCGGCAGCCGATGCCGAGGACGTCCTGCAGGAAACCTGGCTGCGGTGGATGAAGGTCGACCTTGGGCAGGTGTCCGACCAGCGCGCCTACCTTGTCCGGATCACCACCCGGCAGTCACTCAACCGGCTGCGCACCTTGAAGCGCCGCAAGGAGTCGTATGTCGGCCCCTGGCTGCCCGAGCCGCTGCTCACCACGCCGGACGTGGCCGAGGACGCCGAGCTCGCCGAGAGCGTGTCGATGGCGCTGATGCTCGTCCTGGAGAGCCTCTCGCCGACCGAGCGCGCCGTCTTCGTGCTGCGCGAGGTCTTCGACGTCAGCTACGAGGAGATCGCGGCCGCCGTCGACAAGAGCCCCGCCGCCGTCCGCCAGATCGCGCACCGCGCCCGCCGGCACGTCGATGCCCGCCGCCCTCGCGAGGCGGTCTCCCCGAGCCAGGCCCGGGCGGCTCTGGAGTCGTTCCAGCACGCGCTCGAAACCAGGGACCTGCAGGGCCTCCTTGACGTGCTCGCCCCCGAGGTCGTCCTAATCAGCGACGGCGGCGGCGTGAAGCGGGCCGCGCCGCGGCCGGTCATCGGCGCCGAGAAGGTGGTCCGCTTCTACCTCGGCGGCTCCGCCAAGGTGAAAGCGGCGATCACCTGCGACGCCACCGTGGTCAACGGCAACCCGGCACTCGTCGTACGCCTGGACGGCGAGTTCGACGGCGTCTTGACGATCCGTGTCGAGGACGCCCGCATCACCGGCCTCTACTACGTCCGCAACCCGCACAAGCTGACGCGCGTCGCATCCGAGACCCCGCTCACCCTGCGATGAACAAGCCGGACCACCGAAACACCACTCATCCACTGCCCATGCCAGAAAGAGGGGATTACACGCCATGGCCGGACAGATGACGGCAGCACGCGGCCGCACGTTCCTGAAGATCGCGGTCGCCGTGCAGACCTTGAGCATCTTCTTCCAGGCGGCCACCGCCGGAATGCTGCTGTCCTCGTCTCACGGCGCGGTGCTGCACGACGTCGGCTCGCGCGTGATGTGGGGCGCGTCGCTGCTGTACGTGCTCGCCGCGATCCTGGCGTGGCGCCCGGGCGGCGGAACGCCCCGCCCCATCCTGTACGCCACCGGCTTCCTTGTCCTCGCGTCGGTACAGGTCGTGCTGGGCATCGCGCACATGACCTCGCTCCATGTCCCCCTGGGCGTCTTGATGTTCGGCCTCAGCACCCTGGTACTGGGCCGGCTGCTGTCCGCCTCCCGGCGGGGCCGCGTCAGTATCCGGTCGTAGCCGCCGACCCCAGGTTGTGCCGCGCAGCAGTCCGGTCGCGTCACCACGTCAAGGCTCTTGCCCCTTCCCGACGTACTTGGTCTACGCCCCCAGATAGGTGTCGAGCGCGGCGGCGCCCGTCAGCATCGCCAGGCCGCGCGCCGTCAGCCGGTCGCGCCACTCCCGCAGCGTCGCCTGTAGCGGCTCCGGCCCGCCCGCCGTACGCACCCGCTCCAGCACCCGCGCGATCTGCTCCAGCCCGTGCCCGCCCCGCCGCAGTTGGTGGGCCAGCAGTACGTCGCGCACGTCGGCGGAGGTGTAGACGCGGTAGCCGGTGCGCGGGTCGCGCCGGGGCACGATCAGCCCTGCCCCCTCCCATTTGCGCAACGTCGCGGGCCGGAGGCCGAGCCTGCGCGCCAGCGGCCCGATGAACGTCACACCCGGCTCCAGCTCACGCGGCGGAGCCAGGTCGCGCAGCGCCCGTTCCACGTCCTCCAGCGTGCGCCGGTCGCCGGCCAGCTGCGTGTGGCTGTCGTCGATCAGCCGCAACGCCTCCCCGACCGCGCCGCCGTTCACGGCCCGCATGATCGCCCCCGCGGTCGCGTGGCCGTGCGCGGGGATCAACGCCAGGAACGTCCGCAACGCCGCCGCATGGCGCGCAGCGTAGACGCGGTAGCCGTGCGGCGAGCGCTCGGCCGGCGGCAGGATCCCCGCCTCCTCGTAGTTGCGCACCGCCTGTGTGGACAGGCCGTGCTCGCGCGCCAGATCGATGGGCCGCAACCGCATTTTGAAGGTACGTCCTCGTCTACGGCCGGAAATTCCGCCAAAGTTTACACTGTCGATTCAACGATACCGTTGAAGGCATGACGGCCTCGATTCGGGACGCCGCCCGCCCCTTCACCGGCGGCGCCCTTACCGCGCTCCTGTCCCCCACCACCCGCCTGCTCGGTCTCGGCGAGCCCACCCACGGCGTCGAAGCCTTCCCCGAGCTGCGCAACGAGCTCTTCCGCCACCTCGTCGAACACGAGGGCTACCGCTCGATCGCCATCGAGAGCGACTGCCTGGCGGCCCTGGTCGCCAACGCGTACGTCACGGACGGCGTCGGGACCCTCGACGACGCGATGAGCCGCGGCTTCAGCCACGACTTCGGCGCCTTCACCGCCAACCGCGAGCTCATCGGCTGGATGCGCGTCTACAACGAACAGCGTCCCCCGCAGGAGCGGCTCCGCTTCTACGGCTTCGACGGCCCCCTGGAGATGACCGGCGCCGCCAGCCCCCGCCTGGCGCTGACCGCGGTGCACGACTATCTGGCCGCCCACCTCGACCTGGCCTGGAGTCGCGAGGCCCTCGACGAGCTGCTCGGCCCCGACGAGCGCTGGACCCACCCGGACACCCTCATGGATCCCGCCCGGTCCGTCGGCCGCACCCCCGAGGCCAAGGAACTGCGCCTGATCGCCGACGACCTGGGCGCGCTGCTCACCTCGCACGCCCCCCACCTGACGGCCGCCACCTCCCCCGACGACTGGTGGCGCGCCGACCTGCACGCCCGCACCGCCGCCGGGCTCCTGCGCTACCACGCCGGCCTGGCCGACACCGCGCCCACCCGCCTCGGCGCGATCATGAGCCTGCGCGATGCGATGATGGCCGACAACCTCGACGCCATCGTCCGTCACGAGGCCCGTCGCGGCCCCACCCTCGCCTTCGCCCACAACGGCCACCTGCAGCGCGACAAGGGTCAGATGCAGTTCGGCGGCCAGCCGCTCCAGTGGTGGAGCGCGGGCGCCATCATCGGCACCCGCCTCGGCGACCAGTACGCCTTCGCCGCCACCACCTTCGGCGCCCGCGGCTCCGACGTCCCCCATCCCGACAGCCTCGAAGGGCTCCTGTCGACCCTCCCTGATGCCCGCGCCGTCGTCGATCCCGGCCGCCTCGCCGCGGATCTCGACCGGAAGCTGACGCCGCGCGTCCCGGCCGACCACACCTACTCCGCTCTCGACCCGGCCACCATCGACCAGATCGACGCCATCGTCTTCGTCAACGACATCTGAGCCGGCCGTACCGGTGCGAAGGTCGCCTGACCGGCGCGGCGGAAGCACCAGAGGCGACGGCCGAGTGCGACCGCCCCGAGCACGCAGCAGGTGAGGCAGAAGAGCGCCAGCAGCGGCAGCAGCCAGGCGGTGACGATCCAGTACTGGAAGCTGAAGGCCCCCCAGATCAGCGTCGGCAGCACCGCGCCCAGCACCGTCACCAGGGCAAGGGGCACGAGCCGCAGAACCAGCCACGGCCGGCGCGCCGCGCGGCGTCGCGCGGCCCAGCGGCGCGCTCGGACGGCTGCGGTGACCAGCAGTGCGGCCATCCCCACCGTGAGCCCGAGCAGGACCGCGTTCACGACGGTGAGCGGGTTGCTCATCGGCGTTGCCGGTGCCCCGATCCGTTCGGCGAGAAGGTTGGTCGAGAGCAGGCTGGGATCGCCGCCGCTGTTGGTGAGGACGAGGGCGGCCACACGGGTCTTGGGCGAGAAGACCATGTCCCCGGTCCACGTCGCCAGTGTTCCGCCGTGGCCGATCACCGACGGCGGGGCGTCTGCTGCGACGGGGCGGGACTGCCAGCCGAGGGCGTAGTCGCCGGCCTTCGGCTGGACGGTGTGCAACTCGGCCAGGGAGCCGGCACTCAGCAGGTCCGCCCCGAAGGTTCCCTGGTTGAACCGCAGCCACCGCACCATGTCGTCCAGGGTCGAGATCACCCCGCCGTTGCCGACGCAGATCCCCGGCATCTCCGGTGCCGCGACGGCAACCCCGAGAACGACCTCGTATCCGGACGGCAGGCCCTCGGCACGATCGGAACACCCCAGCGTCGAGCTGGTGCCGGTCATGCCCAGCGGCGTGAACAGTTCGGCGTGGAGGAAGGCGTCGAAGGACTTCCCCGAGACCACCTCGACGATCCTCGCCGCGATCGAGTAGTTGGTGTTGTGGTACTCCGAGCGGGTGCCCGGATCGGCGGCCAGGGTCTTGTCGGCCAGCCCGGCCACGATTTCCTGCGCGCTGCGCGGAGGGGGGAACACGTACTCGTTGTTCGTGCTGTTCGACAGCCCCGAGGTGTGGCTGAGGATCTGGCGCACGGTCATCCCGGTGAAGCGGGGATCGGCCATCCTGAAGTCGGGCAGGACCTTGACGATCGGGTCGTCCAGGGAGACGCGGTCACGGTCGACCAGCAGCATGATCGCCGCCGCCGTCATCGACTTGCTCATCGACGCGATCCGGAACCGTGTCCGAGCCGTCACCGCGTTGCCGTCCCCGTCCCGGCCGCGGACGATCGTCTCGACCGACGACCCGTCGATCACGGCCGCCGCGACACCCGGCGTGCCGTAGACGGAGCGGTAGTCGTCGACCAGCCGTTCGCCGGTGGCATGGGCCGGTGCCGTACGGCCGAGCAGTACGGCGAGCGCGAGGAGGGAGATCACGAGCGGAAAGCGGAGACGTGGAAGAGACACGACGTCGAACCTAGGCCGAGCGCCACCGGCGGACCTCACCCGAAAGGGTGAGCCGGGAACCACCCGGCAGGATGGAATCCTCAGCCAGGCAGCTCGCCTCGACCCACGAGCCCGTTCTCGTAGGCGTGGATCACCGCGTGCACGCGGTCGCGCAGGTTCAGTTTCTGCAGGACGGCCCGGACGTGCGACTTCACCGTGTTCTCGCTCAGCACCAGTTCCGCGCAGATCTCGCTGTTGGACCTGCCGCGGGCGAGCAGGCCGAAGATCTCGACCTCGCGTGGGGTCAGGCCGTCCAGGGCTGCCGTCCTCCGCATCGGCACCTGCCGTACGAGATCGAGGATCGTCGCGGCCACCCCCGGAGCCAGCGCCGACGTCCCGGAGGCGACGTCACACACGGCCTGGGCCAGGGCGGCGGGCCGGACGTCCTTGGTCAGGTAGCCGCTCGCACCGGCCCGGATGGCAGCCACGACCAGTTCGTCATCGTCGAACGTCGTCAGCATGAGCACCCGGGTCGCCGGTGCGATCCTGACGATCTCCGCCGTGGCGGCGACCCCGTCCATGCGCGGCATGCGGATGTCCATCAGTACCACGTCGAGGCGGTGCCGCCGGACGACCTCGATCGCGTCGCTGCCGTTCGCGACGTCGTGGGTGACCTCGATGCGTTCGTCGGCCGACAGCACCGTACGGAGCGAGGCCCGCAGCAACTCCTGATCGTCGACGAGCATGACACGGATCCCGGTCATGAGACCTCCTTCGTCGGCCTCATGACCAAGGTGCTGTGCTTGCTGATTCCCTCACTTCGTTCGGTCATTCCCCTCCTTCGTGGGGAGCCGCGCCCGCAGCACCCACCCGTCGTCCCCGTCGTCGATCGACAGGGTGCCGCCTGCGGTATGCACACGTTCCTCGATCCCCATCAAGCCGGTCCCCTGGCTGCCGACGTCGCGAAGCGCCTTGCCGCCGTCGTCGCGCACCTCCACCACCACCTCGGCCGGGGTCCAGCGCAGGCGAACGGCCACCTCGACCGGTGGTTCGAGGTGGCGCAGCGCGTTGGTGATGCCCTCCTGCACGGTACGGACCGCCGCGACCTCGGCACTCAGGCTCAGCGGCCGTCGCTCACCCACCTCCGCGAACGTCACCGCATGGAGCGGGCTCGCCGCCGAGGCCACGAGGTCAGGGAGAGCATCGAGGGAGATCGGGACCTCTCTGGGCCGGGAATCGGCGCGCGGCGCCACGGTGGCCGGGCCCAAGGTGGCCAGCATCGATCGCAGACCTTGGTGGGCGTCCCGGCCGGCCTCGGCGATGTCACCGAGTTCGCGGCGGGTCGCCGGATCCGCCGTCGTCACCGCCGCGGCCTCGATCCGCGCGACCATGACGGTGACCGTGTGGGCGATCACGTCGTGCAGGTCGCGGCGGATGCTGGCCCGTTCGTCCGCGACCGCCGCGGCCAGTCGTTCGCTCTCGGCTCGTCGGCCGGCCTCGTGCCTGCGGCGTACCAGCAGGGCCGCAAGCCACACACCGCCGACCACGAGCATCAGCAGCCCGCCCTCGACCAGGCGGGTCCACCCAGGAATGTCAGGGGGCAGCCGGGCCCACGCCACCAGCTCGGTGAGGACGATCCCGAGCGCGGCGACGGCCAACGCAACCACCGAGGACCTGACCGAGACCCGGGTGGTCAGCCGCCACAAGGTGAGGGGGAAGAACACAGCCGAGGGCAGCATGCTCGGTGACCAACCCAGGAAGGGCATCGTCACCAGGACGAGCATTGCCAGCGCGCCGATCGCGTACCCCACCCACGGCCGTCGATGGGCCACCACCGCTCCCACATGGAGCAGGACGGCAGCACCCGCCGCGGCGAAGATCTGCCACAGGTCCGCGCCGAGGTGCCAGACGCCCGCCAGGATGAGCACCGTCAGGAGAGCCAGGACCACGTGCGCCACCACCGTCGTCGCCGGCAATGTGCTCCGGCGCTGGGAGGCTGTCACGGTCGTCGCCTTCCGGTGGGCTCGTGGTGGGGAGCCGTGCCTGGCTCGACGTGCCACAGGATAGCCAGCAGCGGGCAGGCCGATCCTGGCGCCCCGCCACGAATCCGCCGGCGAAGCCTGTCGATGAGCTGCCTCATCGACAGCCGAGCCGTCGAAGCGGCCGGCGTCGGGCTGAGCAGCGGGTATGGCTCAGCATCCCGGACGGGCCAAGCTGGACGCTACCTGTGTAGCGGGTGCACGCGACACGCCACGCTCCGGAAGGTGGCGCGGTCCCCTCGTCGACAGTTCAGGGAGGGAGCCATTTCTCGTCCGTGCCGACGAACACAGGCGCGGAGACAAGGGCTGCGGCTACATCCCAGGCGTCGCAGCGGAAATCACGTCGAAGCGGCCATCTCTGGAGGGTGTCGCGCCGAAGGCGCCCCCGAAAGCGCGCCCGAGCGCAGCGAGGCCCTCCAGGAGTCGGGGCCCCGGCCCGACCGGAAGCAACGCCCGAAGGCCCCACGCGCGACAGCGCCCCCAACCGAAGGACCTTTCCGCGACGCCCCTACGAGAAGAGGTGGTCGACGACCCTGGCCGTCGCCTTGCCGTCGTCGCGGGGCGCGTACGTGGCTCTGAACGCCTCATACCGGTCCGCGTGCGCCGCCGCCACCGTGTCGATCGACATGAGCGTCTCTACCACCTCGGCTGACGTCGACAGCATCGGTCCCGGTGCCTGGGCGGCGAGGTCCAGGTAGAGCCCGCGCTTCGACGAGTACTTCGCCAGGTCGTGGGTGAAGAACACGATCGGCCGTCCGGTCACCGCGAAGTCGAACATCGCCGACGAGTAGTCCGTGACCAGGACGTCGGCGACCAGCAGCAGGTCGGCCATGTCGGGGTAGGTGGTGACGTCGTGGGCGACGTCAGCGGGCACGACCGGCATGGCCTGCATCGGGTGCGCCCTGACGAGCAGTTCGTGGTCGGCGCCCAGTTCGGCCCTGGCCAGTGACAGGTCGAGCTTGATCGTGCTGTTCTTCCTGTCGTAGTCGCGCCACGTCGGCGCGTACAGCACGACCTTCTTCCCCTCGACCAGGCCGAGGCGCCGCCGGATGGCCGCCGCCAGGACCTCCCGGTCGGGTGAGGTGAGGACGTCGTTGCGGGGCAGCCCGCTCTCCAGCACCTCTCCCTTGTAGCCGAACGCCTCCCGCAGGATAGGCGTGGCCCAGGGCGACTGTGACAGCAGCACGTCCCAGCCGCGGACCTCGGCGGCCTGCCGGTACCAGACGGGCGGGCGCGGGTCGCGCGACATGTGGGGCAAGTCGTTGCCGATGCGCTTGGCGGGGGTGCCGTGCCAGGTCTGCAGGACGACCTGGTCTTCACGCGATCTGAACCAGGCGGGCAGGAAGGCGTTGGTCACGATGTGCCGGGAACGTGCCAGGGCCGCGTGATGCTCCCTGCTGCCGGCGCGGACGACGGTGGCGGGTCCCGGCGGGACGAACGCGCCGTCCTTGACGATCCAGATGTGCTCGCGGTCGTCGCCGCGGCGCAGCCGCTCCTCGTAGATGGCGCGCACGCTGTCGCCGTAGTGGCGGCCGTCGTTGACGACGTAGACGGTCGAGTCCTGGATCGGCTCGGTGCGCTGGGCCGGGTAGTAGACGCGGCGCAGTACGTGGGTGCCTGCGACGCCCTTCTCGTCGGCGGGCCGCGACTCCTCGGCCATCAGCACGGGCACGTCGAAGCGGGTGGACACCAGCCGGTAGCCGCGCCCGGAGAAGGAGTGCTGCGACTCGTCGAGGGTGGGCAGCGCGGCGTGGGAGACGCGCACGGGGACGATCTCGCCGGTGGGGTGGCGGACGGACAGGTTCCAGGTGCCCGACGGCATCGGGATCCGCTCGCCGAACCGCTCCATCTCGGACGGCGCCAGCCGTACGGTGAACTGGTCGCCGGAACGGATCAGGTCCGCGTGGAACATCAGCCCTGACCGGTGCCGCAGCGACAGGCGGCGCGCGCCTTCGGCGTCGGGGTAGTCGCCGCGCAGTTCGAGGACGGGGCCGTCCCATCGGGCCGCGGTGATGACGGGCCTGGTGCGGTGCGCGGAGACGACGACGCGGTCGCGTCTGTCGCCGAGCACGGTGATCTCCCTGTCGCCGACGATGGCGCGGCTCTCCTCCAGCGCGTCGCCGAGCATGACGGAGGCCGCCGGGTCGCCCTTGGGCTCGACCCAGAGCCGCCGTCCGTCCTTCTCCTGCAGCAGAGCGGGTACGGCGAGCGCCACGGTGACGTTCGTGCCGCCCTCGACGGGGTGGAACTCGGCCGCCATGCGGTGGCCGCCGAGCCTGGCGTGGCCCTTGGTGCAGGTGCGTCCCGGCAGGAAGACGGTCAGTTCGAGCCGCTCGCCGTCGAGATGGACGCCGGTCAGCTCGGCCCTGTTCGGCTGGAGCACGACCTGCAGCGCCCGGTCGGAGGTCCACACGGGACGCACCCACCAGCGCGGCTTGACGCGCAGCCCGGCGGGCCGTTCGGTCCTGCCGAGGGAGGCTCCGCGCAGCAGGCCGGTCGCCCTGGCCCCGCGGGACCAGAAGACGATCTCGGCCCGCCAGGTGGTGGTGTCCTGCACGGTGGGCCGGTGACGCATGGTGCGCCGCACCGCGGACACGACGGCGCGCAGCGACGAGCGCCAGCGCAGCGGCCACGGGCTGAGGGTGGCGGTGAAGCCGGACCAGTCGTAGTTGCAGCCGGGCTCGCGGGCGCCGTGAGTGGCCTCGGGCGCGAGCGTACGGCGGGTGCGCATCCGCACGGGCGGCAGCCAGCGGGGGCCGCGCAGCACGACGGTGGCCCGGTTGAAGCGGCGGCTGCGCACCGAAAGGCCCGCGAGGTAGGCGAAGCCGTCGACGCGGAGGCTGCCGTTCTCCCAGACGATGTCGTCGATCTGGGTGACGGGCACCAGGTCGGAGCGGCGCAGGCGGTAGAGGTCGTGTGGCAGTTCGTCGGCGAACGGCAGGTCGGCGTACCAGCGCAGCCCTTTGCGGATGCGCTTGGACGGCTCGGCGGCGGCCGCGATGACCTTGGTGAGGGCGTCGCCGTCGATCAGCTCGTCGTCGGATCGGTGCTCGACGAGGTGGTAGGCGAGCCGGCGCTCCACGGGCAGGTCGCGCTTGACTCCTGGGTCGACCTCGGCCAGGTAGGGCCTGAACAGGTTGACCAGCTCGCGCCTGCGGGCGGCGCCGCGCTTGGCGGCCTGGTCGAAGCGCAGGCCGAGCGAGCCGCTGAGCACCTCGGCGTCGAAGGCGCGCCGTTCGGTCGGCGGCAGTCCCCCTGACCGGACGGTCCGCATGATCGCGTCGAGCGGTTCCCCCCGGTCACAGAGGTCCTGGACAACCTTCAGGCGCTCGGCGACGACATCGCCGGTTGGGGTGGCCATGAAGGGCACCGCCTTTCGGACCCGGGAACGGTGGGCAGTCCCTCGCTATGGTAATGCGCGTCACATACCGCAAATCCGCAAATATCGTGTCATGCCTGGTCAGTTGGTTCCTGAAAGTCCCCTGAAGGAAACCATCGGGCATGTCGCATGTCGACGCGTTCGCCGCGCAACGGCGTGCCCTCCTCCCGCCAGTGCGGCAGCGCCCTGTCGACCAGTCCGGCAGCGGCCGTCCCGTCGGCGTGCACGACCCGCCACCACGGCACGCCGCCGCCCCACGTGGACATGACCGAGCCCACCTGCCTCGGCCCGCCCTCGCCCAGGTACTCGGCGACGTCGCCGTAGGCCATGACTTGGCCGGGCGGGATGCGTTCGACCAGGTCGAGCACCCGCTCGCCGTACGGTGTCACCACGCCGCGGGCCCTTGCCGCAGGATCTGGTCGAGGTCGCCGATGGCGTCGCCGTCGACCTCGATGACGCCGTCGCGCAGGTAGTAGTGCTCGCCGTCCTCACCGCGCAGGCGTCCGCCGAGGACCGCGGCCAGCCGGACGAGCTGGGCGACGTCCCAGTCGGAGGCGGGCGTGCCGACGACGCGCTCGCGCCAGCGCGCGACGGGGTGGGCCCCGGCCAGGATCTCGCCGGGCTCGCGCAGCGAGAACCCGGCGGGCGCTATCGCTCTCGCGAGCTCGGCGAAGGCGAGCGGAGACTCACGCTCCACATGCAGCTCGTAGCTCATGAGGCGGGAGCATACTCATGATCACCCATCTGTGGCGGAAAAGCATGATTCAGCCGCCTCGGTTGCGCTGGCTGAGCATCGTTACCGCTGCGCCGAAGGCCACCAGGCCGATCAGCACCCCGCCGCCGAACAGCCACATCCGCCACGGGCTGGGCCCCGGCGGCGACGGCAGCGGCGCCTTCTCCCCCTGGCCGAAGTGCGTGGAGTCCGGTACGGCCACGCCGCGCCGCTTGCCGACCAGCTCCCCCGCCCTGTCCAGCGCCGCCGCCGCGTCGACCACGCCGAAGCCGATCTTGTCGTCGTAGCCCGCGGACGGCCTGGCCCTGGCGCTGCTGGTGACGGCCTGCGCCACCTGGTCAGGCGTGAGGTCAGGGTAGCGCGACTTGATCAGCGCGGTGACGCCCGCCACCAGCGCCGTCGCCACGCTGGTGCCCTTGCCGGAGCCGAGCGCGCCGCTCATCTTCACCACCGGCACGTCCACGCCGGGCGCCGCGACCATGACGGAGAGGTTGTCGCTGCTGAAGGCGGCCCTCCTGCCCTGCCGGTCGACCGCGGACACGCCGATCACGCCCGGGTACCCGGCGGGGAAGCTCCAGTAGGAGGTGCTGTTGGCCTTGGCGTAGGCGGTCTGCCCGTCGTTGCCGACGGCGGCGACGAGCACGACGCCCCTGTCGAGGGCGTAGGAGACGGCCTCGCGCTCGGACTTGTGCACGCCGTACGTGCCGATCGACATGCTGACGACCTTGGCCCCGTTGTCGACCGAGTAGCGGATCGCCCTGGCCAGCGGGCTCTCCCTGCTCGACAGCAGGTCCTCGTGCGGCGGGACCGCGCCGCCGCCCAGCGTCTCGTCCACGGTGATCGGCACCGACAGGATGCGGGCCTGGGGCGCGACGCCGATGAAGCCGCCCTTGTCGCCCGAGGCGGCGATGAGACCCGCCATCGCCGTGCCGTGCTCGCCGGGGACGACGCCGTCGCGGTCGAGCGTGGCCGAGGACATGTCGGGGGCGAGCGTCACCTTGCCCTTGAGCCCCGGCGTGTCCGGCGCGACGGCGCTGTCGATCACCGCGACGGTGACGCCCGCGCCCTTGCTCACCGGCCACGCCTGCTCGGCGTTGATCGCGGTCAGCACCCAGCGCTGCTGCTCTCGGTCGGGCGGCGCCGACGTGCCGTACAGGAGCAGAGTGGCCGCCAGCAGCGACCGCACCGCGGTCAGCACGCGTTCCCCTGGGTGCAGCGAGGGACCTTCGGCGGTTCGGCGAGGAAGTAGGCGATCTGGCCGCCGACGGACCTGGCGGCCGACCACAGCTCGCTGTGCAGGATCTCCTCCGCGGGGACGGCGGCGCGGGTGCGGCCGTCGGTGTATCCGGCGGTGGAGAAGACGATGTAGGGGCCCGCGCCGACCCAACCGTTGCGCTGGCGCTGTTCGAGGCCGAAGCGGTCGGCCACCGTGCCGGGGAAGGCGACGGGCAGCACGCCCACGCGGTCGTCGACCGTCAGCTCCTCGGTGGCCGCCGCCCTGGACTCCTCGTCCCGCAGCACCGCGACGCCCACCGTGAAGACGAACATCGCGCTCTGGTCGAGGTAGGTGGCGCGCAGCACGGTCAGGCAGCCGTGCTCTTCGAGCACCCTGGCCACGGCCCTGTCGGTCGCGGCGCCGCACGTGGTCTCGGGGGCGATGCCGACCCTCCTGGCGTACTGCTGGGCCTCGTCGAGCCCCTGGTAGGCGACCTCGTCGGGGAAGACGCCCGTGGCGGGCCACGCCTGCCAGCGCCTGGCGATCTCCTCCTGCTTGTAGCGGGTCTGCTCGGCGGCGGTCAGCGGGCGGGACCTGGTCTCGGCGATGAGGGCCGTGGTGCCGAGCAGGACCACCACGGCCGACAGCGTCACGATCGCGCCCAGGATGCCGAGGAACATCGTGCGGTACCTGACGCCCTGCGCCAGCGCCTCGCGCTCGGCTCTCTCCTTGACCGCCTGGCCGTCTCTGCGGGTGGTGGCCGCCGGCCACGAGCGCACGCGGGAGCGCCGGGTCGCAGGGGGGCCGAGCGGCGATCCACGGCCCGCCGTCTGCCCTGATCGAGGCAGCCCGGACACCGGCCGCCTGCGTCCCCTCCCTGACGTGTCCCCCACCGCTCCTGCCTCATCTTTGGTGCTCGCCTAGGAGAAACGTGAGCTCACCCCGGTGGTGATGGCCCGTTTTGCGCGTTTCTCATAGGTAATTCGTCCCCCTAAGGGCGCGGATCATGCGTCCTGGGGATTGTCTGCCCTTCGCGTCCGCTTGACCAGTGCGGTCAGCACGAGTACGGCGGTCAGCGCCGCCAGCGCCGCGGCCGCCGCTATGGAGCCGTAGACGACGATCCTGCGGTGGTCACGGAAGATCACCTGGACGGGCGGGGCCGCCTCGCCCAGCGGCCGGTCTGGATCGTGGGCGTCCTGCCCGCGAGCCGTGTGCGTGTGCCCGGCCAGCCTGGCCGCCTCGGCGAGCGCGCCCGCCGCGTCGACCACGCCGAAGCCCGTGCCGGTGTCGTAGCCGCCCGACGGCCGCCTGGACGCGCCCAGCGTGAGGGCCTGCGCCACGAGCGCGGGCGACATGCGGGGATACCTGGCCTTGATGAGCGCGGCGACCCCCGAGACCAGGGCGCTGGCCTGTGAGGTGCCCTTGCCCACCCAGTACTCGTTGCCGGGGCCCGCGCCCAGGATGTCGACGCCCGGCGCGGCCAGCAGCACCGAGGGGTTGCGGTTGGAGAAGGACGCGCGGCGCAGCCCCCTGTCGGTCGCGGCCACCGACACCACGCCGGGGAAGGCCGCGGGATAGGAGTAGGGCGCGTAGCCGCTGGCCTCGGGCTTGCCCGCGCCCTCGTTGCCCGCCGCCGCCACCAGCACGACGCCCTTGGAGACCGCGTAGTGGATCGCCGCGCGCTCCTGCTGGGTGGCCAGTTCTTTGGAGATCGACATGTTGACGACCTGGGCGCCCTGGTCGACGGCGTAGCGGATGCCCTTGGCCACCACGTCCTCGTAGCGCTTGGCGGTGTTGAACTCCCCGAACCCGGGCTCCTCGTCCTCCAGGATCACCCTGACCGACAGGATCCTGGCGCGCGGCGCGACGCCGATCACGCCGTCGCCGTTGCCAGGGCCGTGACCGTGGCCCGCGATGAGGGAGGCCATGTAGGTGCCGTGCAGCCGCAGCGGCCGTACGCCCGGCGGGTTGGCGCCCTTGGTGAAGTCGGCGCCGACCGTCACCGAGCCCGCCAGGTCGCGGTGGGCGGGGTCGACGCCCGAGTCGAGGACGGCCACGACCACGCCCGCCCCCTTGCTGGTCTGCCACGCCTTCGACAGCCGCAGCGTGTCGATCACCTCGCGCTGGCTGTCGCGCACGTGGTCGGCGTGCGCGACCGGCGCCGTCAGCAGCACCAGCGCCAGGGCGAGGCCCACCCGGCTCAGCATCGCCACCCCTTGGCCCCGCACTCGGGCATGCGCGGCGTGCTCAGCTCCGTCAGGACCCGTTCTCCGAGGTCGGTGGCGAAGGCGAACACCGCAGGCCGCTGCCCGCCCACTGCTCGCGCGGGCCTGCCGTCGACCTGGCCGGCGGTGGTCAGCACGAGGTACGGCCCGGCCTGCCGTACCGAGGCCGCCTGGCGGCCCTGCGCGGTGAACCTGTCGGTGACCGTCCCCTCGAACGGCACGGGACGCAACCCCGGCACCGGCCTGCCGGAGGCGGGAAAAACCCCCTTGGCCCGTACGGCACGCAGCTCGTCGGGCAGCGCGACCACGCCCACGGTCACCACCACGCCCTGCAGCGCGTCGAGGTAGGTGGCCCGCAGCACGGCCTTGCACCCCGCCTTGCGCAGCGTGACCGCCGCCTTCCTGTCGACCGCGCCCGCGCAGTCGGTGGCGGTGGAGATGCCCACGCGGCGGGCCTTCTCCTGGCCGCCCTGCTCGGCGACGTAGGCGATGGTGGCGGGGAAGATCTTGCCGGCGGGCCAGGTGCGCCACCGGTCGGCGACCTCGCGCTTGGCCGCGCCCTCCAGCTCCGCCTGGGTGGGCCCCCTGGTGAGCTCCGCGCCGGACGCGCTGGCCGCCACGCCCGCGGTGATTGCGCAGATCAGCGCCAACGCGGACGTCACGACCACGGACGGCCATGCTCGTCGGGTGCTCACAGCTCGACCTTAGCCCGCGAGAAGGGACACCGCCCTGAGGTGTCCCTTCTGCGCAGCTAGTAGGTGGGAAGGCTGGGGTCGACGGTCTTGATCCAGCTCAACACTCCGCCTCCGACATGCACCGCGTCGGAGAATCCGGCGTTCTTCACGACCGCCAGCGCCTCGGCCGAGCGGGCGCCCGACTTGCAGTGCAGGACGATGCGCTGGTCCTGGGGCAGCTTCTCCAGGGCCGAGCCGTTCAGGAACTCGCCCTTGGGGATCAGCGTCGCGCCGGGGATGGAGACGATCTCGTACTCGTTGGGCTCGCGGACGTCGATGAGGAAGATCTTCTCACCGTTGTCCTGCATGGCCTTGAGCTCCAGCGCGGTGATCGTCGAGCCCGTGGCCGCCTCGGCCGCCTCGTCGGAGATCGCGCCGCAGAACGCCTCGTAGTCCTCGAGCAGCTCGGTGACCGTCGGGTTCTTGCCGCACAGCACGCACTCGGGGTCCTTGCGGACCTTGACGTCGCGGTACTTCATCTCCAGGGCGTCGTAGATCATCAACCGCCCGACGAGCGGGTCGCCGATGCCGGTCAGCAGCTTGATGGCCTCGTTGACCTGGATGGAGCCGATCGACGCGCACAGCACGCCGAGCACGCCGCCCTCCGCGCACGAAGGAACCATGCCGGGAGGCGGGGGCTCGGGGTAGAGGCAGCGGTAGCAGGGGCCGTGCTCGGCCCAGAACACGCTGGCCTGGCCGTCGAAGCGGTAGATCGAGCCCCAGACGTACGGCTTGCCGAGCAGCACCGCCGCGTCGTTGACCATGTACCGCGTGGCGAAGTTGTCGGTGCCGTCGACGATGAGGTCGTAGCCGGAGAAGATCTCCATCACGTTCTCGGTCGTCAGGGTCGTGTTGTGGATGACGACCTCGACCAGCGGGTTGATCTCACGGACCGTCGCCGCCGCGCTCTCGGCCTTGGGCCTGCCGACGTCGGACTGGCCGTGGATGATCTGACGCTGCAGGTTGGACTCGTCGACGACGTCGAAGTCGATGATGCCCAGCGTGCCGACGCCGGCGGCCGCGAGGTACATCAGCGCCGGTGAGCCGAGCCCTCCCGCGCCCACACACAGCACCTTGGCGTTCTTCAGCCGCTTCTGCCCGGCCATGCCCACGTCGGGAATGATCAGATGGCGCGAGTAGCGGCGCACTTCATCGACGGTCAGCTCGTTGGCCGGCTCGACCAGAGGTGGCAACGACACAGTTCTACGCTCCCGATTAGGGGTCCTATCTCCAATGAAACCTAGCTTGGAAGTGGGGCATTCCCCAATCGCGTCTCAAGGATCAGACGCCGGGCCTCGACGGCGACCGCCTCCGGCGCCTCCATTTGCGCGACATGCCCGGCGTTTCGCAGCAGGACGAGCCTGACCTGCGGGAACGACTTGAGCGCCCGCTGGGCGGTGCCGGGCCGGACGAGCCGGTCCCTGCGGCCGTGGATGATCAGCGTGGGCGCGGTCACCCTGGCCGCCTGGCGCCACAGGTTCCGCTCGCCGCGCCTGAAGTACTCCGCGACGATCCCGCGCGCCGAGCCGATCAACGCCATCCCCGCGTACGGCAGGCCGTCGCGCCTGCGCAACTCCTCGACCGCCTCGCGGACCCTCGCCGGATGCACCAGGGAGACGTCGGCATAGCACATAGCCAGGCTGGCGTTGACCCGCTGCTCGGCAGGCAGGAAGCGGAGCCGTTCCGCCACCCACTCCCCCAGCCTCGGAGCGGCGGAGGCGGCCACGCGGGCCGGGCCGTACCGGGGGACGAGGTCGGGCAGCGCGGGCGAGACGAGCGTGAGCGAGCGCACCAGGTCAGGGCGGGTGGCGGCGACGGCGACGCAGACGGCCCCGCCGAGCGAGTTGCCGAACAGGTGGGCGGGACCGGTCCGCTCCAGGAGCCCGACCACCGCCCTGGCGTGGGCGGAGACGCTGTAGTCGCCGTCGGCGGGCGCGGGCGAGAAACCGGCGCCCGGCAGGTCGATGGCGTGGCCCGTGACCAGATCGCGCAGCCTGTCCATGAGGTCGGTCCAGTTGGTGGCCGAGCCCGCCAGTCCGTGCACGAAGACCGCCTGTTCGGCGCCGCCCTCCGGCGTGGAGCGCACGAACACGTCGCCGACCATCCTGCCCGGCCAGTGCGCGATGGGTGCTGTCACCGCAGGTCCCCCTTCCGTTTCCTCGACGATAACCCGCTCGTCGCAGAGGTCACCGCAGGACGGACACGGGTGCCAGGCGGCCCTAGGCCGACTTGCGCGCCTTCTTCTTCGGCTCCTTCTTGGCCGGGGCGGCGCCGCGCTCCTTCTTGGCCGCCTCGACGCTGGCCCGCAGCGCGGCCATGAGGTCGACGGCGGGGCCTTCCTCCTTCTCGCCCTCGGGAGCGGCCATGACCTCCTTGCCCGCCACCTTCGCCTCGATCACCTGCTGCAGCGCCTCACGGTAGGCGTCGTGGTACTCGGCCGGATCGAAGTCGGCCACCATCGTGGTGATCAGCGACTCGGCCATCTTCAGCTCCTGCGCCCTGACCTCCACGTCCTCCTCAAGGAAGCCGAACTCGGGCGCGCGGATCTCGTCCGGCCACAGCATCGTCTCCAGCACGAACACCCCGTCGCGCACCCGCAGCGTGGCCAGCGACTCCCGCTGCCGCAGCGCCACCTTGACCACCGCCACCTGCCCCGAGCTCTCCAACGCGTCACGCAGCAGCACGTACGGCTTGGCGCCCTGCGCGTCGGGCTCCAGGTAGTAGGACTTGGCGAAGTAGATCGGGTCGATCTGGTCGGCGGGAGTGAACTGCAGGACGTCGATCCGCCGCGAGGTGCTCAGCGGCAGGTCCTCGAAGTCCTCGTCGGTGAGCACGACGATCTCGCCGGTGGCCAGCTCGTATCCCTTGGCGATGTCGGAGTAGGGCACCTCCTCGCCGTCGACCGTGCACACGCGCTTGTAGCGGATCCTGCCGCCGTCCTCGCGGTGCACCTGGTGGAAGGAGACGTCCTTCTGCTCGGTCGCCGAGTAGACCTTGACGGGAATCGTCACCAGCCCGAAGGAGATCGCACCCTTCCAGATGCTGCGCATGGGCACTCCAAGAGAAATAGCGGGCTCACCTCATGGGCACATACCCGTCATGGGCGATCCGATGCCATTTCCCCTCCACCCGATGCTCGCCACGCCCGGGCCCCTTCCGGCCGATCGCGAGCAGTACGGGCTGGAGGTGAAGTGGGACGGCATCAGGGCGCTCATCCACCTGGAGGCGGGCGCGTGCAGGGTGACGGGCAGGCACGGGGCCGACTACACGCGCCGGTATCCCGAGGTGTGCGCGGCGGCGTCGGGCTTCGGGCTCGACCACGCGATCATCGACGGCGAGGTCGTGGCGTTCGGCGCCGACGGGCGGCCCTGGTTCTCCCGGTTACAGCGGCGGATGCACCTCAGCGATCCGAGCCCCGCTCTGGTGCACAGGGTGCCGATCACCTTCTTACCCTTCGACCTGCTCTACCTGGGCGGGCGGCCGCTGTTCGACCTGCCGTACAGGGACAGGAGGGCGTTGCTCGACGACCTCGATATCGGCGCGCCGCCGTACTTCCCCGGCGATCGCGACCTGATGGCCGCCACGCTGGAGCAGGGGCTCGAAGGCGTGGTCGCCAAGCGGCTCGACTCGCCGTACCGGCCGGGGGTGCGCTCGCCGTACTGGATCAAGGTCAAGCACCAGGACACCACGGAGGTCGTGATCGGCGGGTGGAAGCCGGGCAAGGGGCGGCGGGCAGGCGGCATCGGGTCGCTGCTGCTCGGGATGTTCACCGGCGACGGCTTCACCTACGTCGGGCACGTGGGCACCGGGTTCACCGACGCGGCCCTCGCGCACCTGCTGGCGCTGCTCGAACCGCTCGAGGTGCCGCGCAGCCCGTTCTCCGACGAGGTGGCAGGGCGCAACAGGTGGGTTAGACCCGAACTGGTCGGGGAGGTGGCCTACACGATGTGGACCGACGACCGCAGGCTGCGCCATCCGGTGTGGCGCGGTCTGCGGGCCGACAAGGTACCCGCAGAGGTGACGCTGTGAAAGTTCCCGTCAAGGTGGACGGACGCCAGCTGACGCTCACCAACCTCGACAAGGTGCTCTACCCCGAGGTCGGCTTCACCAAGGCCGAGGTCATCGACTACTACAGCAGGATCGCCCCCGCCCTCCTGCCGCACCTGCGCGACAGGCCGCTGACCGTCAAGCGCTATCCCAACGGCGTCGACGCCGCCTTCTTCTTCGAGAAGAACGCGCCCAAGCACAGCCCCTCCTGGCTGCGCAGGGTGACGCTGCCCGTGCCCGGCAGCACCAAGAACCGCGAGACGATCGACTTCGCCGTCATCGACGACCTGCCCTCACTCGCCTACTACGCCAACCTCGCCGCGCTCGAACTGCACGTGCCGCAGTGGAAGGTCGGCAAGGACGGCACCGCCGCGCCACCCGACCTGCTGGTGCTCGACCTCGACCCCGGCCCGCCCGCCACCATCGTCGACTGCTGCAGGGTCGCCACGCTCATCCGCGACGTGCTGGCCGAGGACGGCCTCACCGCCTGGCCGAAGACGAGCGGCAACAAGGGCATGCAGCTCTACACCACCTGGGACAACCGGGTCGAACCCGCCGACTACGCCCGCGAGCTCGCCGAGCGCCTGGCCAAGGAGCATCCCCGCCAGGTCGTCAGCGTCATGACCAAGAAGCTCAGACCCGGCAAGGTCTTCATCGACTGGAGCCAGAACAACCCCGCCAAGACCACCGTCGCCCCCTACTCGCTGCGCGCCAGATCCCACCCGACGGTCTCCACCCCCGTGCTCTGGGAGGAGGTCGAGGACTGCCGCAGCCCCGACGAACTGGTCTTCACCACGGCCGAGGTGCTGGACAGGGTGGAGGACCACGGCGACCTTTTCGGCCAGGCGTAGGGTGGAAGCCGTCCGCCTACGTGAGGGAGACGGGAATGTCGCAGAACGACGCCGAGCTGTCCGTCGAGGTGCCCGAGGCCGACGCGGCAGAACAGCTCAGGATGCTCGGCGAGGAAGACGTCATCCGCCAGGAGCACCCGATCGACATGGATCCGGCCGACGCTTTCGAGCAGGACCGCACGGTCGGCGACGATGATGACGATGACTACCGCTGACCTGGTTACCCGCGCGTAGGATGTGCGGGCACAGAGCATCCGTCCCCTAGGAGATCCGCGTGACAGCAACCCCGGACGCCAAGCCCCGGGGCACCCGCCTGCCCCGACTCGCCCGCAGGCGTCAGCTGCTGAACGCCGCGCAGGAAGTGTTCGTGGAGAACGGCTACCACGCGGCGGCCATGGACGAGATCGCCGACCGCGCCGGGGTCAGCAAGCCCGTGCTCTACCAGCACTTCCCCGGCAAGCTCGAGCTCTACCTCGCCCTTCTCGACCTCCACGTCGACGACATGGTCAGCAGGGTGCGCGACGCGCTCGCCTCCACCCACGAGAACAAGCTCCGCGTCCAGGCCACCTTCCGCGCCTTCTTCGACTTCGTCTCCAGCCAGGGCGAGGCCTTCCGGCTGGTCTTCGAGTCCGACCTGCGCAACGTCGCCCCCGTACGGCAGCGCGTCGAGCGGTCGCTGCGCGAATGCGCCGAGATGGTCAGCCAGGTGATCCAGGAGGACACCGGCTGCTCCAGCGAGGAGGCCCACCTGCTCGGCGTCGGCCTGGTCGGCATGGCCGAGGTCAGCGCCCGCTACTGGATCACCCAGCACGGCTCCATCCCCAAGGACGCCGCCGAGCAGCTCATGGCCAGGCTCGCCTGGCGCGGCATCAGCGGTTTTCCGCGTACGGCATAACAGCGTTCGCTCGGCGCGATCAACGGCCCCCTTTCGCCGGTGACGGGTGACGATGGGATGAGCCAGCCCGTCTCAAGAGGGAGCACGATGGAAATCAAGATCGGCGTACGGTCCGTACACCGCGAACTCGTTGTGGAGACCGACCTCGCGGCCGAGCAGGTCGAGGAGGAGATCCGGAAGGCGATGGCCGCCGACAAGGGCGTCCTCGCCATCAGCGACATCAAGGGCAGGCGGGTCATCGTGCCGGTCGCCTCGATCGGGTTCATCGAGATCGGCGAGGACGAGAGCAGGCCGGTCGGCTTCGGCGGCACCATGTAGCTCTTTCAGGGGTACGGCGGGCGCCGCCGTACCCCTGTTCTCCCTGGCCAGCTTCACCCTGGTCAGCGGATCAGGCATCGTCCCGGACGGCGGTGCCGAGGGACGTGCTCCCGCCTCGGCTCTCCGGTCGGGCAGCCCGCGCTCCCCCTCCGCAGTACGGCGCGCGAGGCCCAGCGGTTCGGCCCACATCTGGTCAGGGAGCTGCTGTAACGGCGCGAGGCCCTCATACACGGCACGCTACAACCGTCCGCGCGCTCGCGCCGCCCGATGCGCACACCTGGTCACCCTGGGCCGCGCCACCCCGGCCGCGCCACCCGGGCCGCGTCACCCGGGCCGCGTCACCCGGGCCGCGCTGTCCCGGCCGCGTCACCCTGGGCCCCTTGGCTTTGGCCGCTCGGGCGCCGGGCCCAGATGCCGCCCGCGGGTGTCCGGCCTCGGATGCGGGCTCGCGTGGCGGGCTCGCGTGGCGGGCTCGCGCGGCGGGCTCAGCGGGCGCTCAGATGCCGAGTGCCGCCATTCGTTTGCCGTGCTCCTCGGTCAGCCGGGCGAACAGCCGGGAGATCTCCGCCTGGTCGTCCGGCACCGCCTCCACGAGCAGCTGGGCCAGCTCGGGACGGGCCGCCGCGACCCGCTGCCCCTGGCTGAGCGCCTCGCCGACCAGCCGCCGCGCCCACAGCGCCAGCCGTCCCGCCAGCGCGGGGTCGGCCTCGACCGCCGCCCGCACCCGCTCCACCGCGAACGCCGAACGGCCCTGGTCGACCAGCACCTCGTCCACGAGGTCGGCGATGGACGGGTCGAGGTGCCTGGCCGCCTCGCGGTAGAAGTCGAGCGCGATCCCCGTGCCGACATACGCCTTGACCAGCGCCTCCAGCCAGTCGCCCGGCGCCGTGTTGGCGTGCCACTCGTCCAGCGCGTCCACGAACGGCGACATCGCCTTGTCGGGGTCGGCCCCGAGGGAGACCAGCTTGTCGCGCAGGAGCTGGAAGTGGGCGTACTCGGCCACCGCCAGCTCGCCGAGCACGGCCCTGTCGGTTAGCGTGGGGGCCAGCTGAGCCGCGTCCTCCGCCAGCCGGAGGAAAGCTGTGAGCTCGGCATACGCCAGAACGCCGAGGAGATCGACGACACCCGGGGAATCTGTCATGAAGGCAGCGTACTTCGGGAACATAATGAATCTCGGTCCGCGTTGTGGTATCGAGTACACTGCTCTGTGAAAGTGCGACCGCACTGTGTTAATCCGGGAGATTCGCTCCCGCTAACCCCCACTTCCGGGCCTGCGGTCGCTGATGACGCGAGAGGGCTGGCTCTACCGCGAGGACCCAGGCACGGGGATTGAATTCCGCCCGATGGTCCCGGCAGGCCCGCCTTCATTTGAGACTGAGGCAGGCCACGCTGACGACTTTCCGAGACCTCGGAGTCACACCAGAGATCGCCGATGCCCTCGAGACCGAGGGCATCACCACACCGTTCCCCATCCAGGAGATGGCGCTCCCACTCGCCCTCGCGGGGCAAGACCTCATCGGTCAGGCCCGCACCGGCACCGGCAAGACCTACGCGTTCGGCATCGCGATGCTGCAGAGCATCGGCAAGCCGCGCAAGAACCGCAAGAAGCCGCGCGGCCTCGTCGTCGTGCCCACCCGTGAGCTGGCCGTACAGGTCTCCGAGGACCTGGTCACCGCCGCGGGCAAGCTCGGCTCCCGCGTGCTCACCGTGTACGGCGGGCGCGCCTACGAGCCGCAGGTCGAGGCGCTGAAGGCGGGCGTCGACGTCATCGTCGGCACCCCCGGCCGCCTGCTCGACCTGGTCAAGCAGAAGCACCTCGACCTCTCCCAGATCACCACGCTGGTGCTCGACGAGGCCGACCGCATGCTCGACCTCGGCTTCCTGCCCGACATCGAGCGGATCTTCAAGCTCATCCCGGCCGAGCGGCAGACGATGCTGTTCTCCGCGACCATGCCGGGCGAGATCGTCGCGCTGTCGCGCAAGTACCTCAACCGCCCCACCCACGTCCGCGCCGAGATGGAGAGCGGCGAGGGCGAGGCCACGCCGCAGGTGCGCCAGCTCGTCTGGCGAGTCCACCGGATGGACAAGATCGAGATCTTGTCCCGCCTGCTGCAGGCCGAGGGCCGCGGCCTGACCATGGTCTTCTGTGAGACCAAGCGCGCCTGCGACATGGTCGCCGAGCAGCTCGACACCCGCGGCTTCGCCGTGGCGGCCGTGCACGGCGACCTCGGGCAGGGCCAGCGCGAGCAGGCGCTGCGCGCCTTCCGCAACGGCAAGATCGACGTGCTGGTCGCCACCGACGTGGCGGCGCGCGGCATCGACATCGACGACGTCACCCACGTGGTCAACTACGACGCCCCCACCGACGACAAGACCTACGTGCACCGCATCGGCCGTACCGGCCGGGCCGGACGCACCGGCATCGCGGTCACCTTCGTCGAGTGGGAGGAACTGACCCGCTGGAAGATGATCAACAACATGCTCGGCCTCGACTTCGCCGAGCCCGAGGAGACCTACTCCACCTCGCCGCACGTCTACACCGAGCTGGCCATCCCCGAGGGGACCAAGGGCGTGCTGCCGCGCGCCGCCCGCTCCAGGGCCGGACTGGCGGCTGAGGAGCTGGAGGACCTCGGCGAGACCGGACGGTCGCGCTCGCGTGGCCGTAAGGACAGGGAGGAGCGCGAGCCGCGCCCCGCCCGCACGCCCCGCCAGCGTCGCCGCACCCGCGGCGGCCGCGCCGCCGAGCTGGTCTCTCCGGGATCCACAGGAGAGTCGGACGGCACCGCCTCGGACCAGGCCATCTCGGACCGGGTCCCCTCGGACCGGGCCATCTCGGACCGCGCTACCACGGACGGGGTCACCTCGGACCGAGCCAGCACGGACCGAGCCAGCACGGACCGGGCTATCTCGGACCGCGCAGCCACGGACGGGGTCACCTCGGACCGGGTCTCGGACCGGGTCTCGGACCGGAGCACTTCGGGCCGGGCCGCCTCGAACGGATCCTCCTCGCGCCGAGCCGCCTCGAACGGCTCCTCGTCGGGCCGGGACGCCACGGAGGCCGTCACCTCCGCCGCGCCCCTCACCCCGGCAGGATCGCTCGAGACCGGCCTGACCGAGGACCCCGAGAGCACCGCATCAACGATCGCGCCAGAGGAGAAGCCCATGCGCAGGCGCTCCCGCAGGAACGACGACACGCCCGCCATCATCTCCACCGAAGAGGTCGAGGCCGCCGCCGACCAGCCGTCCAGGCGGACCCGGGCCCGCAGGGGCGCCTCCTCGGAGGCGCTGGAAGGAGCGCTCGCCTCGGTGACCGAGCAGACCGCGCCGGCTCCCGTCGAGGAGCCGAGCTTCCTCACCACTCCGCCCCCGCCCCCTGTCCGCAGGGAGCCGGAGCGGATCGTGCCGCCGAACGCGTTCACGGTCATCTTCCAGTCGCCCGACCTGGCGACCGACGATGACGAGATCGCCCCGTCCGCCGCGACCGAACGCCAGCAGCAGCGGCGTCGCCCCCGCGGGAACAGCGGCAACTCCGGCGGCCCCCGCCGCCGCTGACGTCACCCAAAGGCTGGGGCGCTCCGACCGAGTGCCCCAGCCTTCGACGTCTCCGCCCGAGCGGGAGCCTCTTCGCCCCCGCCCTCGACGCCGCCCCCGCCGTCGAGTGGGCCCCCTCGATCTCCTGACCACCCGAAGCGTCGCCCCCGACACCGAACGGGCCCTCGGCCCCACCCCCGATGCCCCGCGCCCCGCGCCCCGCGCCCCGCGCCCCGCGCCGGGAGTTTCGTCGATCTCTCTCGACATCCCGGCAGCTCGAATGGTCCCCTCGCCCCACCCCCGACACCCCGCGCCCCGAGCTGGTGGTTTCGTCGGCCTTCCTCGACATCCCAGCGGCTCGAATGGGGCCCGGCCTCCCCGCAGCCCGGAGTGGGAGCCCCCTCGGCCCACACCCTCGGCGCCCCGAGGCCGGGAGCGAGGGCCGCACGACGCCTCCCCAGCCCGAATGGGAGCCTCTTCGCCCCCACCCTCAACGTCCCCGCGCTTCGCGTGGGAGTCTCCTCCACCCCCACCCCCGACGCCTCCCCGCGGTCCGAGCCGGAGTCTCGTCCACCCCCGACCTCGACGCTTCTGTGGTCCGAGCGGGAGCGCCTCGATCTTCCGCCGCCCGAAGGCGGGCCCCGCTCCCCGACGGCGCCGGTGGCCCGAGCGGTGATTCCCTCGGCAGGTGTCCCGAGTCGCCGGAGCCCGGGCCGGTGCCGTCCCTCGGAAGAGCAGCCTTTGGGCACGTCAGGCGGGGCGGGTGCGCCGTTTCGCGGTGTTCCTACCCTGTGCTCTGGGTATTGTTGCCTTACGTGAGTACGCCGCGCTTCCTGTCCCTGCCGCCAGGGGTGACCCCCGTGCAGATCGACACGCCCCAGGGCACGTTCGCCGCCCTGGAGGCCACTCCGATCAGCGGTGTCATCGAGCGGCTGCCCGCGCTGCTGGTGCCGGGCCTCACCGGCAGCAAGGAAGATTTCATCGCCGTCCTGCAGACCCTGGCCACCGCCAACCGCAGGGTCGTCGCGATCGACATGCGGGGCCAGTACGAGACGCCGGGCCCCGACGACCCCGCCGCCTACACCTGCCCCGCGCTCGGCAACGACATCGACGCGATCGCGATGGCCGTCGGCGACGGCGGCCCCGTCCACCTGGTCGGCCACTCCTTCGGCGGGCTGGTCACCAGGGAGGCCGTGATCGACGGGCGCACCAAGTTCGCCTCGTTCACGCTGATGAGCTCGGGCCCGTCGGGCATCGTGGGCCCCCGCGAGCGGGTCGGCAGGGTGATCATGCGTGAGCTGCCCGAGCTCGGTCTCGAACACCTGTGGACCACCCGCTACGAGCCCGAGGCGCTCGGCGGCGGGGTGCCCGACGAGGTCGTCGCGTTCCTGCGCAAGCGGCTGTTCGCCAACAATCCGACGGCGTTGGCGACGATGGCCGAACAGGTGCTCGACCAGCCCGACCGCTCCGAGGAGCTCAAGCAGATCGAGGTGCCGACGCTCGTCCTGTTCGGCGAGCACGACGACGGCTGGCCGCCCGTCGTGCAGGCCGAGATGGCCGCCAGCCTGGGCGCGGAGATCGTGGTGGTGCCGGGGGCCGTCCACTCCCCCGCCGTCGAGGCGCCGGAGACGACCGCGGCCGCGCTGACGAGGTTCTGGAACACGGCGGAGGCCGTTCGGCGGCCGGCTGTGTAATTATTTACTTACTATGACGAGCATCGAAGAGATCGTCGTCCAGCCGCCGCAGGCGGTGACGTGGTTGGTGCACCTCGACCGCTCGATGTGGGTGGGCGGCGTCCGCGGCCTCATGCTCCAGGCGCTCCACCCCCTGGCCATGCGTGGCGTCTGGCAGAACTCCAACTTCCAGGACGACCCGTTCGGGCGGCTGCGCCGTACCGCCGACTTCGTGGGGAGGGTCACGTTCGGCAGCCCGCAGGAGGCCGACGAGATCGGGCGCAGGGTACGCGGCATCCACCGGGGGCTGCGCATCAGCGACGGCGGCCGCACCCACCGCGTCGACGATCCCGAGCTGCTGCGGTGGGTGCACTGCGCGGAGGTGTCGTCGTACCTGGAGGTGGCCAGGCGGGGCGGGCTCGGGCTGAGCGACCGGCAGGCCGACCGCTATCTCTACGAGCAGCGCAAGAGCGCCACCTATGTCGGCCTGCACCTCGACGACGTGCCGGGCTCGCAGGCCGAGATGGCCGCCTACTTCGAGGAGATGCGCCCCCAGCTGCGGGTCATCGACGAGTCGGCGGCCACCGTGCGGTTCCTGCTGTGGCCGCGGCTGCCGCAGGAGCTGCGCAGGCTGTCACCTGGCAAGCCGGTCTACTTCCCGTTCGGCGCGCTGTGCTACTACTCGCTGCCCGGCTGGGCCAGGAGGATGTACGGCACGCTGCCCGAAGTGCCGCCCTCGACGGTCACGGCGGCGCTGAAGGCGTTCAGGCTGGGCGCCAACTCGCTGCCCGAGCACGTCCACGACCTGGCCTTCTCGGAGCCGACCAGGCAGATGCTGGCCGCCTCCCGCGAACGCCTGGCGAAGGCGGGCTACGACGTGAGCAAGGGCCTGAAGGGCCTCACCGACCCCCGCCGCTGGCCGACCGGGCTGGCGGCCTGACGACCCCTGTGGCGAAGCGTGGCGGTCCCTCTACCGAGAGTTAGTTACTCTTAGTATCGGTCATATCGCACTAAGCGAGGAGCTGCCATGCCATACCCACCGATGCTGATCAAGCCGATGAAGGAAGAACTGACCGAGGCGGGCTTCAAGGAGCTGCTGACCGCCGAAGACGTCGACACCGCGATGGAAGCCGCCAAGACCGGCTTGACCTTGGTGGCCATCAACTCCGTGGACGGTTGCGCCGCGGGCATGGCCCGCCCTGGGGTCCGCCTCGCCCTGGAGAACGGCTCCCGGCGCCCGGACCGGCTCCTGACCGTCTTCGAAGGGCAGGATCTGGAGGCAACCGCCCGGATGCGCTCCTACTTCCCGGACATCCCGCCGTCCCAGCCTTCCTTCGCCGTGTTCAAGGACGGTGAACTCGTCTACTTCATTCCACGCCACCGCATCGAGGGCCGCTCAGCCGAGCAGGTGGCCGGCGACCTCACCTCCGCGTTCGAGGAGCACGGCGCGTAGAGGTTCAGGTGAGGGCGTCCCAGGGGAGTTTGTCGGGCGCCGCGACGCGGCCCTCGGGGCAGTGGTGGCGGAAGTCGCACCACCCGCACATGGGGCCGGGGTTCGGCGGGAACGGGTCGTCCGTCTCACCGGCCCGATAGCGCTCGTCGGCCTCTCCGGCCTCCATCGCCACGTCTTCGGCCCTGCGCAGGTGGCGGTCGAGCGACTCGTCGGTGTGCTGCCATTCGACGATCTCGCCGGTGGGCAGGTGGTGCAGCTCGACCGTGGTGCACGGGGTGCGCAGCACCCGCGAGGCGGCGATCGCGTAGATGGCCAGGGCGAGCGAGCCGCGCGCGTCGTCTGCGGTCAGCGGGCGGCGACCCGTCTTGTAGTCGACGACCACGAGCTCGTCGCCGCGCCGGTCGAGCCGGTCGATGCGCCCGGAGACGGCGATGGTCTTCGTCCGGGTGGCCACCGTGCGCTCGACGCCGACGGGCTCGTCGGCGGGGTCGAGCGTCTCGACGTATCCCGACACCATGCCGCGGGCGTGGTCACGCCACTGCGTGGACTGCTCGGCGTCTCTGAACCCCTCGGAGATCCATCCGTTGGTCAGCAGGATCGCCGCCATCGCGGAAGTCCGGCGCTCGTACGGCTGCCGCCACCACGCGGCCAGCGCGTTGTGGACGCTCGCGCCCAGGCTGTTGTGGGCCCACGGGGGCCCCTTGGGCGGCTGCGGCCGGTCGAGGTAGGCGAACCGGTAGCGCCTGCGGCAGTCGAGCCACGAGTTGAGCCGCGACGGCGTGCATGAGTAGAGCCGCCGCGGCATGCCTTCGAGCGGGAGCTGCTCCAGCACCTAGTCGTCGCCCAGGTTGAGCTTGATGCCCGCGGCGCCGGTGCCGTCGGTCAGCGGGCCCTCGGGAGAAGGCCCGCGGGTCAGCGACCCCGACACCCAGTCGTCGAAGTGCGGCTCCAGCTCGCCGATCGTGGTCTCCTCGCCCTGGTTGGGCAGGACCCTGGTGGCGCCGGGCAGCGTGAAGAGCCTGCCGCCGATCGAGGTCAGCTGGTCGGCCAGCGCGGGGTATTCGCCGCCGAGCTTGCCGGGACCGTCGGCCTGCAGGGACTTGCCCGTGAAGACGGCCTGCAGCTCCTCGGAGTAGAGGGAGATGCCGCCCATCGTGATGCCGGGGGTCTCCAGCACCTCGAGACGGACGTCGCCGACGCCGAACACGCCCTCGTCCTCCATCTCGATGTCGGGCCAGGTCTCCGACCAGGTCTCCCGCCAGATCGGCTTGTCCTTCGGGTGCAGGGCGATCACCGACTCGTCTCTGCTGGCCACCTCGATGGCCGCGCCGACGTGGTCGGGAAGGCCGTGCGTGCAGATGACGGCGAGCACTTCCCGCTCGCCGATCTGGTCGAGGATCTTCTCGGCGTCACGCGCCGGGTCGACGACGATGACTTCATCGTCGTCGCCCACGATCCAGGTGTTGTTCTCGACCTTGTGCTCGGTGCCGTCGATCTCGACGACGCCCTCGGTCACGACTCGCTCGATACGCGCTCCCACGTTGCCACCCTATCGCCAACCGGGGCGCGGATCCCGCCTTGCGCGCGGACTGCGTCAGGCGGCGAGGACGGAGTCAGGCGGTGAGCGCGGACTCAGGGCGGTGAAGGCGCGGATGGCGGTGAGGGCGACCTCAGGCGGTAAGGGCGCGGATGGCGGTGATGATGAGCTGGACGGCCAGCGCCGCCAGCAGCAGACCCGCGATCCTGGTGACCAGCTCCACCCCGTTCTCCTTGATCACCCGGATGATGCTCACCGAGAACCGCATGAACAACCACAGCACCACGTGCACCGCCGCGATCGCCAGCCCCAGCGCCAGGATGCCGCCCCTGACCTCCCCCGCCTGCTGCGCGAAGACGATCGTGGCCACGATGGCTCCGGGCCCGGCCAGCAGAGGAGTGCCGAGAGGGACCAGCGCCACGTTGACGTTCGACTTCACCGTGCCTGCCTGCGGCTCCGTCGTCCCGCGCAGCAGTTCGAGGGCCACCAGCAGCAGGAGCAGCCCACCGGCGATCTGCATGGCGGCCACCTCGACGTGCAGGTAGCCCAGGATGACCTGGCCGAAGACCGCGAACACCACGATCAGGCAGAACGCCGTGACCGCCGCCTGGGTCGCGATGCGCTTGCGTTGGGCGGGCGTGCGGCCGCCGGTGTAGGCGAGGAAGAGCGGGATGACGCCGGGCGGGTCCATGATGACGAACATCGTGACGAACGCCTCGACGAAGAATCTGACGTCGAACACCGTGCCCCCTCCACGTGTGAAGGGGGACGAAGCCCGATCCTAGCCCCCGAGCCTCGGCGAGAAGGCGCCGAAGGGCAGATCGAAGTCTCGGTCGTGTTCGCGCAGGTCACGCAGGCTGAGCTGGTCGAGGACGATGAAGCAGCCCGCCTCGGCAGGCCACGCCACGACCCACAGCCAGTTGCCGAGCGCCTCGCCCGCGTAGACGGCCCGGTCGTCGGGCGCCTGGACGCACCACAGCGCGGTCGGGTGGCCGAGCACGTCGATCTTGGCGTTGGGTGGGCCCTCGCCGAAGCCGTCGCCTGGATCGGGGCCGTCGAGGCCCGCGAAGGCCGCGCCGAGGCCCACACCGGGCTCTTCCGCGATGACGACCATGTCGGCCGGGCCGTGCGTGACCGAGGGACCCGTCAGCGCGACCACGCTCGCTCGTGCTCCCGTGCGCTCGTCGCCCGCCACGCCGAACCCCGTCACCAGCCAGCCGGGCGGCAGCGGCCACGGCAGCCAGACGGGGACGACCGAGCTCTGCCGTACGGCATCGCAGGCCGCGCCGGACGGCTGCATCGCCTGGAAGGGCAGGACGTCGCCATGCACGCCGCAGCGCCACGCGCTCGACCACGCGCTCGGTGCATGAAGCGGGCCAAAACACCGTGGACAGGTTGGTGCCGCTCTCACAGCTACTCACGGTGCGTCGCCGAGCACCGATCCGTCAAGGGCGGAGCTCGTTATGCCGCCGTAATCTTGGCCATGTGCGCGTAAATTGTGTGGGCGCGATCATCGTCGACGGGTCGGGAGACCTCCTGCTGATCAGGCGCGGGCACCCGCCGGGTGAGGGGCTGTGGTCGATCCCCGGCGGCAGGGTCGAGGCGGGCGAGAGCGACGCGGACGCGGTCCGCAGGGAGGTCCTGGAGGAGACGGGCCTGGTGGTGGAGGTCGGCGCGCTGGCGGGCGCGGTCGAGCGGCCGGGGCCTGGCGGGGTCGTCTACGTGATCCGTGACTACGTGGCGTCGGTGGTGGCGGGGGCGCTCGCGCCGGGCGACGACGCGGCGGCGGCGCGCTGGTGCTCGCGCGCGGAGCTCGACTCGATGCCGCTCACCGACGGCCTGCTCGCCGCCCTGCTGGCGTGGAAGATCCTGCGGTCCTGACCTTCCATCCGGTACGGCCAGCCGGGTCGGGTGCGCAGTGCCTCAGGGGAACATGACCTCCGGGTGTTGCGGCGACGGCTTGTCCAGCAGTGGTCGCCGCTTGCCCCGCAGGTGCCGGTCGAGGAAGGCTGCCACGTACGCGCGGGTGAGCTCGGTGGAGCGCGCCGCGGGCAGAACACCGGAGGCGGGCCTGATGCCGAGGGCGCCCGCCATCAGCGGGCCGTCGGTGAAGGACTGGTGTTCCGCGCCCGACAGTACGAGCCAGCGCTTCCATCCGGTCAGCAGCTTCCAGTCACGGTCCCACGAATGGTCGCGACCGCCGGGGATGTGCCGCGGCGCGCCCATGAACATGAACGGCCGGGAGAACCCGCTCTTGGGGATCCGGGCGTAGGTGGTGCCGTCCATGTTGATCCCGGCGCGTACCCGGGAGTCCTTCAGCATGGCCGCCATGGCACTGGCCCCGCCGATCGACTGGCCCACCATCGCGATCCTGGCGCGGTCGATCAGCTCGGAACCGTCCCACTTCGTTGTCAGCTGGTCGAGCACGAAGGAGACGTCGGCCGCCCGTCCCCGAACCACGCCGGTGCCGAAGCCCGGGTCCCTGTCGCTGTCGCACGCCAGGCACTCCGCGACCCGCCCGTCGGGCAAGGTCGTGGCATAGCTCTCGTAGGTGTGGTCGATCCCGGCCACGACGTACCCTCGGCTGGCCAGGTCCTCGGCCAGCGACGTGAGCATGCTCATCGGCTTGGTGAAGCCGGGAGAGAGCACCACCAGCGGAAGCTTCCGCCCCGAGGGCTTGGCGTTTTCGATGGCGTTCGTCCGCGTCTTGCTCAGCGTGTCGTACGGCACGCCCGCGATCCTCGCGCCCTTCAAGGTGAGCTCCGATTCCTTCGGCGTCATGTACGGCGCCCGCTCCCCTTCCCGCTGCCTGGTCGGATACCACAGGGTGACCTTGAGCTCCCTGGCTTCGACGTCAGGGTCCCAGGGATCGGGGCGGGAGACGTCCTTCAGATACAGGACGGCGGTCCCGACCGGATGGGCGCCGGTGGGGGCGGGCAGCGTGGCAGGACCGGTCGGCTGGGCCGAAACGCCGGCGGGCCTGGGCGGGGTGGGCGCGGTGCACGCGGCCACGGCGAGGACGGCGAACGCCGCCACGATCGCTCTCATGAGGCGTCCCTCAGCAGGTTCAGGGCCTTGGCCAGGGCGGGATCGCGCCCGGCGGCCGCGTCCTTCGGGGTCAGGCGCACGTAGTGGTCGGGTGGCACGCCGATCCGGTCGATCACCTCGCGATGGGGCCCGAGGTGGTGCTTGTCCGGGAAGCTCAGCCTGGTGTTGTTGCTGAGCGGGTACGGCCGCGCCGGCCCGGAGATGACGCCGGCGGTTCTGGTGCCGACCAGTCGGCCGATGCGCAGGTCCTTGACCGCGGAGCTGAAGTGCTCGCACGCCGAGGCGCAACTGCGGTCGGTGAGCACGACCAAGGGCAGGTTGAGCAGCTCGACGGTGTCGTCGGTGCGCGAGGTATCGCACGTGCCGTCCACGGTGCACTGGTAGGCGGTGACCTTGCCGTGGACGAACGCGCTCAGCAGCCGGTCCGCCTCCTCGGGGTAGCCGCCGCCGTTGCCGCGCAGGTCCAGCACGACACCGTTGAGGGTCCGGCCGGTGCGCAGCCTGGAGATCGCCTTGAGAACCCTGTTCGCGGCGTCGGGGGCGAATCCGGTCAGCCGTACATAGGCGATGTCGTCCTTCAACAGCCTCGGCCGGACCACTTGCAGGGCGGCCAGATCCTGCTGGTAGAGGCCGGGCTTGAGCGTCACGGTCCAGCGGCGGCCGGTGGTCTGCCGCAGGAGCCGCAGCTGGACCGGGCGCGCTCGCGGGTACGGCCGGTAGAGGGCGGCGATCGCGGGGGTGGCCTTCCCGTCGATGAAAGGCGCCGATCCGTTGATCGATTCGATGATGTCGCCAGGGCGCAGTCCGGCGGCCTGCGCCGCGCCGCCGTCCACAGTCGTGACGAACAGTGGGGGTACGGCGACGCCGGGGTTGCCGTCCACCTGCGGACCGTTGACGTTCGCCTGGAAACCCAGGCCGTAGCCGTCGCCGTCGTAGTAGTCGGGCGGCCGCTCGCTGCCGTGCGTCCAGCGGGCGTGGTTGTCGCCGAGGCCGGCCACGATGGCCTCCAGGGTGACGACGGCCAGTTCGTCGCGCAGGCCGGGGACCTGATCGGTGACCTTCCTGTAGACGGTCTCGAAAGCGGCCCAGTCGGCTTTCCGGTCACCGGTCAGCGCGGGCATGGTGGCCTCGGGCACGTCGCGGCCGTAGCGGTTGAGCTCCTGCGTCAGGGCGACGAATCCGGCGGTCAGCAGCGAGCGGGCATCCAGGGTCGCGCCGCTGTAGTAGTTGCCGAGGATGCAGAAGTACGCCTGCTCTACGACGTCGATCGTGGTGGCCGTCTCGGCCCCGGGAGATCCCTGGGGTTGCCCGCAAGCCGTACCGGCTGCCGTGTTCCCCTGGCTGCGCGGCGGCGTCGGCGCCGTGCAGGCCGCGGCCAAGAGGAGGGCGAGCCCGGCTGCCACGGACTTGACGGTCATGACAGGCGCCTCCGGATCCACCAGAAGGAAAGCCACGTGAGGCCGAGGGTGAGCAGGGCGTAGATCCCCGTCTCGATCCACTGGATGGGCCAGAAGCGGTCGAGGGGTTGGTAGGTCGCCTGCTGCCGATAGCCGAGCCGGTTGATCTCGACCATGCACGTGTCCGGCCCCTGTGGTCCCGCCCCTGACTGTGCGCAGGGGCCCGAGGTGGTGGAGATCCCCTGGACGACCGCTTCTTCGCCGCTGCGGGCGATCGTGCGTCCTGACGGATCGAGGAGGTCGCTGGACAGGACCCAGGCGCCCGTGTGCCCGGGGATCGCCGCCGTCAACATCACCTTGGGCACTCCGTCGCGGCCGACGCCGAGCGTGTCCACGTTCTCCCTGCCGAGCTCGATGGTCGAGGTGACCGGTGGGATCAGGTGGGGCCTGACCAGCAGGGGCATGGCGATCTGGATCGCGACGAAGACGGCCAGGGTGAGGGCCATGGCGGGCAGGGTGCGCCTGACGAGCATGCCCACGGTCACGCCGAGGACGAAGGCGAAAGCGGCGTACCCCAGGGGAGCGATCCCGCGCGCGCCGAACACCAGGGGATCCATGAGCGCGAGGCCCTCCGGAGCGGACTGATCCAGAGGTCCGGACCACCAGGTCACCGCGAGCCCGCTGATTCCCGCGGCGGCCGCGGCGACCAGGCCGGTGAGACCGACCTTGACGGCCAGCCACCGGGTCCTGGTGATGCTCTGGTTCCACACCAGCAGGTGCGTGTCAGCCTCCAGCTCCCTGGTGATCAGCGGCGCTCCCCAGAAGAGCCCGGCCAGGGCGGGCAGGATCAGTACCACGAGGGTGCTGGCCAGGAAGGGGATCTGGTAGGCGTCGAAGAACCGGTCGTAGAAGTTCAGGCATTCCTCGCCCCGCGTGCAGGAGGCGATCCCGGTGGCGTAGTCGGCGGCCAGCTGCGAGCCGGTCAGGATCAGGACGGCGGCGAGCATCACGAGCAGGACCGACGTCATCACGGCCGCGCCGCGGAACTGGCGCCAGGTCAGCCAGATCATCGCTGGACCTCCAGGGTGGGCCGCCGGTCGGCGGCGGTGGACTTGTCCATGTAGGCCAGGACGAGGTCTTCCAGCGTGAGCCGGCTGACCGTCCAGGCGGGATCGAGGATCGGGGCGCCGGTACGGATGATGTAGGTGCTCTGCCGATCGGTGTGCCGCGCGGAGACGACGTGCTGATCCGCTGGCAGCCTGCTTGGATCGCGACGCGGGCCGGTGAGCCGGTGATGGGTGGCCAGCAGGTGCTCGGTCTCCCCGGCGATCTGGACGCGCGAGTCGACGAGCACGATCAGGTAGTCGCACGTCCTTTCCAGGTCGGAGACCAGGTGGGAGGAGAGCATCACGCTGAACTCGTGCTCGACGGTGGCCTCCATCAGGCCCTGCAGGAACTCGCGGCGGGCCAGCGGGTCGAGCGAGGCGACCGGCTCATCCAGGATCAGCAGTTCGGGCCGCTTGGCCAGGCCCAGGGTGAGGGCGACCTGGGCGCGCTGGCCCCCGGACAGCTTGCCCACCCGGTGGGCGGGATCCAGACCGAGCCGCGCGATCCGTTCCCGGGCCATCCCGGCGTCCCAGCCGGGGTTGAGCCGTGCGCCCAGCCGCAGGTGCTCGGCGATGCTCAGTCCGGCGTAGACGGGGGTGTCCTGGGCGACGAAGCCGACCTTGGCCAGCTGCGCGGGACCGGCCGCGGGACGGCCGCCCAGCACGGTGAGTCCGCCCGTCGTGGGCTCCAACTGGCCGGTGGCCAGCTTCAGCAGTGTGGTCTTGCCTGCTCCGTTGGGTCCGACCAACCCGACGACGTGGCCGTCCGGGATGTCGATGGTGCAGTTGCGCAGCGCCCAGCGCTTGCCGTACTTCTTGCCCAGTCCCTGAGCCTCTAGGACGGAACTCACGCTATGTCCTCCTGAGCGGCGGTCCGAAAGGTGGTCATGAAAAGGGCCTCGATGCTCTCGTCGTCGAGGCCGGCCCGGCGGGCCTTGGCCAGCCAGCGCTGCAGTTCCAGCCGCAGCGGGCCGTGCGCGGCCAGCGAGGTGTCGGTGAGCGTCGCCGTCACGAACGTCCCCACCCCTGGCCGGGCGGCGACCAGGCCCTCGTGCTCGAGTTCCCGGTAGGCCTTGAGGACGGTGTTGGCGTTGATCGCCAACTGCGCCACGACCTCCTTGACGGTCGGGAGCTGGTCGCCCTCGCGGAGCAGGCCGAGCCGGAGCGCACGCCGTACTTGCTGGACCAGCTGCTGGTAGGGCGAGAGGCCGGACTTCGCATCCAGATAGAACTCGATCACGATTGCTCCATTTAACTAGCTTCCTAGCACTATAGATGCTCGCATATATGGTGCAGGTTAAAGAAGGCCCCGGCGGGAAGCGCTATCTCGACCTGGCGGTCCGTGGGGTGCGCTCGCCCGAGGTCACCGCCGAAATCGCCCCGGCATCTGGATACCGGTTCCCGCGCCTGGTCGAGGCCACCTGTCGCGTCGCTCGATCAACACCAGGCGTCAAGGCCACAGATCACTCAGCGACTGACCTGTGCCGCGCCGGCACTGAACCTTTCATCCGGTACGGCAGGCCGGGTCGAGCCCACCGCGGGCGCGGGGCCGGCGCCCGTCCATCACGCCGCTCCAGCTGGACTCCGGCGGGCCGCCGTCACGTCGCCCGCTTCATCGGTCGGACGACAGCGTGGACGTCCACAGGATGAGGTGGTCGGAGTTGTAGGTCGTGGAGCGCCCGAGCGCCACCACGTCGGCGCCGGAGACCGTGACAGCGCCGAGCCACTGCGCGCCCTCGCCGCCCAGCCGATCCTTCGTCAGGTCCTGCCGGTGCCAGGCCAGCCCGTCCTCCGAGGTCCACGCCGCGCTGTCGCCGCTGCCCTGAGCGCCGTGCCAGCCCACCGCCACCAGCCCCTGCGCCGCCGACGCCAGGTCGTGGACGGCGGCGGCCTGCTCGGCGGGCAGCCAGGAGTAGCTCCACGTCGCGCCCTGGTCGTCGGACACGGCGGCGAACGCCTTCCGCGAACCCGACGCCTGTGCGGTGCCCATGGCGACGATCCGCTCGCCGTACCAGACGACCTGGCGCAACCCCGCGGAGGTGGCGCCGGGCGGCAGGAGGCGCTCGCGGGCCTTCCAGGTGAGGCCGTCGGCGGAGACCCAGACGACGCCGCTCTCGCGCTCCGCGCCGCCCGCGCCGCCGACCGCGACGTAGCTGCCAGGACCCGCGGCGACGTCGTGGATGCGGACGCCCGCGCCGTCGCGGGGCAGCTTCGCGACGCGGCTGTACTTGCGCAGGTCGGTCGTGTGCCAGAGCGCGGCGCTCGCCGTACCGGAAGCCGACCGGTCCTCACCGGCGATCACGTAGCCGTCCTCGCCCGCGGCCACCGACCGCATCGACAGGTACGGCTGGCCGTCGGCGCGGGAGGGGCCGTCGATCCTCTTCCACGAGCGGCCGTCCGCCGAACCGACGAGCAGCGGCTCGGTGGAGGAGGCGTCCGGCATGGTGGTGCCGACCGCGAGCCAGCCCTTGCGGCCGTGCGCGAGATCGCTGAGCTCCTGCCGCCGGGGCGCGCCGAGCGTGACGGACTTCCAGTCGACGGCGTTCGTGCTGGTCCAGATGCCCGCGTCGGCCGAGGCAGAGCCGACGGCGACGAACCGGCCGTCGGCCGCCGCGACCCGGGCGGTCTCGCGGGCCATCCTGGTCAGGCCCTTGATGTCGGCCAGCCGTACCGGGGCGGCCTGCTCGCCGTCCTTGACGGTCATCAGCACGAGCTGGTTGTCGACGTCTGCGGCGGCCCGGTCGCCGCCGACGACCAGCGTGCCCGAGTCGGCCAGGGCCAGCCCGCGCACGGTCGCGCCCGGCATGCTGCCGAGGTCGGCGCGTTCGGTCCACCTGGCCGCGTCGGTGCTGGTGTGGACGGTGTAGCTGTCGAGGCCCGACTGGCTGACGGCGGCCAGGCCCCCGGTATGGGAGACGACCGCGTTGACGCCCGTGCTCTGCGCGCCGAGCCCGCCGATCGTGCCGCACGCGCTCCATTCGGCGCCGGTGGGTGAGCAGCGGACCGGCACGTCGCCCTTGGCGTCGCGCTGCCTGGCCGGGATCAGCACGAAACGCTCCGGGAGCGCGGCGAGCGTGCCCTGCCGGGGCGGGACGTCGGGCAGCCGGGTCGCGGTGCGGACCCAGGTGCGCCCGCCGTCCGTCGACCGCATGACGACCGAGCCACCCCCCTGGGCCGGCTGGGCCAGGACGACGACCTGGTCCTGCCTGGCCACGACGGCCTTGAACTCGCGGACCTTGTCGGGCGTGCCGATCTCGCGGCTGTCGACCCGCGTCCAGGCGCGGCCGTCGGGCGAGTGCCACGCGACGGGGCCCGAGGTGCCGTCGCTTAAGACGGTACGGCCGACGGCGACGAAGCCCGACGCGGTCCTGGCGATGTCGTGGATGAGGTCGCCCTTCCCGAACGCCTTCAGGCCGCTCTGCTCGACGGCCGCCCACGTCGCGCCGTCCGCGCTCGTCCACAGGCCGCGCTCGTCGCCCACGCCGTCTTGGCCGAAGGCGAGCCAGCCGCCTGCCGCCCCGACTACCCCCTGGACGGTGGTGGACGTGGAGCCGGTGACGTTGGCGAGCTGCCACGTGGCGCCGCTGTCCGCGGAGAAGAGGAACAGGGGACGCGGGACGGGGCTGGTGGTGTCACTGCCGACTGCCACCACGGTAGTGCCCACGGCGGCCAGGTCGTTGAGCTTCTGGTTGGAGCCGTCGCCCGCCGCCGGGACCACGAACAGTTCGTCTCCCGAACGGCTCGCGCCCGCGGCCAGGCGCAGGCCCTGCTGGCCGGAGTTCCACAACTGCCAGAGGATCACGCCTGCGGCCACCGTCAGGGCGAGGGTGATCACGATCACGTAGGGACCGAGGGGACGGCGCCGCCGCATGGGACTCGACCTGCGGATCGCGGAGGGGGCGGGGCCCCTGTGGTGCCTGCCCGCCGCACCGCCCGGCGGAGTGGGACCGGAGGCGACGAGCAGGTCGGGACGGGTGGGGCGACCCCCCGGCGGCCGCCCCACCCTACGGACTGGCTCGCCATCGGCCTGGCCCGCGCTTCGCCCCTGATCCTGGCCCCTGCTGTGGCCCTGTCCCTGTCCCTGAGCCTGCTCCAGGCCTGCGCTTCGACCCTGGCCCCTGCTGTGGCTCTGTCCCGCGACCGGGCCACGGCCCTGACCCTGGTTCTCGCCCTGGTCCTGGGGCGGAGCCGCCTCGGACTTGGGCTCGGCGGGGATCTCGGAGGAGACGCGCCCGGATTCCGTGGGGATCTCGGAAGGACCGCGTTCGGGCTCGACGGGGATCTCGGCCCGCACCGGGATGGGCGGCGTGCCCGCTCCGGCGTCACCCCGCTGCTCCCCGGCCTCTGGGCGCTCCGGTTCCGGTCGGGGCGCGTGTGTCCGGTACGGCTGGCGGGTCTTGGGCGGACCCGTCCTGACCCCAGGCGGACGGGGATGCGGCGCGGTCGGCCTGTCCCGCTCGGGAACGTGCGCGCCCCCGGCGGGCATCTCGCTCGACGGGGCGACGGAGGGCTGAACGGTGGGGGGCTGAGTGGCCGGGGATTGGTCAGCCGAAGGCGGCGTGGCCCGGGGGCGGGTGCTGGCCGGGGATTCGGTGTCCGAGGGCGCGGTGGCCGACGGCGGCGCGTCTGACGGCGGCGCGGCCGGGGCTTGGGTGGCCGGGGCTTGGGTGGCCGGGGCTTGGGTGGCCGGGGCTTGGGTGGCCGGGGCTTGGGTGGCCGGGGCTTGGCCGACCGAAGGCGAGGCGGTCGAGGACCGGGTGGCCGGGGACTGGGAGCCCGGAGGTGACGTGGCCGGGGACTGGGAGCCCGGAGGTGACGTGGCCGGGGACTGGGGTGCTGGGGGTTGGGTGCGGCTGGGCTGGGGGCGGGGTGGGCCCGAGGCGACCAGCCGGTCGGGGGGCACGACCCTGCGAGCGCGGCGCGGCTCGCCCTGCTCCGGTCTCGTCTCGGTCGGCCCCGTCGCGTGCGGCCTCGCCTCCTCGGGCGACCTTGCCTCGTGGTGCCTCGCCCCGGGCGGCCTCGTCTCCGTCGACCCCGTCTCGTGCGGCCTGGCCCCGGGCGACCCCGTCTCCGTCGACCCCGTCTCGTGCGGCCTGGCCCCGGGCGACCCCGTCTCCGTCGACCCCGTCTCGTGCGGCCTGGCCTCGTGCGGCGCGGACGCGGGGGGCGTGGGCGCGGGTGGCGCGGGGGGCGTGGGCGCGGGTGGCGAGCTGTACGGCCTGCGGCCCTTCGGCCACGCCGCGGCGTCCCCCTCGGCCTGGTCGTCCTCAGGCGTAGGCGAGGCGAACGGCGGCATCCCCCACGGCGAGGCGACGGGCACACCGCGCGTGTGGTCGTCCCTCGGACCGGGAGGCGCGTGCCGGATTCTCGGCTCCTCCGGCGTACTCGATCCGCCCGAGGGACGCGGCTCTCCCTCCCGGTGCGCCGAGTCCTCGGGAGAGCGAGGTTCTGGAGCGCGCGGACCGTCGTCCGGCTGGTGCCGTGGTGTGCGCGGATCGCTGGGGCCCGAGGCCACGCGACGCACCTCCTAGTCGGGAAATATCCGGACCGTTCCAGTTACCGTTCCAGTTATCTACGTCTATTTCGGGAGACGCACGCCGGTACTTCTACCCCATCCACCGAAATGATCACCTGCGCGCACCTCCACAGAATCCAGACCAGCATGCCCGCGCCCCGATGGCGAGACCTCTCTAGCGAGATTCATGGAACCCCTGCGTGCTTTATGGAGAAACGGTGTTGATCGCCCGTTTTCTGGCCAGCCACAGCACCCCGACGGCGAACACCGACAGCTGCACCGCCGTCCCCACCAACGACTGCCACGGCACCGCCCCCTGCTGCATGGCCTTGTCGAGCTCTCCCGCCGCCGCGCTGATCGAGAAGGCCACCGTGTTGTTCACCACGTGCATGGCGATCGCGGCCTCGAGCCCGCCGGTCCTGACCGCCAGCCAGCCCATGAGCACCCCGAAGCTGAACACGTCGAGGATGCCCCAGTCGGTGTAGGCGTGCAGCGCCGCGAAACCGGCGGAACCGAGCACGATGCCGGGCCACGGCGACCTGACGTACGCGCCGAAGGCCTGCAGGAGCCACCCGCGGAAGATGTACTCCTCCGCCGCCGCCTGGAACGGCACCAGCACCAGGATCACCGCGAACGCGGGCAGGAACGTCGCCCACCCCTTCCAGCCAAGCAGTTCCGAGGTGTTCTCGCCGGTGACGACGTACGCCAGGTAGAGCGCGCCCTGGCCGAGGATCATCGCCACCACGCCGACGCCCGCGCACCGCGCCAGCCAGCCCCACCTGATACGTCCCGCGACCGAGGAGAGCGTGCCGGGCGGCCTGCGTTGGAACAGCGCCACCGTCCCGTACACCAGCGGAAGCACCCCGGCGATCGACAGCAGCGTCACCGCCAGGCCGAACACGGGGTCGCCGAAGAGTTGCTGTTCGGACAGCGTCGTCGGCATGCCGAGGACCGACGCCACGACCAGACCGGCCAGCACCACGAAGAGCGCCATGCCGAAGAAGGCCGTCGCCACGACCAGCGTGCCGACGACCTGCCGCCACCAGGCGTTCAGCGGGTTGCGCGCCAGGTGGTCGTACCGGGTGCCCGAGGGCGCGGGCACGAACCACGGCGGCTTGGGCGGCAGCATGCCGTACTGACCCTGGGGGTAGGGCGCCGGAGCGTACTGCGCGCCGTACGGCTGCGGGCCGTGCGGCGGTGGTTGCGGGCCGTGCGGGACCGGCGGCTGGTTGTCGTGCATCTCTTCATTCTGTCCGGCCGGATGCGCATAAGTTCACAGACAAGGCGCCGGCCGAGGCGGATTCTCAGGGGGAGACATCCGAACCTGGGGAGCACTCATGTCAAGGCTGGGGCCGTTCATCACCCTGGCGGCGGGCGCCGCGCTCGCCGCGGGACTGGGTGTGGCCAGTATCACCGCGGCGCCGGTGGACCAGAGCGTCGCCACCGCCGTGCCCGTCGCCGAGGCGACGTCCACACCCGCCGCGTCCGCGAAGCCCTCACCCACGCGGTCCGTACGGCGAGCGGTCGTGAAGGCCGACTACGCGGGCCGGGTGCGGGGCAACGGCGGGCTCATCGCCGTCTCCGTCAGGAACGGCAAGGCCGTCGGCTACTTCTGCGACGGCAGGACCGAGGCCTGGTTCGCCGGCAAGGTGACCGACGGCAGGATCGCGTTGAAGGGCTTCGGCGACGCCAGGCTCACCGCCGTACTGGGCGGCCGCAAGGCGAAGGGCGAGCTCGTCATCAGCGGCAGGGAATGGGACTTCACCGCGCCCACCGTCAAGAAGCCCTCAGGCCTCTACCGGGCGACCGCCCAGGTGCGCGGCGCGCGCTACCGGGCCGGGTGGATCGTCCTGCCCCGTCCGGACGGCAATGGGTTCGTCCAGGTCGGCGCCATGGTCAAGGACGGCGTGCCCGCCCCCGTGCCCACGATCACGCCGGGTTCGCCGGTGACCATCGACGGCAGCGCCGTCACCCCGAAGGACGTCGACGAATTCATCGAGGAGATGCCATGACCGTCATGGTCGACAAGCGCACGGCCGTGGGCCTGCTGGTGCCGCTGCTGGTCGGGGCCCTGGTGATGGTCGCGCTCGGCGTCTACGGGCGCCTGCACACGCCCACCGGCTTCGCGGTCGGGCCCGCCGGGTTCTCGGGGGCCCTGGCGATGAAGGCCTGGCTGACGACCGGGGCGTTCGTGCTGGCGATCGTGCAGGTGGTCTCGGCGCTGTCGATGTGGGGCAGGCTCGGGGTCACCGTCCCCGCGTGGGTGCACCGCTGGTCGGGACGGGTGGCGTTCCTGCTCACCGTGCCGGTCGCCTTCCACTGCCTGTACGCGCTCGGGCTTCAGTACGACGTGCCCAGGGTGCTGGCGCACTCGTTCCTCGGCTGCTTCTTCTACGGGGTGTTCGCCGCGAAGATGCTGGCGCTGCCGCGCAAGGGACTGCCGGGGTGGAGCCTGCCCGTGCTGGGCGGAACGGTGTTCGTCGCCCTGGTGGGGCTGTGGCTGACCTCGTCGTTCTGGTTCTTCACCACGATCGGCGTGCGGTTCTGAGCGGGTCTCAGGAGTCCGGTGTGAAGGTGCTGGTACGCCGGAGGCCCGCCGCGCGGCCCTTGGCGGCCACCACCAGCGCCATCTTGCGTGACGCCTCATCGATCATCTCGTCGCCGAGCATCACCGCGCCCCGCCGTTCGACCGTCGTGTAGTACTCGTAGGCCTCCAGGATCAGCTCGGCGTGGTCGTAGTCCTCCTGCGCGGGCGAGAACACCTCGTTGGCCGCCTCCACCTGCAGCGGGTGCAGCACCCACTTGCCGTCGAAGCCCAGCGCCGCCGCCCTGCGCGCCACCCGCCGGTACCCCTCGACGTCCTTGATCTGCAGGTACGGCCCGTCGATCACCTGGAGGTCGTGCGTACGGGCCGCCATCAGCAGCCGCATCAGGATGTAGTGGTAGGCGTCACCCTCGGTGTAGCCGGGCGGCTGCTCGCCCACGACCAGCGTGCGCATGTTGATCGAGGCCATGAAGTCGGCGGGCCCGAACACCAGCGTCTCGAGTCGCGGCGACGACCCGGCGATGGCGTCGGCGTTCACCAGGCCGCGCGCGTTCTCGATCTGCGCCTCGATGCCGATGCGGCCCACCTCGAAGCCCATCGTCCGCTCGATCTGGGTGAGCAGCGTGTCGAGCCACATCACCTGGGTGGGGTCCTGCACCTTGGGCAGCATCACGCAGTCGAGGAACTCCCCCGCGCCCTCCACGACCTCGATCACGTCGCGGTAGGTCCACTGGGTGGTGAGGTCGTTGACCCTGACGACGCGTACCTTCCCACCCCAGTCGCCCTCGCGCAGAGCCGTCACGATGTTCTTGCGCGCCTCCTCCTTCGCCAGCGGCGCGACCGAGTCTTCGAGGTCGAGGAAGACCTCGTCGGCCGGGAGCGTCTGGGCCTTCTCGAGGAAGCGCGGGTTGGATCCCGGGACGGCGAGGCAGGAACGGCGTGAGCGCATGCCCCAAACGCTAGCGCCGCCCCCCGCCGGAGGGCAGCACAACCCCTTCCCCGGCTCCGCACACGCCGAGTTGTGGGGCTCGTTGGGTCAGGGGCGGCGGGTGGCGTAGGAGCGGAGGGCGCGCAGGAAGTCGATGTGGCGGAACCCGGGCCAGTACACATCGCAGAAGTGCAGCCGGGCGGCGGCCGCCTGCCAGATCAGGAACCCCGACAGCCGCTGCTCCCCGCTCGTCCTGATGAGGAGGTCCGGGTCGGGCCGCCCCGCCGTGTAGAGGTGGGCGGCGATGTCGTCCGCGGTGATCGTTCGGGCGAGCTCGTCGATCGGCACCCCCGCGTCCGCCCTGTCCGTCAGCACGGACCTGAGCGCGTCGACCACCTCCTGCCGTCCGTCGTAGCCGATGGCGAGCGTCAGGTGGAAGCCTTCCCTGTCGCGAGTACGGTCGACGGCGAGCTTGAGCGCGTGGGCCGTGGAGTCGGGCAGTTCGTCGAGCCGTCCCGCCACGTGGAGCCGCCACCGGGGGTCCGAGTCGACCAGCCGTCCCGCGATGATCTCCTCGATCAGTCCCATGTAGAAGGCGACCTGCGCTGACTCGCGCTTGCGAACGTTGTCGACGGAGGCGACGTAGATGGTGACGTTCCTGATGTCGAGGTCGGCGCACCAGCCGATGACGGTCTCGATGTGCTCGACGCCGTGACGGTGCCCCTGGCTCGGGTTGTCCAGGCCCATCTCCTTGGCCCATCGCCTGTTGCCGTCCATCACCAGGGCGACGTGGGCGGGGAGTGGACCCTTCAGCAGCCGGGAGCGCAGGTGACGGGCATAGAGGGCATAGAGCACAAGAAGCACCATATTCCGGGTTCACGGGCGACGTTGCGGACGCCCGCCACGTCCTGCTGGAGTGGCGTGTGAGGACGGACCCCGGCCCCGTGACCGCGGTGGGCTCGGGCTGGGCTTGCCGTACAGACCCTGCGACTGGACAGAAGCCGCGCGGGCCGGAGCCGACGAGAAGAGGAGGAGCGCGTGGGGGCGATCGAGGAGGGTGCGAAGAAGTCCGGGGTGTTGTGGGTGCATCTCGATCGGCCGCGCCTGGCGTGGCATATCTGGCACGATGGTGCGATCTATCTGGTTACCGGCGGCGGGGAACAAAATCTGCCGGGACTGGATCAAAGGGACAGCGTGCGAGTGACGCTGAGAAGCAAGGACAACGGGGCGGAGCTGGTGGTGTTCGACGCGGGTGTCGAGGTGGTGGATCAGGCGCAGGCGGCCGAGGCCGTGGCAGCGCTGGCCAAGGAGCGGCTCAACACGCCCGACGCGGCCGGGCTGACCGACCGCTGGGCAGATACCTCCACCGTCGTACGACTTACCCCATAAGGTGCATTAAGTGCAGAATCTGAAGCCGCTCCTGGCCCATGAGGCCACTCGCGTGGGCGACTACGAACTGCTCGGCCGGTTGGGCGAAGGCGGCCAGGGGGTCGTCTACCTGGGCAGGTCCGCCTCAGGCGAGCGGGTGGCCGTCAAGATGCTGCACGCCCGGTTCTCCGGCGACCCCGCCGCGCAGAACCGCTTCATGAGGGAGGTGGCCGCTGCCAGGAAGGTCGCGGAGTTCTCCACCGCCAGAGTGCTCGACGCCTCGACCGACGGCGACCGGCCGTTCATCGTGAGCGAGTACGTCGACGGCGTCTCCCTCGACGAGCTGGTCAGAGAGAACGGTCCGCGCGCCGCCGGGGCCCTCGAGCGGCTCGCGGTGGGCACGATGGCGGCCCTGGCGGCCATCCACCGGGCCGGGGTCGTCCACCGCGACTTCAAGCCGAGCAACGTGCTCCTGGGCCTCGACGGCGCCAGGGTCATCGACTTCGGCATCGCCAAGGCGCTGGACGCCACGACCGCCAGTGCGAGCGGTCTCATCGGCACGCCCGCCTACATGTCGCCCGAGCAGATCTCGGGCGAGACCGTCGGCCCGTCCTCGGACCTGTTCGCGTGGGCGGTCACGATGGTGTTCGCGGCGACGGGACGTCCCGCGTTCGGCGGCGACAGCGTGCCCGCGATCTTCCACCGGATCCTCACCAAGGAACCCGAACTGCCGGCGCTGGCCGAGCCGCTCGGGTCACTGGTCGGGGCCTGCCTGACGAAGGACCCGTCGGCGCGCCCGACCGCTCAGGAGGCGCTGCTGCGCCTCGTGGGACACCAACCTGACGTACGGCCGGCGCCCACGGCACCACCCCAGCAGCCCAGGACACCGGCGACCCTCCAGGAGCCCGGGATGCCCGGGACTCTCCAGGAGCCCGGCGCACCGGCGACGCTCCGGGAAGCCGCGATGCCCCCGACCCTCAGGGAGCCCGGCACACCGGTCACCCTCCAGGAGCCCGGCGCACCGGCGACCCTCCAGGAAGCCGACACACCCGAATCGCCCCACGAATCCAGGACCCCGGCACCCCACGAAGCCGGGACCCCCGCATCACCCCACGACGCCACGACCCCGCCAGCCCCCCGGGAAGCCGCGACAGCTGGATCCCACCAGGGAGCCGGGACGCCCGCATCCTCCCGGGATGCCGGGACGCCCGCATCCTCCCGGGATGCCGGGACGCCCGGAGCGTCCCGGGATGCCGGGATGCCGGCGACGCTCCTGGAAACAGCGCCGCCGGGCGACGCGGCGCCATCGGGGCATGCCACAGCCTCCGGCGAGGCGGGACGACCTGAGCAGGCGGGGCGCCGGAACCCCGCTCGGGCCCAGGAGGCGACGGCGGCCCTGCAGGCCGTGGACGACGCCGCGACCGACCCCGGCACCCCCGCCAGCCGTACCAAGAAGGCCGCCAAATCCGCCACGCCCGCGAACAAGCCTTCCCGGCGTAGGGCGCGCCGCGACCAGCCCACGGCGCCTGTCGAGCCGATCCCGACGGCCCTCCTGCCCGAACTGAGCGAGAGCCGGCAGCCGCCGCTCCCCAAGAAGCGCAGGCGGCTACGCCCCGCCCTGCTGCTGGCCGCCGGGGTGATGGCGGCCCTGTTCTCCGTGGCGGTGATCGTCCCCACCCTCATGTCGAACTCGGGCCGCGGTGGCGGCGGCGGTTCGCAGGCCCAGCAGCAGAACGCCAACACCGGCCCGGTCTATGAAGAAGGCAACGCGAACCCACCGGTCGCGCAGCCCTCCAGACCCAAGTCGAAGACGAGGGTGACCCTTCCCTTGCTGGAGGGCTGGCACGTGGACGACGCCGTCGCGCAGTTGGACAAGCTCGGTCTGGTGGCCAAGCTCAAGAGCGTTCCCGACGACGGAATCGCCGCGGACTTCGTGATCTCTACGGCACCGGCGTCGGGCCGCGTGGCCAAGGGCAGCACGGTGGTGGTCGTCGTCTCCACGGGCCCCGAAGGAGGGCAGGTGACCGACCCGTCGCAGGAGGCCACCGCCGACCCCGGCGACCAGCAGCCCGAGCCGACGGATGCCGCGACGCCCGAGCCGCCCCAGGAGCAGCCGACCTCGACGCCGACCGAGGACACCCCCACCCCCGAACCCGAACTGACCGAACTCAAGGGCGGCTGAGGCCAAGCCGGGGCCGGGGGTCAGACGGGGCTGAGCTCCCGTACGGGCTCGGCGGCGGGTTTGGTGGTGGCGGTCTGCGCCAGCAGCGCGCCGCTGAGCACGATGAGCCCGCCAAGGATCTGGAACGCCCCGAGCGACTCGCCCAGCAGCGCCCACGCCACCACCGCGCCACCGATCACCTCGAGCGAGGCGACGGTGGCGCCCACGGCGGCCGACAGCCGGCGCACCGCGTTGACGCCGAGGATGTAGGCGACGACGGTCGCCACGACGACCATCCACAGGTAGGCGCCGAGCACCGGCAGCGTGTGCCCGCCCAGCGTGGCCTGCCGGGTGAACGCCTCCCACGGGATGTTCCACGGCCGCGAGAACGGCAGCAGCACCACGGCCGCGCCGATCATGCCCCAGGCGATCAGCCCAAGGGGGTCCACGTCGTCCCCGAAGCTATCGCTCATCAGGAAATATCCGGCGCAGCACGCCCCCGCCGCCAGGCCAAGCACCAGGCCGACAGCGTCGATCCGCATCCCCTGCCACGCCTCGACGACGATGCCGAGGCCCACGACCGCCACCACCGCGCCGACGAACGCCGCGCGCGGCAGCCGTACCCGCCTGACGAACCGCACCCACACCACGACCATCACCGGCGCCATGAACTCCAGCAGCAGCGCGATTCCCACCGGCAACCTCGTGATGGCCACGAAATACAGCGCCTGCACCCCGGCCACCGCCATCACGGCATAGGCGCCGAAGAACGGCAGCCTGGACCGTGGGATGCGCAGCGCCCGCGGTTTGACCACCGCCAGTACGGCCAGCAACAGCAATCCCGCGCCCGCCATACGGGCCCACACGGCCTCCAGGGGAGCCAACCCCGCGGCTCCCAGAAACTTCGCCATCGGCCCCGAGAAGGCGAAACACCACGACGAGACGAAGGCGATCGCCAATCCTGCATACTTCATATGTCACCACCAATGAGATGTTTTGATACTTACATGCCAGTCGCAGCGGAGGCAATCCCTCCGCCCCGGTTACGCTGCTGAGGTGAGGGTCTTCGTCGCCCGGCTGGCCGGCACCGCGGTCTTCGATCCGGCCGGTGACCAGATCGGCCGCCTCAGAGACATCGTCGCGGGCATGCGCCCCGCGCAGACCCCACGCGTCCACGGCATGGTGGTCGAGGTGCAGCCCCGCCGCCGGGTGTTCCTGCCCATCACCAGGGTCCGCGGCATCGAGGCAGGTTCGGTCATCTTCACGGGGCGGCTGAACATGCGCAGGTTCGAGCAGCGCGCCACCGAGACCCTCGTCCTCGGCCAGATGCTCGACCTGACGGTCGGGGTGGAAGGCGAGCCGATGATCGTCTATGACCTCGCCATGGAGGAGGTACGGCCGGGCACCTGGGAGATCACCAAGGTCGCCGTCGTCAGGAAGAAGCGCCGCGAGCCGCGGATCGTCGACTGGCGTGACGCCTCGGGCTTCGACACCCTCCAGCAGGACCAGGGCGCCGCCGGCCTCATCGCCGCCTTCGAGTCGACGCGCGCCGCCGACCTGGCCAGCGCCCTGCACGCGCTGCCCGACAAGCGGCGGATCGAGGTCGCCGCGGCGCTCGACGACGTCCGCCTCGCCGACGTGCTGGAGGAGCTGCCGTTGCGCGACCAGATGGGCATCCTCGGCACGCTCGCGCCCGAACGGGCCGCGGACGTCCTGGAGGAGATGGGCCCCGACGACGCCGCCGACCTGCTGCAGGACCTGCCGGAGGAGCAGTCGGCCAAGCTGCTGGCGCTGATGGAGCCGCGTGACGCCGCTCCGGTGCGCAGGCTGCTGACCTACGACGAGAACACCGCGGGCGGCATGATGACCACCGACCCCGTGATCCTGCCGCCCAGCGCCACGATCGCCGAGGCGCTGGCGCAGATCAGGCAGAAGGACCTGCCGCCCGCCGTGGCCGCCCAGGTCTTCGTCACGCGCGCGCCGAACGAGACGCCCACCGGCACCTACCTCGGCGTCACCCACTTCCAGCGGCTGCTGCGCGACCCGCCGTCCACGCTGCTCGGCGCGGTCATCGACGCCTCGCTGGACCCGATCAGGCCCGAGCTGCCCCTGACCGAGGTGACCTCCTACCTGGCCGCCTACAACCTCGTGGCGGCCCCGGTCGTCGACGAGCTCGGCCAGCTCGTGGGCGCGGTGACCGTCGACGACGTCCTCGACCACCTGCTGCCGGAAGACTGGCGCGACATCGAGGACTGGCGCGATGACGATTGACCGGCTCGACCAGCCGCGGGAGCTGAGGCGCAGCTTCCGCCCCCACTACGCCCCCGAGGCGTTCGGAAAGTTGGCGGAGGAGATCGCCCGCTTCCTCGGCACCGCCCGCTTCCTCGTCTACATGACGGGTTTCGTGGCGCTGTGGATCGGCTGGAACTCCCTCGCGGCCGACTGGCTGGCCTTCGACCCTTACCCGTTCATCTTCCTGACGCTGATGCTCTCGCTCCAGGCCTCCTACGCGGCGCCGCTGATCCTGCTGGCACAGAACCGCCAGGGCGACCGCGACCGCGTGCAGTACGAGCAGGACCGGCTGGCCTACGAGCGCAACCAGGCCGACATCGAGTATCTGACCCGCGAGATCGCGGGAATGCGCAGGTCCATCGGCGAGCTGGCCACCCGCGACTTCCTCCGCTCTGAGCTGCAGCGCTTCAGCGAGGAGCGACCAGAATCTTCGTGAGCATCGCCGAGCACTGCGCGAGCTCCTCGGGCTCCAGCACGTCGAGGAACTCGGCCCGGATGCCGCGCAGGTAGGTGGGGGTGGCCTCGGCCAGCCGTACGGCGCCGATCTCGGTCAGCACCGCGAACAGGCCGCGCGCGTCGTCGGCGCACGCCTCACGATGGACCAGCCCGTCGCGCTGCAGGCGGTCGATGAGCCTGCTCAGGCCGCTGCGCGACAGCAGGACCCGGTCGGCCAGATCGTTCATCCGCAGCCGCCACCGCTCCGCCTCGGAGAGCTGGAGCAGCACGTCGTAGGAGGCCAGCGCCAGGTCGTGGGCGCCGAGCAGCTCGCTCTCCAGGCGGCGGGTGATGCGCACCTGGGCCCGCTGCATCATGCGCCAGACAGTCGACTCCTCGGGCGAGATCACCACCATGGCGGCATCCTACTGAGAAGAACGGCCACATTCCGGTAGCCAGATCGGCCCCAGCGTTCGGCATACCCTGTCTGGGTTCATACCATGGACCCATGGCACCTTCCCCGGAACAGGTGACAGCCGCGCTCGCCACGGTCAACGACCCCGAGATCCGCCGGCCGATCACCGACCTTGACATGGTCAAGAGCATCGACATCTCGCCTTCCGGCGAGGTCGTCGTCAGCATCTACCTGACGGTGGCGGGGTGTCCGTTGAAAGACACGATCACCCGCGACGTCACCAACGCCGTCGCCAAGCTCGACGGCGTCTCCAGCGTGCGCGTCGTCCTCGACGTGATGAGCCAGGAACAGCGCAAGGACCTGCAGACCAAGCTGCGCGGCAACAGGGCTCCGGAAAAGGAGATCCCCTTCAACCAGCCGGGCTCGCTGACCCGCGTCTTCGCGGTGGCCAGCGGCAAGGGCGGCGTGGGCAAGTCGTCGGTGACCGTCAACCTGGCCGCCGCGATGGCCGCGCAGGGCCTCAAGGTGGGCATCGTCGACGCCGACATCTACGGCCACAGCATCCCGCGCATGCTCGGCGCGTCGGAGCGTCCCACCAAGGTCGAGGACATGATCATGCCGCCGGTGGCGCATGACATCAAGGTCATCTCGGTCGGGATGTTCAAGCCCGAGGGCAACTCGCCGGTCGTGTGGCGCGGGCCGATGCTCGACCGCGCGCTGCACCAGTTCCTCGCCGACGTCTACTGGGGCGACCTCGACGTCCTGCTGCTCGACCTGCCGCCGGGCACCGGCGACATCGCGATCTCGGTCGCGCAGCGCCTGCCCGGCGCGGAGATCCTGGTCGTCACGACGCCGCAGATGGCTGCGGCGGAGGTGGCCGAGCGCGCGGGCAGCATCGCCGCCCAGACGCACCAGCAGATCGCGGGCGTCATCGAGAACATGGCGTGGCTGCCCTGCCCCCACTGCGACGAGAAGATCAACGTCTTCGGCGAGGGCGGCGGCCAGATCGTGGCCGACGCGCTGACCCGCACGCTGGGCGCCAGGGTGCCGCTGCTCGGCCAGGTGCCGATCGACACGCGTCTGCGGGAGGGTGGCGACGAGGGCAAGCCGCTCGTCCTGACCGACCCCGACTCGCCCGCGGCGGCCGAGCTCGGCCGCATCGCGGCCGCGCTGTCGAAGCGGGGCTCGAGCATCAAGGGCCTGCAGCTGGGCCTGTCTCCCGCGGGCCGCTGATCTATCTGTTTCTGTACGGCACGCCAACGTAAGCCCACCGTGGTCACCGCTCGCCGCCCGTCCATCACGGCACTCCAGCGGCGACGGTGACCACCGCTACGTGAAGGCTCCCCCGCAAGGCCCCGAAGGCGTCAAGCGGGAAGCTTCCCTCAGGAGCCTCGGAGGTCGCAAGAGGCGGGGACCGCCACGCCGTGAAGACTCCGTCAGGTCACCCCGGAATCGCAAGGGGCGCTCAGACGGCCCCAGGGTCGTGAGAGACCCTCAGGTCGCCTCGGAGTCACGAGGGGCTCTCAGCTGGCCTCGGAGTCGCGAAAGGCCCTCAGGTGGCCTCGGAGTCGCGAGGGGCCCTCAGGCGGCCCTTGAGTCGTAGGGAATCCTCAACGTCGCCTCGGGGTCGCGAGGGGACTCTCAGGTAGCCTCGGGGTCGTAGGGGGGCAGCTCGCCGTACCCGAGCTCGGACACCGGCTCAGGCGCCCCCACAGGCGCGGGCTCCAGCGCGGCGGTGGAGGCGTTCCACGCCTCTTCCGCGTCCTCCAGCAGGTGCTTGCGTACGAAGTTCTTCGGGTTGAGGTCGGCGGGGTCGAAGTCGGCGAACTCGGGGCCGAGCCCCGCTCTCAGGTCGTCGCGCGCGCTGGTCGCCATGCGGCGCAGGTTGCGCAGTGTCCTGCCCGCCTGGGCGGCCGCCTGCGGCAGCTTGTCAGGACCGAAGACCAGCAGCGCGATGACGACGAGCGCGCCGACCTCCATCCAACCGAGTCCGAACACCGCAAGCTCCTACCGCTGTCAACCGGATCCGGGGACAACCCGGGCCAGTTCCAGACTAAGGGTTCGCCCGCGCGATGAAGCACCCCGCCCAGGGAGAGATCCAACGCGATGGACCCCGCCCGAGAATGAGGCCCAACCCGACCGCCCCCGCCCGAGGAAGGGGCCCAGCGATGGGCCCGGCCCCAACCCGGGCGAGGTGTGCGGTCACGAGGGCCTGGGCGTGGGTTCCTTCTCGGCGGTGACGACGAGGGAGGCCATCCGCTCCTCGCCCCCGCGCCGGTACTTGATGGCGATCTTCGAGTTCGGGTCCTTGCTGCGGATCAGCGAGATGAGCTCGGTGCTGTCCTGGATGCGCAGGCCGTCGACCTCGAGGATGATGTCGCCCGCCTTCAGCCCGGCCTTGCCCGCGGGCCCGTCGGCCTCGACCGGCTGGCGGCCCTGCGTCGGCTGGGAGGCGATGCGCACGCCCTCGCCGCGGTAGCCGGCGTCGACCACGATGCCGATCTTGACCCGCTTGGCCGAGCCGGTGGTGACGATCTCCTGCGCGACGCGCCTGGCCTGGTTGATCGGGATCGCGAAGCCCAGGCCGATGCTGCCGCTCTGGCTGGAGACGGCCCTGCTGAGGGTGGCGATCGCGGAGTTGACGCCGACGACCTCGCCCTTGGTGTTGACCAGCGGCCCGCCCGAGTTGCCGGGGTTGATGGCGGCGTCGGTCTGGATGGCGCTGATGTAGGCGGGGTCGGGGTCGTTGTCCTCACCGGCCACGACGGGCCGGTTGAGCGAGCTGACGATGCCGGTGGTAACGGTGCCGGTGAGGCCGAGCGGCGAGCCGATCGCGATCACCGGGTCGCCGACGACGACCTGGTCGGAGTTGCCGAGCGTGATCTCCGGCGTGCCGAACGTCTGGTCGGGCTTGACCACGGCCAGGTCGGAGCCGGGGTCGCGGCCGACGATGCGCCCGCTGGTGGACTTGCGATTGTTGAAGACGATCTTGATGGCGCCGCCACGGGCGGCGAGGGCGACGACGTGGTTGTTGGTGACCACGTAGCCGCCCTTGATCAGGAAGCCGGAGCCGGTGCCCGCGTCGGCGCTGCCCTCGACCTCGAGGGAGACCACGCTGGGCAGCACCCGTGAGGCCACGCCCGCGATCGATTCGGGCGCCCTGCTGGTGTTGCCCGACGGCGCCGGGCCGAGCGAGTAGGAGGGGTCGGTGCCCGAGCTGCCCTGCCTGGTGAGCAGGTAGGTGCCCACGCTGCCCATCAGCGAGGCGATCAGCGCGATCACCACGGCCAACGCGACCAGCACGCCGGTGCTCGGCCCGCGGCGCGCGGGAGCGAACCCGCCGTCGGTGGGGACGGGCGGCGGCCCCCACCCGTGGCCCATGCCGACCGCCTGCGCAGGCGGCGGGGGCCGCAGCGGGGGGCCCTGCTCGGGGGCGCCGAACACAGCGGTGGCGTTGGCGGCTGTGTCGTCGGCTTCGGAGCGCCCCGACGGGTCGCCCCAGCCGGTGCCGTACGGCGGGGCGGGCGGGACGCGCTCGTCACGGTCCCAGCCGGGCTGCTCGGTTCGCACGCTCTCCCACCCGTCGTGTGCGGGCAGGAAGTCAGGCCGTCCCTGGGGCTCGGCGAGGTCCGACGGCGTGCGTCCGTCTGTAGGGCGCGTCTCGTCGGTCATCTAGTCTCACCACTCCTTGTTCGGACACCGCGATGTTCGCGCGTGCGGTGTTCGAGAGTTGTTAAGCGAGTGTCAGGCGAACGGGTTGACCCAGGAAAGCACACGATCGGCGCCGCGTGCGAACCGCTGCCAGAAGCCAGGCCCCGCCTCGTGTGGCAGCCCGCCGATGGCGACCTGCGCCACGTCGGGGGGCGCGTCCGCGACCACGGTGTAGACATGGCCTCCACTCGCCCAGATCCTCTCCAGTCCTGCAGCGTCCCGAATCCAGATCGTATTCCCGTCACGGAGCTGACTACGCCAGCCCGCCAGACCCTCGTCGTCGAGAGTGCCCCGCTGCACGAACACTGACACAACGGACACTCCATCCGAGTATCCCAGCTTCAGGTAACCGGCGCTCTCGGCGGCGTCGGCCAGCTCGAACCCGCCGGGCAGCACGTTCGGGAAGCTCCATCCCCGCGCTCGCAGGCTCGCCGCGGCCGCCGACGGGCCGGGCGCCGGCCGTTCGGCGGCGATGGGCCGCGCCTGCGGAACCGGTGTGGGAATCGTCACCTCGACGAACGCCTCGGCCTGCGCCACCCTGCCGTGGCCGTCGAGCACCTCGCGTCGCAGCGGGACCCCGCTGGCCGCGTCGATCCAGTAGCGGGCCGCCGGGCGGCCGTCGTGCCGTACGGCCTCGACCAGGCGCGCCGGCCTGCCGCAGACGCTGCCGGCGCGCGCCTCGACCACCCGGTAGTTCGCGCCAAGGGCGCGCAGCATCCCGTCGGAGGGGGCCAGCAGGCCGCCCGCCGGTGAGCCTGGGTCGGTGGAGCGCGCGTCGACCGTCATGCCCGCACCAGGCGTGTTGCGTACGGCGAGCACCGCGCCGGAGGTGGTGAACAGCGTGCCCGTGTACGGCCGCTCCCTCGCGGCCGTCGCCGACTGCCTGAGCAGGGGCAGGCCCGGGTCCTCGATCTCGGAGTCGTCGGGCACGGCGAGGGCCGTACCCGACGAGCCGAGCGACGTGGCGAGCGCCAGCGCGAGGACGGCGGGCAGCCGCCTCACGGCGTGGCGGAAGGCGGGTTGCCGTAGGGCGCCGTGGTCTTGTGGACCTGCTTGAACACCTCGACCGGAGGTGAGACGGAGGGGCCCTGGTCCTGCCCCGCGACCACGAACAGCGTGCCGAGGGCGACCGCCGCCGACACCACGCCTACGGCCACATAGGCCGGACGCCTGCGGGACCGTCCGGGCCGCGACGAAGCAACCGAGCCGCCCCGAGGCCTGTTGTCGGGCGGAGCGATGCTGCGCGGGCCTGGAAGCGGAACGCCGCCGAAGGTTGGAAAGGGCCGCTCCCTGGGCGGCATCGGGTCACCCGGCTCACCCATCCGCAACAGTGACATCGTCAGGTCGGCCGGCATCGGGGGGCCGTCGAGCGACCGCAGGCGCGACTTCAGCGCCCGCATCGACTCGACCTCCCTCCTGCACTCGGCACAGAAGGTCAGATGAGCAAGGGCGCGCTCACGCTCGCTGTGGCCCAGCTCGCCGTCGACCAGCGCGGAAGCGCGCTCTCCAAGGTGTGACATATCAGACTTCCTCCCCACGGCTCACGGTCGGGGGGAGTTCAGCACTACGGGGCGCCCGGTGGTCGAGCGCCTCCCGCAGCTGTGCCCGGCCACGGTGGATCCTGCTCCTGACCGTGCCAAGCTTCACGCCGAGCGTGGCCGCGATCTCCTCGTACGACAGGCCTTCGATGTCACACAGCACGACCGCCGCCCTGAACTCAGGAGCCAGGGAGTCGAGCGCCGCCTGGATGTCAGGCTCCATGTGCGCGTCGTCCCACGCCTGGGCGGGCGAGGGCTCGCGACCCTGCAGCCGCTCGGCCGCGTCGTCGCCCAGGCCCTCGAAGCGGATCCGCTGCCTCCTGCGCGCCATGTCGAGGAACAGGTTCGTGGTGATCCGGTGCAGCCAGCCCTCGAAAGTGCCGGGTGTGTAGCTCGACAGCGACCTGAAGACCCGGACGAAGACCTCCTGGGTGAGGTCTTCCGCGTCGTGCACGTTGCCGGTCAGCCTGTACGCAAGCCGATATACGCGTGCGGAGTGCGTCCGCACCACTTCCTCCCAGGTGGGAGGAGTCCACTCAGACACATCTGACACGTGAGGATCGGCCTGGTGGTCGCTTTCGTCCACCAGCACTCCTCTCTCTGGGACCACCGTCGCTACCGCCATAGTGCCTGGTTTCGTCCCTTCGTGCGCACTGCCTGCCTTCAGGACCGGCAAAGCCCGTTTAAACCTGCAACGCGTTCGGCGCGACGAGAGTTCCCGTCCTGGCGTGTCTCCCCTAGGCTGCGATCGGTGACCAATCGCACGGAAGAGTGCATCGGGAATGGGAGGAGAGGCCGATGACCAGCCCGGTAGAGGCCACTCTGGCCTATGCGGAGCAGTTCCATCAGGAAGATGAGATCCTGCACGCGGCGCGGCAGCGCGGCCACGAGATGGGCGCGCCGCCCATCCTTCCCGGAGGCGGTGCCGCCTTGTGCTTCCTTGCCACCGCGCTGAACGCGCGCGCCGTGGTGGAGATCGGCACGGGGTGCGGGGTGTCGGGGCTGTGGCTGCTGCGCGGCATGCGCGCCGACGGCACGCTCACGAGCGTCGACGTCGAGCCCGAGCACCAGCGTCTGGCCCGGCAGAGCTTCGCCGACGCGGGCTTCTCCGGCGGGCGGATCAGGTTGATCGCCGGGCGCGCGCTCGACGTGCTGCCCCGGCTGTCCGACGGCGGCTACGACCTGGTGTTCGCCGACGCGGCCAAGCAGGAGTACGCCGACTATCTGGCCGAGGCGGTACGGCTGCTGCGCGTGGGCGGCATCGTGGCCTTCGACAACGCGTTGTGGCACAACAGGGTGGCCGACCCCGCCCAGCGCGATCCCGACACGGTCGCGGTGCGGGAGCTCGGCAAGCTCGTGCAGGGCGACGACCGGTTGCGGCCGCTGATGATGCCGCTCGGCGACGGCCTGCTGGCCGCCGTCAAGATCTCCGACTGAACGGCGGGGCTGCCGCGTCCGAGGGCGCGGGTGACCCAGAGTGCGGATCTCTGCGAGAACCGCACCCTGGGGTCCACATCTGGCGGCCCGTCTGACGCGGGGAGGCTCAGGAGCGGGTGAGCCACTCCAGCAGGACGCGGACGCCGAAGCCCGTGGCGCCCTTGCTCAGCGTGCCCTCGTCGACCGTGCTCCGCCCCACGCCCGCGATGTCGAGGTGCGCCCACGGGCGCTTGCCGGTGAACTCCCGCAGGAACAGCGCCGCGGTGATCGAGCCCGCGCCGTAGCGCCCGCCGAGGTCGGCGTTCTGCATGTCGGCGATGGGCGAGTCGAGGGCGGGACGGTAGTCCTCGATCAGCGGCATCCGCCACAGCCGGTCGTCGCTGTCGGCACCCGCCGCGATGAGCTCGTCGGCCAGCTCGTCGTCGGAGGCGTAGACGGCGCCGATGTTGCGCCCGAGCGCGACGCTGATCGCCCCGGTGAGGGTGGCGATGTCGATCATCGCGTCGGGGTCGAGCACCGCGTCGGCGTAGGCGAGCGCGTCGGCGAGCACCAGCCGGCCCTCGGCATCGGTGTTGGTCACCTCGACCGTCGTGCCGCCGTAGTGGGTGATGACGTCACTGGGCCGCTGCGCGGTGCCCGACGGCATGTTCTCGGCCGCGGCGATCAGGCCGGTGACCCGTACGCGGGAGCCCATCGCGGCCAGCGCGCCCATGACGGCGATGACGACCGCGCCGCCCGCCATGTCGGTCTTCTGGGTCTTCATGTTGTCGGTCGGCTTGAGCGACAGACCGCCGGAGTCGAACGTGATGCCCTTGCCGACCAGCACGACGTGCCTGTCGGCGCCCTCGGGGGTGCCTTCGGAGGTGCCCTCGGGGGTGTAGGAGAGCTGGATCAGGCGGGGCGGGTGGACCGAGCCCTGGCCGACGGCCAGGATGCCGCCGAACCCGTCGGCGCGCAGTTGCTCCTCCTCCCACACCTTGACCTCGAGGCCGGGCTGGGCGGCCTGCTCGGCCAGCCACGCGGGGTTCTTGGTGGAGGAAGGGGTGTTGGTCAGGTCACGGGCCAGCGCGACGGCCTGGGCGACGCGCTCGCCCCGCCGTACGGCCTGCTCGTCGGCGCCGACCAGGGTGAGCGCTCCCACGGGCTCCGTGCCCTGGTTGCCGATCTTGAACGTGTAGGCGGCCAGCAGCGCGGCCTCGGCGAAGACCGCGGCGTCGCAGGAAGGGAGCACGACGGTCAGCGCCGCCTTGCCCTTGGCCCTGCGGGTCAGGGTGGCTGCGGCCTTGCGGACGGCGCGCGGCGAGGCGTCGCCGACGCCGTAGAGCAAGACCCTGCCCACCGCGTCGCCACGCGTGACAGGGACTTCGACGATCTCACCCGCCTCGCCCTTGGCCTCGTAGTGGGCCAACAGCGCGGCCACCGGCACGGGCAGCTCGACCTGGGGGTTCAGCCCCGAGTCGTACGGCACGGCCAGCAGTGCGGAGTCCGTAAGCGCTTCGGTGGGCGCTTCGGGGAGCACGGACACCGTCGTCTGGATGGGCACGGGATCATCTCCAAACGTGATCGGCCCCGGCGGAGGTGCGCCAGGGCCGTTCGATCAGGTGGTTGAGCCGGCGGTCAGCCGACCACGTTCTTCAGCGCTTCGCCGAGCGCCTTCGCCTCGTCGGCCGAAATCTCCACGACGAGCCGGCCGCCACCCTCGAGCGGGACCCGCATGACAATGCCGCGCCCTTCCTTGGTGACCTCCAGCGGACCATCGCCGGTCCGCGGCTTCATCGCCGCCATGCGTGTATCCCTTCCTGCCATGGACTCCGCGGTTGCGATCAACGACCGCCCCGGTGGGTGGCCGACGCATTCACGTCTTCTGTGATGTCCTATTCTCCCGCATCGGAGTGCCAAATGGGTAACGATCTCCTCCCAGCATCCGTTGTCCAGGGTCGCGAAGCCGTCCAAACTGGTGCTCGTGAACGCACGCGCGGCGCTGTTCGATCTGTACGGGGACCACCTGCGTTCCCGAGGTGGGAAGGCGTCGGTCGCCGCCCTGGTCAGGCTGCTCGCACCCCTGGAAATCGCGCCTCCAGCCGTCAGGACGGCGGTTTCGCGCATGGTCAGGCAGGGCTGGCTCGACCGGGTCAGGCTGCCCCAGGGCCCCGGGTACGCCGTCACCGCCAAGGCCGTCAGACGCCTGGACGAGGCGGCGCTGAGAATTTACCGAGCTGGAACGATCAGTTGGCAGGGGCACTGGCACCTGGTCGTGCTGGAGCAGGTCAGAGATCGGGCCAAGAGGGAGCGGCTCCGCGCCGACCTGGCCTTTCTCGGCTACGCGCCGCTGTCGGAGACGACGTGGGTCGGCCCTCGCCACTCCCCCGAGCTCGATCCGCTGCTGGCGAACGAGGGCGTGCGCGCCGACAGGTTCGACGCGGTGCTCGACGGCGACCCGCGCGCGCTGGTCGCCAGGGCGTGGGACCTGGCGGCGATCGGGCGCGCCTACGAGGAGTGGCTGGCCGAGGCGCAGGAACTGGTCGCCGGTTTGCGTGATGGCGCGCCGCCCTCCCAGGTCTTCGCCGCCAGGAGCAGACTGGTGCACGGCTGGCGCAACTTCCTGTTCCGCGACCCCGGGCTGCCCGCCGAGCTGCTGCCGCCCGGGTGGCAGGGCGAGAAGGCGCGGGTCTACTTCGAGCAAGAGGCGGCCAGGCTGATGCCCGCCGCCGCCGCTTTCGTCGACAAGGAGCTGCTGTGATCCGTTACGAGGTCGCCGACGCCGTCGCCACCCTCACGCTCGACCGTCCCGACGCGATGAACTCGCTGACCGTGGCGCTGAAGGACGCCCTGCTCGGCGCGCTGCGCGAGGCGGCGGCGGCCGACGCCGTGCGGGCCGTACTGATCACCGGGGCGGGCCGGGCCTTCTGCGCGGGGCAGGACCTGCGCGAGCACGCCGAGAACCTGGAGGCGGGCAGGGGGCTGGCCGGCACGGTCCGCGAGCACTACAACCCGATCGTCGAGCTGATCACCGGCATGGACAAGCCGGTGGTCGCGGCGGTCAACGGCGTGGCGGCAGGGGCGGGCGCCTCCCTCGCCTACGCCTGCGACCTGCGGATCGCCTCGGAGCGTGCCAAGTTCGCGATGGCCTTCGCCGGCATCGGGCTGGCGCCGGACTCGGGCGCCTCGTGGACGCTCCAGCGCCTGGTCGGGCCGGGCCGCGCGGCCGAGCTGCTGCTGCTCGGCGAGCCGCTGGACGCGGCCCGCGCGCTGGAGCTCGGCCTGGTCACGCGGGTGGTGCCGGAGGGTGAGCTGCTGAAGGCCGCCCACGAGCTGGCCGTACGGCTGGCGGCGGGGCCGACCAAGGCGTTCGCCGCGACGAAGCGGGCGCTGGCGTTCGCGGCCTCCCACTCGCTGACGGAGTCGCTGGAGCTGGAGGCCGAGCTGCAGGACGCGCTCGCCGCCACGGACGACCACAGGGCGGCGACCGCCGCCTTCCTGGCCAAGCAGCGCCCCACGTTCACCGGCCGCTAGCCGGAAGCCGAACCTGCGTCCGACGGCGACGCGATCATGGAGCCCCGGACCGTATTGAGGTTCATGTATCGCATCGAAGGGGAGCGTGATCGTTGTAATCTCCCTACTGCTTGGCGCATTAGACAGGTAGAGAAGCAACGCGTGTCGCGATTCCCCGATCGTCAACCAACCGTCGCTGAAGCTCTGTCGCCCATCACTGAGCACACGGAAGGTGTATTGAGTGCCCGACGGCAACCCCCCGAGCCCCTCTCCGCCGACTCTGGGCCCGTGCCCGCACGATCCCCCGTGCCGGATTCGCCCGTGCCTGCCGCCGGACCGGCTGGGCCGTCCTCCGGGCCCTATGTGGCCGGGTCCTGACGACCACGTTCCTCCCCCGCCGCCCACTGAGCCCGACCCAGACAACAAGGATGGCTATGACGCGCGAACCGACAAGATCGTCGCCTTCGCCGACGTGATGCTCGAGGCCGCGACGAACGTCGGCGCGATCAAGGCCAAGACGCCCACGGTCGACGACTGGGGGTGGTTCGACACCCCCCGCATCATCAGTCCCCTTCTCTCCAGACTCAATGGCTATATCGGAGAATGGGCCGCAGCCGCGGGAACCCTGGAGCGCGTACTCAAGGACGACGCGCCAAAGCTCATCAGCGTGGCAAAGAGGTATCGCGACGCTGACGAGGACGCCAAAGCAGCCTCCGACCACATCAAGGCGCCCTAGATGCCGACCCCCTCAGGCAGGCCGCACGGCAGCCACACCTTACGGGCCGCCCAGAGCCGCGAGAACCGCATGGCGCGTCTTGCGGCTCGGCAGGCCACACTCAACCACGTCAAGGTCGATCCGGGCTTCTTCCAGAGAGTGATGAAGCTGGTCAAGGCGCAGAGTCGGCCGATCTACGCGGGGCTGGCCACGTGTGGCCTGGTCACCGTAGGCACGGTGATGATCGTCGCAGCTGTCGGGAACGCGTCCGATCCTCGGAAGTTCTTCGAGGACCGGAGCATGTGGAACGAGATGCTGGGCGACCTCAAGCTGAGCGCCTGGGATGTGTGGATCAGCTTCTTCAGCCTGATCTCGCCATACTGGGTGGGACACGCGTCGGAAACGGTCCAACGCTATCTCCGGTTCGAGTTGATCGGCATGTTCGACGAGCTCGGTCGCGTCGCCACGGAGATGAGCACCACCATGACCAGCCTGGCCTGGGATGTCGTGGAATATGATCTGAAGCTCGTTTCGCTGCTGGTGTCGGCCGGCACCGCCTTCATGGCCCTCCTGCCGTTCAGTGCGACTCCGGTCGGCAAGCTCACCCTGGGAGTGGCTGCCGTCGCGTTCCTCACGCTGCTCTCCAGCCTGTTGCAGGAGTTCGCCGGCAAGATCAAAGCACTCGATCTCAAGCTGGAAACTCTCGGCCACAAGATCTTTGAACTTCGAGGGCTCTTCTCCGTGGGAGACGACAAATTGCATCTGCAACCGCCGGGCAGCGACCCCGCCCTCTGGAAGCCCATCCAAGGAGCCTCGTGAAGCACACTGACGCTTTCAGCGCGGGTGACGGGGAGGAGCTTGCAGGGCTGTTCCGCGAGGTTGACCGTCTGGCCGACGCGTTCGCGGGCGGGATGCGTGAGGTGGAGGAGCGGAAGGTCACCGGCGCCGACAGCACCGGCCGGGTCGTGGCCACGGCGCTGGGCTCGGCGCGCCTCCTGGACGTGCGCATCGACCCCCGGGCGATGCGCGACCTCGACCACGTGGAGCTGAGCCAGGCCGTGCTGGAGGCTGTCAGAGCGGCCCGCGAGGCCGCGGCCGAGGGACTGAACGAGATCCTGGGAGGGCTGAACAACGGTCGGCCGCAGCCCGGCCCGGATGACAATCCGCTCACGCGTTACCTCGACGCGATTCTGCGGGAGGCCGAGCATGGATGAGACGGACAGGCTGCGGATGGTCACAGAGCAGTTGGAGCGGCTGGAACGGCTGTCGGCGACTCAGCTCGACACCGATGCGGCGGCGCAGCGGCTGATGGCGCGGGAGTTCACCGGTATGGCCGACAAGGGCGGGATCGTGGCGACCGTGGACGGTGCGGGAAACCTGCTCGCCATCGACATCAGCCAGCTGAGCAAGCGGCGACACGACGGCGTGACGCTCGGCGACGCGGTGGTCGAGGCGATCCACGCGGCCGAGCAGACCGCAGCCGAGGCAAGGGCCGCGCTGATGGGCGACCTGGGCGCGGGCCTGGGCGACCTGTTCGGCGCCCGGCAACTCTTCGGCGGCGTCAGTACCGATCAGCGCTGAGAGGGCCGGGCGGCACCGCGCAGGACGTGGTGAGGGTCCTCCCGGAGGCCATGGGTGGCGGTCCTTCCGGGAGGGTTGGCCGGCGGGGGTTCAGAGGAACAGCTCGATCACCGGGATCGCGACGTCGGGCCTGGTCACGGGGAGTTGGAGGGTGAGGGTGTCCTCGGGCACGCCGCGCAGGTAGGTGTGGCCTGGCTCGTGCGGGTCGAACCGGAGCACGCGCACCTCCGAGGCGTCGTGCAGGAACTGGGCGTACTTCACCCTGCCCGCCAGCCCCGGCAGGTGGACGTGCCTCATCGGCCAGTTCAGCAGGTGCAGGTAGAGCCGGTCGCCGCGCTGGGTGTAGCGGCAGTCCTGCGGCGGGGTGAACTCCGACGCGCCCGCGCCGTAGATGGCCCTGCCGTGCAGCCTGGTCCACCTGCCGATCGCGCGCAGCCGCTCGACCGCGCGCGGCTCGAACTCCCCGCGCGCGTTCGGCCCCACGTTCAGCAGCATGTTGCCGCCCTTGGAGACGGTGTCGACGAGCATGCTCAGCAGCAGCTCGGGCGACTTCCAGTCGAGGTTGTCGCGGTCGTAGCCCCAGCTGCCGTTGAGCGTCTGGCACGCCTCCCACGGCACGTGTCCCGGCACCCCGCCGGGCGGCATGACCTGCTCGGGCGTCATGAAGTCGCCGCTGCCCAGGTCGAGCCGGTTGTTGATCATGATGCCGGGCTGGAGCTCGCGGACCATCGCCGTCAGCTCCTCGGAGCGCCACTCGTCCTTGCCCTTGGCGCCCATGCCGCGCCCCGGGTAGCTGAAGTCGAACCACATCGTGTCGATGGGGCCGTAGCCGGTGAGCAGTTCGCGGACCTGACCATGCAGGTAGTCCGCATATTTCCGGATGTCGCGGTTGGGATCTTCGCCCAGATCCCGCTGCGGGTGGTACAGGTCGATGGGGAAGTCGGGATGGTGCCAGTCGATCAGCGAGTGGTAGAGCCCGATCCGCATCCCCCTGGCCCTGAAGGCGTCGAGCATCGGCCGCAGCAGGTCCTTGCCGTACGGCGTGGCCGTGGCCTTGTAGTCGGTGAGCGCCGAGTCCCACAGGCAGAACCCGTCGTGGTGCTTGGTCGTGATGACCAGGTACCGCATGCCGGCGTTCCACGCGTCCTCCGCCCAGACCTCGGGGTCGTACAGGTCGGGGTCGAAGTGATCGAAATAGCGCCGGTAGTGCGCGTCGTCCAGCTTCTCGTAGGACTTCACCCACTCGTGGCGGGCCGCGGCGGCGTAGATGCCCCAGTGGACGAAGAGGCCGAACCGCGCGTCGGTGAACCAGCTCATCAGATCTCCAAGCGGGAAGGGGTACGGCCCGGCCGTACCCCTTCGAGTGCGTTGTTTACGGGTGGACCGATACTCCGGAGAGCCCGATCCTGCCAGTGCCCGTGCGCTGGACGCGTACGTAGCGGGCATCGGCCGCGATCTCCACCAGCGTCGGACGAAGCACCCTGCCCGGCAGGTTCACCCGCTTCGCGTCCGACAGGTCGGCCGCCGTGGCGACGATCACCTCGACGTCGGCCGTGCTCATCGAGGCGTCGTTCCAGAGCTCGACCGAGCCGATCCGCTGGACCGAGCCGAGGTCGACCTGCCACCACGAGCCCTGCTGGCTGAGGGTCCTGGTGTCGGTCGTGGTGGAGCCGTCGAGCGCTCGGGCGGCCTCGGCCGTACCGTCGGTGGAGGACTGGGTGGCGGGCCTGCCGCGGGCCAGGTCGGGCGCGAGCTGCTCGACCGCGCCGCCGGGGGTCGCGCCCGCGGCCTGGGCCACCTGGATCGCGTCCTCCGGCAGGCTTTCGAGCGCGAGGTGGTTGTCCACCATCTGCGAGCCCCGTCCGGACAGGGCGGGGGCGGTGGTGTCGGTCCAGTTGCCGGTGGCGAGGTTCTCGAGGCCGTATCCGGCCCAGTTGGAGACCCACTTGTAGCCCATGCGGGTCAGCACGTTGCCCTCGACGCGGATGTGCGAGCTCTGCTCGTCGAGGTAGACGCCGTTGCCGTCGCGCTCGGTGTTGCCGTAGGCGGAGCGGTTGATGTAGTTGCCGGAGATGACCGTGCCGGGCTGCGGGCCCTGGGTGTAGATCGCACCGCCGTCGTGCATGTCGAACTCGACCATCATGGCGTCGACGATCCGGTTGCCGGTGATCTTGTTGTCCCGCATGTCGGGGTTGCGGGCCTCCGGCTGATTCCATCCCCAGCCGACGGAGATGCCGGAGTAGGGCAGCTTCTCCAGCGTGTTGTGGTCGACGGACAGCTCGCTCTCGTACCCGGCCCAGACGCCCACCGCGTCGGTGTACTCCACGCCGATGTGCGTGATCATGTTGCGGGCGACCGTATTGCGCTCGCCGCGCAGCTCGGCGGGTGGGCTGGGCTCGGTGTCGCCGACGTAGACCGCGCCGGAGGACAGGTCGGTGAAGGTGGAGCCGGTGACCGCCGAGTCCTTGGTGCCCTTCTCCAGGATGATCCCCGCGCCGCCGAGCCTGGCGAAGGCGCTGTTCTCCACCGTGACCCGCTGCCCGCCCCGCACCACGACCGCGGCGGCGGGCTTGGTGTAGTAGCGGCCCGCGTGGTCGACCGGCCCCGTGGCGCCGGTCAGCGTGAGGCCCGCCTGCATGCCCGCGTAGCCCTCGTTGGTGTTCGGCTGCAGGTAGGCGGCGTGCTCGAAGCCCAGGCCCGAGACCTTCACGCCGCTCGCGCCCTCGATCCGCAGCAGCGTCTCGCGGGCCGGGATGATCACGTCGCTGAGGTCCTCGCCCTGCCTGGGCAGGTAGGTGACCGTACGGCCGGCACGGTCGTAGACGAACTCGCCCGGCTGGTCGAGCAGTTCGAGCGCGTTCTCGAAGAAGGAGACCTTGGTGTAGCGGCCGGAGTCGACGGTCGTGGTGTCCCACGCGGGGCCGGTGCGGTTGGTGCCGCTGGCGGAGTTGGCCCAGCACGGCTGGGCGAAGGTGATCAGATCGCCCTCGACCTTGTCGATCGCGCAGTGGTAGTTGCGCCAGCGGACCCTGATCACGGCCTCGGCGTTGGCAGGCGCCTTCCACGCGGCGATCCCGCTCTTGACGGCGCCGGTCATGCCGGTCTTCGTGGCGTCGCAGACGCTGGCAGGACAGGCCTCGCCGCGGGCGCGGATCGCCCTGACGCCGCCGACGAACAGCTGCCTGGGGACCACGCCGTCAGGGGCCTGGGCGACCCAGAAGGCGCCCTCCTGCTTCCACCCGGTGATCGGCACGCCGCCCGACAGCACGGGCCTGGCGCCAGGAGCGGCGGTCCAGGTGACGGTGTGCCCGCCGGGGCCGGAGTCGCGGGCGTCGAGGACCAGCGGCTCGGCCATGCGGTAGACGCCGCCGGTCAGACGGACCTCGATGTCGCGGTTCATGCCACCCGCGATGGCCGCGCGGACCTTGTCCCTGGCCGTCTCCAGCGAGCAGGGATTGGTGTGGTTGCAGGCGCTGCTCGTGGCGTCGGGGGCGGCGTAGTAGACCTTGGGGCCGGGAGCGGCCTGGGCGATCCCGGTTAACGGTAGCGAGAGCAGGGCGGTCAGAGCCAGCAGGCGTCTCATGAGATCTCCAGTGGGGGGTTCTTCTCGCCGTAGAGCCAGGCGCGCAGGAACGCGTCCAGGTCGGCACGGTGGGTCGTCTTCACGGCGTGGGCGATGAAGTCCTCGGTGGAGGCGTTGCCGTCCTTGTTGCGTTGCACCCAGCGGCGCATGACGCGGTCGAAGTCGCGCGCGCCGATCTCCTTCTGGAGGGCGTAGAGGACGAGCGCGCCGCCGTCGTAGATGTTGTAGCCGCCCAGGCCCTTGGGCTTGCCGGGCGGGCCGTCCTTGGCGCGGACCGCGTCGAGCTTGCCGTACACGGTCCGCATCTTGTCGGCGACCTTCTCCCCGCCCTTCTCCTCGGCCCACACGGCCGCGTAGTAGACCGCGGGGCCCTCGTTCAGCCAGGCGTCCTGCCAGGTGGCAGGCGTGACCGAGTCGCCGAACCACTGGTGGACCAGCTCGTGGACCATCGTGTTGGAGTAGGTGGGCCTGGTGAACCAGCCGGTGCCGAACAGGGAGAGGGTCTGGTTCTCCAGGGCGTCGGTGTAGCCCGGGTAGATGTGGATGCCGTAGGTGGAGAAGGGGAAGCGGCCGAACCTGGCCTCGGCCCACTCGATCTGGCCGGCCGTCTCGGCGGCGATCGGGCCGTAGACGCCTTCCTGCCCCTGCGGGACGACGTGGCGCAGCAGCAGGCCGTGGGGGCCGGTGCCGTACAGGTAGGCGCCCTTGACCACGGCCAGGCCGAGCAGCTCCGGCGGCATCGGCTCGCGCTCCTCGAAGCGCCAGACGTCGCCCTCCTTGGCGGCCAGCTCGCCGTTGGCGGTGGCGACGTAGCCGTCGGGCACCTTCACGCGGAAGGTCCACGTGGCCTTGTCGGAGGGATGGTCGTTGACGGGAAAGAAGGTGTCGGCCCTGCTGGCCTGCGCGGCGGCGGCGAACCCGCCGTCGGGACCGAACCGCCAGCCGGTGAGCCCGGCGCGCGGGGCCTTGCCGTTGCCGCGGAGCGTCACCGTGGCAGTGAACGGGCGGTGCTCACGCAGCGGCTCGACGGGGGTGACCGTCAACTCCTGGCCGGTACGGCCCGGCGCGAGCGCCCACGTGGCGGGGCGGCCGTCGACGGTGACGGACTCGATCGTGTGACCGTCGGTGTCGAGGTTGAACGACGACAGGTCCTGCACGGCCGTGGCCCTGATCGTCACGGTGGCGGTGAAGTCGTAGCTGATGGGGGTGAAGTCGAAGGAGACGTCGTAGTGGCGGACGTTGTAGCCGCCGTTGCCGAGGTCGGGGTAGAGCGGGTCGCCCACGCCGGGCGCCCCAGGGGTGGGGCTGGCGCTGGCGGGTGATGCGAGGCCGCCCGCCGCCAGGGCGGCGAGGGCCAGGGTCGCGATCGTTCGCTTCATGGGGGGTGTCACACCAATCGTCGGGGACGGCTCAGCTGGTGCCGCCGGTCTTCTGGATGACGCTCTCGAACTCGGCGCGGATCTTGTCGCCGCCCTGCGCCTTCCAGTCCTTGATGAGCTGGTCGAGGTCGGACACAGGGGCTCGACCGGCGATGATCGAGGTGACCCTGTCGGATCGCATCGTGTGGAGCGACTCGTACTTGTTCTCTTCCGTCGGCGAGAACAGACCGCTGGTCGGGTCGGCCACGCCCACGGCGATCATCTTGGCCAGCGCCTCGTGGACGAGCGTGACGGCCTCCTTCGAGGAGGCGTCGAAGACCGGCTGGGTCGGGGCCGCCAGATACTTCCACGGCACCGTGGTGTCCTTGGCGCCCTGCTCGGTCAGCACCGGGTTGCCCTTGTCGTCACGGGTGTGATCAGTGCCTTCGAGGCCGTACTGGATGAGCGTGTACTCCTCGCTGCCGAACGGCGAGGCGAAGAAGTCGGCGACGCGGAGGGTCTCCTTGACCTTGGCCTGGTCCGCCTTCTTCACGAGATTGAAGGCGAAGACGATGTTGTTGAGATGGGCCACGGCCTTGTCGCCGATGGGAAGCATCGGCCGGGGATCGGCCTTGGGGTCGATCTTCTTCTGGGTCTGGAGGTAGCCGGTGGGGCCGAGGAAGGCAGGCATGCCGTCGGAGGTCATCGCGGCACGTCCGGCGTTGAACTCGTTCTTGCGCTTGAGCGAGTCGAAGCCTTCCGAGCCCGGGTAGATGACGCCCGCCTCGCGCAGCTTGCGGGTGTACTCGACGGCGGCACGGTATTCGTCGGTTTCGATGGCATGGGTGAGCTTGCCGGTGACCTGGTCCAGCCGCCATTCGTATGGCACGCCGAAGAGCTGCTGGAAGATCGCCATACCGAACAGGCCGCCGGTCGCCGTGACCAGGCCCCAACGCCTGTCCTTGGGACTGGTCACCGTCTTGAGCGCCTCCGCCAGCCGGTCGAGATCGGTGATCTGCGTCAGGTCACCGATGCCGGCCGCGGCGAACAGGTCGGCCCGGTAGAAGCCGAGTCCGCCCACCATGTTGCGCGGGATCGGGATGCCGTAGAGCTTGCCCGCGACGATGCCCTCCTTCCAGAACACCTCGGGGATGGCGGCCAGGTTCGGGTACTCCTTGACCGCGTCGCCGCCCAGGAACGGCGTCAGGTCGGCGCACTGGCTGGCCACGAAGGCAGGCAGGTTGTTGACGCCCTGCGTGGCGACATAGGGGAACAGGTCGGGCAGGTTGCCGCCGGCGACCATGGTGTTGAACTTCGTCGGCCAGTCGGCCTCCGGCACGATCATCAGCTCGGCCTTGCCGCCGAGCCGCTTCTCGATCTCCTGCCACGCGGCGTTCTGCTCGCGGGGCGGGGGCGGCGGCAGGAAGGTCTTGGAGGCCATCGTCACCGTGCCGCCCGACATCGGCGGCTTGGCCACCGCCTTGAACAGCTCCTTCGGATAGGTGAAGTAGCCCTCGGGCACGCCTGCCGCCGTGCCGGGAAGGTCGGGCTTGGCCGCGCCGGTCAGCGGCACGTAGGTCGGCAGCTTGATGGTCAGGCCCTGCGCCTTGGTGGCGGGGGCGGCGCCCGAGCCGCCTCCGCAGGCGGCCAGCAGGGGGGAGAGGGCGGCGCCCGCGGTGGCGGTCGCGCCGAGGCGGAGGAGTCCGCGCCTGGACAGGTTCATGGTCGGTCCTTCGGGGGTGGCCTTCGGGGGTGGAGGGTCTGCTCAGCCCTTGATCGCGCCGGTGAGCACGCCCTTGGTGAAGTAGCGCTGCAGGAAGGGGTAGACGAGGAGGATCGGGACAATGGCGACGACGAGCACGGCCATCTGGATCGCCTGCACGGGAGCGGGAGCCTCGGTGCCCACGGCGCTCTCCAGCGTCCTGCCCTGCAGGATGAAGGTGCGCAGGATGTTCGGCAGCGGGTGGCGGTCGGCGTCGTCGATGTAGAGCAGGGCGTTGAAGAAGTTGTTCCAGTAGGCGACGGCGTAGAACAGCGACACCACCGCGATCACCGCCTTCGACAGCGGGAGCACGATGCGCACCAGGATCCGCAGGTCGCCCGCGCCGTCCATGCGGGCACTCTCCAGCAGCTCGCCCGGCAGGTTCATGAAGAACGAGCGCAGCACCACCAGATTGAAGGCGCTGACCAGGCTGGGCAGGATGAGCGCGCCGAAGGTGTTGAGCAGGCCGAGCTGGTTGACCAGCAGGAAGTTGGCGATGATGCCGGGGTTGAAGAGCATGGTGAACAGCGCGATCATCAGAATCCACTTCGACCCGGTGACCTCGCGGCGGCTCAGGCCGTACGCCATGCCGATCGTGGCGGTGACGCTGGCCAGCGTGCCGAGCCCGGTCACCAGCACGCTCACCAGGAGGGCGCGGGTGACCGTACCGCCGTCGAAGACCGCCCGGTAGGCGTCGAGCTGCGGCGAGGTCGGCAGCAGGACGAACCCGCTGCTTCTGGCGATCTCCACCTCCGACGACAGGCTGGTGCCGAGGACGCCGACGAACGGATAGATCACCAGCAGCGTGATCGCGGTGATGACGACCGCCTTCAGGCCCGCGCCGAGCCTGGAGGGCTGCTCCATCCACGCGGGACGGTCACTTGCCCGCATTGCGGTACACCCCCTCGTGGCCCAGCAGGTGCGCCACCTTGTTGGCGCCGAGCACCAGCGCGGCGCCGACGACCGCCTTCACCAGGCCGACGGCCGCGGCCGGACCCCACTGGCCGTCCTGGACGCCGTTGAAGTAGACGAACGTGTCGAGCACCTCGCCCGACTCGGGCCCCACCGCGTCGCGCTGGAGCAGGATCTGCTCGAACCCGACCGACAGGATGCTGCCGAGGTTGAGGATGAGCAGCAGGATGATGATCGGTGTGATGCCCGGCAGCGTGACGTGCCACAGCCTGCGCCATCGGCCCGCGCCGTCCATCGCCGCCGCCTCGTACAGCTCGGCGGGGATCGACAGCAGCGCGGCCAGGAAGATGATCGTGCCCCAGCCGCAGTCCTTCCAGATGACCTGCAGGGTGACCAGCAGCGGGAAGGTGTCGGGGTCGGTCATCATGTCGTAGCGCGGCAGGCCGACGCTCTCCAGGACGTTCGGAAGCACGCCCGCGCCGCCGATGATCTGCTGGAAGATCGAGACGATGATCACCCAGCCGATGAAGTGCGGCAGGTAGACCACGCTCTGCACGAACCTGCGCAGTTTCTCGCTGACGACGCTGTTGAGCAGCAGAGCCAGCGCGATCGGGGCGGGGAAGAAGAGCACCAGCTGGGTGAGCGTGATGCGCAGGGTGTTGCCCACCGCGTCCCAGAACCGGGGGTCGCCCAGCATGGTCGCGAAGTTCTGCAGGCCGATCCACTGGCTGTCGAGGAAGCCGACGTACGGCTGGTAGTCCTGGAAGGCCGCCACGTAGCCGAAGAGCGGGACGTAGTGGAAGACCAGGAAGTACACCAGGCCGGGCAGGGTGAGCAGCAGCATGACCCGGTCCCGCCAGAGGCGTTTCCTGAGCGGCAGGCGCTTGGGCGCGACCGCTGGGGTTTCGGGTCTGGTACGGCGGGCCGTTCCTGATCCGACGGCTTCGAGGGGAGTCGTCATGCGTGGTCCTTCCGGTTGGCGTGACCGTAGTAAGCGCTTTCTCGATTCGTCAAGGGGGTAGCGCTAGCTTGACGGCAGATCCGGAGAAGACTTAGCGTGCGGCCCACGTTCTCGATAGAACGCGCTTACTATCATGGGCACCTGGGAATTTCGACGTTGCGGGGAGCGTGATGTGACGGTCATGGACGTGCGGCTCAGACCGCGTACCGTCCTGGCGATGGCGCCGGGAGTGCGCGAGCAGGTCTTCGCCGGGGGTGCGCTCGACCGGCTCGCCGAGCTGGCCGACCTCCACGACGACGTCCTGCACGACCTGTCGGCCGTGGCCGCCGTGCGGGCGCTCGCCGAGGCGGAGGTGCTGGTCACCGGGTGGGGCTGCCCGCCGCTCGGAGCCGAACTGCTCGACCGGGCGCCCGGGCTGCGGCTCATCGCCCACGCCGCGGGGACGGTCAAGACGTTCCTCGACCCCGCCCTGCTGGAGTGCGGCGTGCGCGTGTCGAGCGCGGCCGACGCCAACGCCGTACCCGTGGCCGAGTTCACCTACGCGGCCATCGTCTTCGGGGCGAAACGCGCCTTCACCATGGCGCACCGATACCGGGAGCACGGCACGAAACGCGACTTCACCGGCATCCCGTGGCTGGGAGCGCGCCGGATCACCGTCGGCGTGGTCGGCCTGTCGCGGATCGGGCGGCGGGTCGTCGACCTGCTGCGCGGGCTCGAGGCCGAGATCCTCGTCTACGACCCCTACGCCGACCCCGTCGAGGTGGCGGCCATGGGCGCGAACCTGGTCGACCTCGACACACTGGCCCGCCGCTCGCACGTCGTGACCCTCCACGCGCCGAGCACGCCGGAGACCTACCGGATGCTGGACCGCTCCCTGCTGGCCACGCTCATGGACGGCGCGGTCGTGGTCAACACCGCCAGAGGCACGCTGATCGACACCGAGGCCCTGCTGGAGGAGGTCGCGAGCGGACGGCTGGACGCGATACTTGATGTCAGCGACCCCGAGCCGCTGCCCGCCGGGCACCCGCTGTTCGGGCTGCCGAACGTCTTCCTCACCCCGCACCTGGCGGGCGCGCAGGGAAACGAGCTCGGCAGGCTGGCCGACTCCACGGTCGAGGAGGTGGCCAGATACTGCGCGGGGCTGCCGCTGCTGCACGAGATCAGGCTCGACGCGCTCGACCGAATGGCATGATCTTGACAAGGGTAAGGAGGAGCCGGTGACCGAGATGAGCTCGGCGACCATCGCCGACGTGGCCAGACGGGCCGGCGTCTCCAGCGCGACCGTCTCCAGGGTGATCAACCGCAACTACCCGGTCGCGACGTCCACGAGGGAGCGGGTCGAGGCGGCCATCGCCGAGCTTGGCTACGTCGCCAACGCCCACGCCAGAGCGCTGGCCGGAGCCACCAACAGGACCGTCGGGATCATCATCGACGACGTGGTCGCCCCGTTCTACGCCTACATCGCCAGAGGCGTCGAACGCGAGGCGACCAGGCACGGCCGGCTGTGCATGGTGTGCTGCACGCAGGGCAGCCACAAGCAGGAGCTCGCCTTCATCGACCTGCTGCACGAACAGCGCGCCGACGCGGTCGTCCTGGTCGGCGGGGCACACGAGGACCGCGCCTACGCGGCCGAGGTCGGCCGCAGGGCCCGCGCGCTGCACGCCGCCGGCTCGACGCTGGTGCTGTGCGGGCGGCCCTCGCTGGGCGACGACGTGCCGACCAAGGTCGTGGAGTACGACAACGAGGGCGGCGCCTTCGCGATCACCGACTACCTGATCATGCAGGGGCACCGCAGGATCCTGTTCCTCGGTGGGCTCTCCTCGCTGTCCACGACGATCGCCCGCCTGGCCGGGCATCGCAGGGCGCTGGAGATGCGCGGGCTGCCGCAGGCCAAGGAGCTGGTGCACACCGGGGACTTCAGCCGCAGGTTCGGCTACAACAAGATCAGGGAGCTGCTGGCCGAACGGCTCGACTTCACCGCCGTCTTCGCGGCCAACGACACCGTCGCGGCCGGGGTCATGCAGGCGCTGGAGCAGGCGGGCGTGTCCGTGCCCGGGCAGATGTCCGTCGTCGGCTACGACGACGTGCCGGTGGCTCAGGAGCTGCGCCCGCAGCTGACGACCGTGCGGATCCCGCTGGAGGAGATGGGGCGGCAGGCCGTACGGCTGGCGCTGGGCGTGGCGGACGAGGGCGACTACCTGGCGCCCGTGCAGACGTCCACGCGGGTCGGGACCACGGTCGTGGTGCGCGGGACTGTAGCAAGCGCTTACTGAGCTTCTGGCGCTGAGCAGCATAGAAAGACGTAGAAAGATTCTCAGGGCCTTGACTCGCGATAGAAAGCGCTTACATGCTGCGGTCATGACGACCACCCCCCTTTCGCGTCGCGGCTTCCTCGGCGCGGCCAGTGCCGGCGCCGTCCTGCTCGGCTCCTCCGCCGCCTACGCCTCCGCCTCCGCCCCCGCCTCGGCCCGAGGTGCCGCTTCGGCCCGCCGTACCTTGGTATTGCGGGCCCGGCCCAGCGCGGAGAGCGAGCGGCTGCGGCTCCAGCAGGCCCTCGGGACCACGAACTTCCACCCCAGCGGCGTCTACCTGCCCGCGGCGAGCCCGCTGACCGTCCAGGTCGACGCGCGGGACGGCCTGCTGCCCACCCTGCACGTGGGCGCCCCCGACACCCACGCCGACGTCACCTACAAGAACCCGCGCGCCTACCCGCTGACCTCGGGCGTCAACACGATCACCGACCCCGGCGGCGGCATGGTCTACCTGTCGCTGATCGGCGCCGGGCAGAAGGCGAAGGTGAAGTTCCTCCAGGGCGGGACGCCGGTGCCGACCTTCATGATGGGCGAGACGAGCGAGTCGGCCTTCCAGTCACAGCTCGACACGCTGACCGCCGCGCCCCAGGTCGAGCTGGTCTCGCCGTACGGGATCGTCACCGTGACCAGGGACGGCATGCTCGCCTGGCGCGAGCAGGATCACCACGGGCTGCTCACCCTCCTCGAGACGATCATCTCCTCGCACGCGGCGATCGCCGGACTCAGCGCGCACGAGCGCAGCCCGCTGTCGTTCCACCTGGTGGAGGCGCCGCGGATGCCGACAGGGGCGGGCGCGTACGCCACCCACGGCTGGACCGCCTACCCGCGCACCTACCTCGACCGGCTGCTCACCGTGGAGGGGCTGCGGACCAGGGGATGGGGCGTGTACCACGAGCTCGGACACCAGCACCAGCAGATGGCCTACAAGCCGACCGACCTCACGGAGGTCACGGTCAACATCTACTCGCTGGCCGCGCAGCGGACGCTCGGGCAGCCGTCGAACCTCACCAAACCGGACGCGAAGACGGGGCTGACGCCGTACCAGAGCGCGCTGCCGAAGCTTCCCAGCCCGACTTTCGCCTTCGGCGCCTACGAGAAGCTGGTGCCGTTCCGGCAGTTGGAACTGGCCTTCGGGGACGACTTCTGGCCGCGGTTGCATCGGCTGGTGCGCGAGGAACGGCCCGCGTCGGAGTGGACGGAGACGGCCAAGCGGTGGGGGTACCTGGCGCTGTACACGTCGCGGACGGCTGGACGGGATCTGAGCGGGTTCTGGACGCGGTGGGGGGCGCCGGTGCCTCCCGAGTACCTGGCGCAGGTGGCCGCCCTGGGGCTGCCCGCGCCCGACGTCGACCCGAGCACCCTGACGGAGTAGGAACCCCGCCCATGCACCCCTCTTCCCCGCCACCGGTCCCCACGCCATCCCAAACCCACACCTCGACCCGACCGCCCACCCCCACCCTGGACCAGCAACCACCGACCCACGGCCCCGCCGAACCGGGTGATCCGACGCGAGCCCGAGCACCCATCCCCACGTCAGCCCCCACCTCAGCCCAGCCGCCCACCCTCACGGTGGCGGGCACCACCTCCGGCACGGATCGGCGGGGCTTCCTCGGGCTCGCCGGCGGGCTCGCCGCGTTCCTCCTCCCTCAAGGCCCGTTGTCCACAGCCCCAGGAGCCGGTCCCACGTTTTCCACAGAACCGCGCTCGGTCTCCACCACCCCGACCCCGATCAGCCAGACTTCCGGCGTGACCGAGTTCGCCACCCTCCGCGCCAAGGCCACCGCGATGCTCACCGGCGCCCCCTTCGACCCCGCCGACCCCGCCTTCGCGGCGCCCCTCGCGCGGCTCGACGCCTCGGCCGCCACCCTCCGTGACACCCTCGACCTCTCGCCCGGCCGTGCCTCCCTCTGGCCCGACCTCCCCCTCAAGGGCGCCTCGGGCGACATCTCCAGCAGCCACCAGCGCCTGCGCACCCTCGCCGCCGCCTGGGCGACCCCCGGCTCGAAGCTCCACCACGACACCCAGCTCACGACCGACCTCCTCAGCGCCCTCGACTTCCTCTACACCCGCGCCTACAACGAGACGAAGCGAGAAGTCGGCAACTGGTGGCACTGGGAGATCGGCGCCCCCAGAGCCCTGATCGACACGTGCCTGCTGATGTACGACGTCATCACCCCCGAGCAGCGCGCCGCGTGGATCCGGGCGATCGACCGCTTCTGTCCCAACCCCGACCGCCGAACCAACCTCACCAACTTCTCCGAAACCGGCGCCAACAGGGCCGACAAGGCGCTCATCGTCGCCCTGCGCGGAATCGTCGGCGACGACGCCGCCAAGGCCGCGCTGGCCCGCGACGGGCTGTCCGACATCCGCGACGCGGGGCGCAACACCCTCTTCGGCTACGTCACCTCCCGCGACGGCTTCTACGCCGACGGCTCGTTCGTGCAGCACGACATCGTCGCCTACACCGGCTCCTACGGCGTCGTGCTGCTCCAGTCGGTCAGCGCCGTGCTCGGCCTGCTCGGCGGATCGAGCTGGGAGGTCACCGACCCCAGGAGGGCGGTGATCCTCGACGCCGTCGAGCGGACGTTCGCGCCGTGGATCCACGACGGCCTCATGATGGACAGCGTCAGGGGCAGGGCGGTCTCCCGCGCCGCCAACCGCGACCACGACGCCGGGCGTGCCACGGTCGACGCGGTGCTCCAGCTCGCGACCGGCGCGCCCGAGCCGTACGCGGCCAGGTTCAAGGCGCTGGCCAAGGGCTGGATCAGCAGGGGCAGGTTCGTCGAGGGCGCGGGCATCGCGGCCACGGCACGGGCACGCGCCGTTCTCGACGACCCCGCGCTCACCGCCGCGCCCCGCCCGGTCGGCCATCACGTGTTCGCCGACATGGACCGCGTCGCGCACCGCCGTCCCCACTGGTCGTTCGCCCTCAGCCTCGACTCCAAGCGGATCGCCGGCTACGAGTGCGGCAACGGCGAAAACTACCGGGCCTGGTACCAAGGCGACGGCGTCACCTACCTCTACACCGACCTCGACCACTACAGCGCCGACTACTGGCCGACCGTCAACTCCTACCGGTTGCCCGGCACCACGGTCGACACTCGGCCGCGCGATCCTGCGGTCTCCGTGAGCGGCACCGGCGCCTTCCGCCCGGCCAACGCGTGGGCCGGGGGCGCCGTTCTGGGCGGGTACGGCGTGGCGAGCCTCGAGCTCATGGCCATGGGCACCACGCTCACCGCCAGGAAGAGCTGGGTGTGCCTCGACGACGCGGTGGTCTGCCTGGGCGCGGGCATCACCAGCACCGACGGCAGGGCGATCGAGACCATCGTCGACAATCGCGGCACCTCCGGGGCGTTGACCGTCGACGGCGTCCTCCGGCAGGGCAGCGAGGCGTCGTCCACCGCGTCCTGGGCTCACCTGGAGGGCATGGGCGGCTACGTCTTCCCCGGCGGCGCGCCGCTGCGCACGTTGCGCGAGGTCCGCACCGACACCTGGAGGGCGATCAACGACGGCGGCGACACCGGCGGCACCGGCGGTCCTGTGTCGCGGGAGTACGTCACGCTCTGGTTCGACCACGGCGCCAACCCGTCGGGAGCGAGCTACGCCTACGTCCTGCTCCCCGGCGCGACGGCCGCGCAGACCGCCGCCTACTCAGGCGTCGAGATCCTCGCCAACACCGCCGAGGTCCAGGCGATCTCGACCAAGCAGGGCAAGGACCGGCTGTTCGCCGCCACCTTCTGGGCGGCGGGCGCGGCCGGCGGCGTCACCGCTTCGGCTCCCTGCGCCGTCCTCGTACGGCGGGCAGGCGACCGCGTCTCGGTGGCCGTCTCCGACCCCAGCCGCACGGTCGACACCGTCACGCTCACCCTCGACCACCCAGCCCACGGTGTGACCAGCGCCGACGACACGGTGACCGTGCGACCGGGCAAGAACCCCACGATCACCGTCACCCTGGCCGGATCACGCGGCCATACCCACACGGCCGAGCTCACCGTCGGCCGCCATCGAGAAGGTTAGCCATGACCCCTCCATACCTGTCCCTGCCGCCTACCGACCGGCTGCTCTCGCCGCGCACCGGCTGGACGCGTGCCCACTGGGAGACGCTGACCGACCACCTGCTCGACTCGGTCGTGCCGTACGCGTCGCCGGGTTTCGCCCAGTACCGGCTCCCGGGTCGAGCCAGTTGGTCGGGGGTAGCGCTCGACGGTTTGGAGGGGTTCGCCCGCACGTTCCTCGCCGCCGCGTTCCGCATCGCGGGCGCGCGCGGCCAGGTCGAGCCCGCGCTGATCGAACGCTACGCCACCGGCCTGGCCAGCGGCACCGACCCCGCGAGTGGCGAGGCGTGGCCCACGCTGACCGACTGCTCCCAGCAGATGGTCGAGGCCGCCTCCATCGCGGTGGGGCTGCACGAGTCGCGACCGTGGCTGTGGGACCAACTCCCCTCCGACGTGCGCGAACGGGTCGTCACCTGGCTGAGCGGGTTCGTCGGGAAGCGCACGTGGGACAACAACTGGATGCTGTTCCAGACCGTCAGCGAGGAGTTCGTGAAGTCGGTCGGCGGGCCGTACGAACAGGACGAGATCGACAGAGGCCTCGAGCGGATCGAAGACTGGTACGTCGGCGACGGCTGGTACACCGACGGCGGCACCCGCAACTTCGACTACTACGGCGGCTGGGCGCTCCACCTGTATCCCCTGCTGTGGACACGCATGTCGGGCGACACCGATCGCGCCAAGCTCTACCGCGGCCGCCTGAGCGAATTCCTCACCACGTATCAGCATTTCTTCGGCTCCGACGGCGCTCCCATCCACCAGGGCCGTTCCCTCTGCTACCGCTTCGCCTCGCTCGCCCCCGTCTGGCTCGGCGCCCTGGTCGACGCCACCCCGCTCGCCCCCGGCCAGACCAGGAAACTCGCCTCGTCCGTCGCCCGCCACTTCGCCGAACGCGGCGTCCCCGACCGGCGCGGGCTGCTCTCCCTGGGCTGGTACGACACCTTCCTGCCCACCACCCAGGCGTACTCGGGGCCCGCCTCGCCGTACTGGGCGTCCAAGGGCCTGCTCGGGCTGCTGCTCCCACCTGACCACCCGGTGTGGACCTCTCGCGAACAGATGCTCACCATCGACGAGCACGACCTCACCGTGGCCATTCCCACCACCGGCCTGCTCCTCCACGGCACCCGCCACGACGGCATCGTCCGCCTGGTCAACCATGGCAGCGATCACGGCGCGCCACCCGACGATCCCCACTACGCCAAGCTCGCCTACTCCACCCGCACCGCTCCCGAATCCGCCGAACACGCCTGGACCAGGAACGTCGACAACCACCTCGCCCTGCTCTCCCCCGGCGGCAGCCCATCCCCCCGCGGCGCCATCCACCCCCTGACCTGCGCCGACCGCACCGCCTCGTCCTACTCGGAGACCCCCGACGGCACCCGCATCACCACAACCTCGATCGTCCGCGGCCCCTGGGAAATCCGCATCCACGAGATCGCCACGCCCCCCGAACACTCCCCCGCAGCCGTCGAGCCGACCTCTCCCCTCGTGCCCAGCACGACGGTGCGAGAAGGCGGCTCCACGCCCCTCGAACCCGCGGCCGTCGAGCCGACCTCTCCCTCCGTGCCCGGCACGACGGTGCGAGAAGGCGGCTACGCCGTCTCCGACGCCTCGCCACCCGCCGCCGTCACCGGCCCCGGGTGGGCGCTGGCCCGCCGTACAGACGGGCTCACCTCAGCGATCATCGGCCTGTACGGCTGGCAGCATGCGAGTGTGTCCCGCGACGTCGAGTCGAACGCCTTCGGACCACACTCAGCGGTTCCCTGCCTGCACGCGGACACGCCTGGCATCCATGTCTCGCTCGTCGTGCTGTCGGGCGACGCCGTCCACCCCTCCGCCCTCCGCGACGCCATCACGGTCGACGTGTCACCCGAAACGATCACGATCGCCTTCCCCGACGGCGACCACCACACCCACCCCTTGCCCCACCCCGCTCCGCCCACCCAACCTGCTCGACCCACCTGACCCCCTCAACAGCGGCCAGATTCACAAGCCCACCGGCCCGTCACCGCGTGAGGCCCCACAAACTCCCGCGCCCCTCACACACCACAGAACCCACGTAACCCACCGCCCCCAACCACCGAACCCCACACCCCGCGAGGCCCACCAACTCGCCTGATCCTCCCGCTCAACCCCACCGGATCCCCTAGCCGGATCTGACCAGCCGCCATGCCCGACAATCTGGCAGGCGCTGAGAGCCTGTGTTAACGCGCCATCAGAGCGGTGTCAGCGGCGGCAGCCATTGTCTGACTACACGCCGGACGTACGAGGCACCGAAACCACAGCCCCGAGACGTCGTGCGACAGAGAAGCGAAAAGGGGAACGAAATGTCACACGCAACGCTGCCCCATGTGGTCGACGCCCGCATGGAGGAGGCTCGGTCGGACGCAGATCACGCGATGACCACAGCAACGGAAGCCTGCGAGCAGGCGGCCGTCAACGCGACAGCGGCCGAGCGACGGGCCGCCGCCGCGCAGGGTCAGGCTGATCTGCGAGCGATGGTCGAGCAGGTACGAGCGGATGCGCTCGCGGAGGGCCAGGTGGATACCCGGGCGGTCGCAGATCGCGCGCGAGCCGATGCGCTCGCGCAGGCCCAAGAACTCGCCGATGCCCTCGCCGCCCAGGGGGCAGCGATCAAGGCCTGGGCCGCCAACACCGGACACTAGACCGGCCAGAAACGTCGGGAGCGAGTCGAGTGCAGTCAGAAATGCCCCCAATGCGCCCTGCGCGACCTAGGTGAACGGCCGTCATGCGTCGGGAAGGGGCCAACGCCATCCCCGCCCGCGGACGCTGCCGAGCTTGGCGGCCGACCTCGGCAGATCCAGGCTGGGCCGGCCACCTGGTGCGGTGTCCACCAACGTGCATCGGCGTCGGGCTCGGGGGTGCCAAGGTTGACGACCCCCACCGACCCGGCGAAGGTTCGTGGACACCGCACCAGCCGGCCTGCTCACCTGGCCGTTACCAGGGCACCGGGCCGCCCTCGCTGAAGAACCCACCGGTCGGTCCGTCCGCGCCGAGGGTGGCCAGGCGCACCACGACAGCGGCGCCCTGTGCGGTGGTGAGGTACCCGGTGTGGTTGTTGATGTCTGTGTCGACGAAGCCGGGGTCGGCGGCGTTGACCAGGATGCCGTCCTTGCGCAGCTCATTGGCGTACTGCACGGTCAGCGCGTTCAGCGCCGTCTTGGAGGGCGAGTACGCGGCCGACGTCGGCAGCCCCGCCAGCGGGCCGTCCGGAATGCTGTTGATGGTCAGCGACCCGGCGGCGCTGCTGACGTTGACGATGCGCGGCGCCGGCGACCGCCGTAGCAGCGGGAGCAGGGCATTGGTCAGTGCGATCACCCCGAAGACGTTGGTCTCGAACACCGCCCGGACCATGTCCAGGTCGACGGAGCTCGGGACCTGATCGCGAGCGTCTTGGGGCGAGACCTGCCCGGAACCGGTGATGCCGGCGTTGTTGACCAGCACGTCAAGGTGGCCGAAGCGCTCCTCGACCCACCGCGCGGTCTCCTGAACGGTGGCCGGGTCAGTGACGTCCAGGATGACCGCGTGCGCGTCGCCGCCCGCTGCGCGCACCGCCGCGGCGGCCTCCTCACCGCGCCGCGAGTCTCTGGCGCCGATCAGAACCGTCATGCCCAGCGCGGCCAACTGCTCGGCGGTCGCGCGGCCGATCCCCTTGTTCGCCCCAGTGATCAATGCCACCTTCTGGTGTGTGGTGTGCTCGTTCATGACCATGCTCCTGTCCGAGAGAGTCTGTCTCCCCCTGGACGAGACAGCCCGGCCTTCTGTGACATGGGAGGAAACGCACCGGAGCCGGAGCTCGGCCGTCGTCGACGATGACGGCGCTCTCCTCGGCCCTCTACCAGGAAAGACATCCGGGCTGAGGTCGGAGATCCGGTACAGCTTCGCATCGGACGCTCGCGCCCAGCAGCACCAATTGGTAGACCACGCCATTCCAGGGCTGCGGCGCGGGCCCGAGCGCACGCCCGGGGAGAACGGCCACGCGGATCTGATGCAAGGTCCCTGAAGCCGCGGCCTGCGTCCGGCACAGCGCTCGCTGCTCCATGAAACCGGGGGCATCGGGCAAAGCCGCGCCTCCATGTCACAGAAGGCCGGGCTGTCTCGTCTCGGGTTTGGAAGGCAGGTTCTGGTACCTGGAAGGTGATGATCATGCGGGTGTTCGTGGCCGGGGGGCGGGGTGTTGGGGCGGCGGCTGGTGTCGCAGCTTGTGGCGCGCGACCACCAGGTGACGGCGACGACGACGAGCGCGGCGAAGTTGGGCCTGCTGGAACGGTTGGGCGCCGAGGCGGTCGTGATGGACGGGCTGGATGCCGTGTCGGTCGGTGAGGCGGTGGCCGAGGCCCGGCCGGACGTTATCGTGCACCAGATGACGGCTATCTCCGGCAAGCCCGATATCAAGCACTTCGACCGCTGGTTCGCCACTACCAACCGGCTGCGTACTGAGGGGACGGACCACCTGCTGGCCGCCGCCGAAGCGACCGGTGTGTCCCACGTCGTCGCGCAGAGTTACGGCGCTTGGAACGGCATCCGCCAGGGCGGATGGTTGAAGACCGAACAGGACCCGCTGGACCCGACCAGCACCGGCAAGGGGGCGGAGGCGATCCGCCACCTTGAGGATGTGGTCGTCAAGGCCGGTGGCGCGGTCTTGCGGTACGGCGCGTTCTACGGGCCGGGTGCCACCGACGATCAGGTCGAGCTCGTGCGCAGGCGGCAGTACCCGGTCGTCGGAGACGGTGGCGGCTACAGCTCGTGGGTGCATCTCGACGACGCGGCCGGCGCCACCGTCTTGGCGGTGGAGCGCAAGGCGAAGGGCGTGTTCAACATCGTCGACGACGAGCCGGCGCCGGCCCGCGAGTGGCTGCCCTACCTGGCGGCGTGCGCGGGGGCGAAACCGCCGATGCGGGTCCCCACCTGGCTGGCCCGGCCGCTGGCCGGGCGAACGGCGGTGACGATGATGACCGAGGGGCGCGGCTTCTCCAACGCCAAGGCCAAGCGGGAGCTCGGCTGGCGGCTGCGCTACCCCTACTGGCGGCAGGGCTTCAAGGAGGGACTGGCGTGAGCCGGGCCGAGGAGTTCGAGGAGCTGCGGCCACTGCTGTTCTCCATCGCCTACCGAATTCTCGGCAGCGTGAGCGAGGCCGAGGACGCGGTCCAGGAGACCTGGCTGCGCTACGAGGCCTCCCCGACACAGCCCGCCTCGGTGAAGGCGTTCCTGTCGGCCATGGTGTCCCGGATCGCGATCGACGTGCTGCGCTCGGCGCGCGTCCGGCGGGAGGAGTATGCCGGGCGGTGGTTCCCCGAGCCGCTGCTGGCCGACCCTTACGAGGACCCGGAGCGGTCCGCGGAGCTGGCCGACTCGGTGTCGATGGCGGCCCTGTTGCTGCTGGAGCGGCTCAGCCCGCTCGAGCGGGCGGTGTTCGTGCTGCGGGAGGTGTTCGGGTTCGGCTTCGGCGAGGTCGCCTCGGCGGTGGGCCGCTCGGAGGCGGCGTGCCGCCAGCTCGCCGTACGGGCGCGCCGCCACATGGACGCTGGACGCGCCCGGTTCGAGGCGGACCGACGAGAGCGGGAAGAACTCGCCGAGCGCTTCTTCGACGCCTTCCGGGAAGGTGACGTCGACGGGCTGCGCAACCTGCTCGCCGCCGACGTGCAGATGGTGGGCGACAGTGGCGGCAAGGCCCCGCAGTGGGGCAAGGGCGTCTTCGGGGCCGAGAACGTGGCCCGCACGCTGGCCGCGATCGTCGCACCGTTCATCCGGATCGGCGGTGTCGTGGAACCACACCAGGTGAACGGCCAGCCGGGCGCGATCTTCCGCGACCGGGACGGCAAGGTCGTCAACACCTTGACGCTCGACATCCTCGACGGGCAGATCCAGGCGATCCGCGCGGTGATCAACCCCGACAAGCTGCGGCACCTGGGCCCGGTCGCGGACGCATGGGCGGTCGTCCGCGCGGCGAACCAGGCCCGCCGGCCCGCGGAGTGACCAGAGCGAATCCCAGACCACACCCAGCACGAGCCCAGGCGAACGAACCGATCAGCGAGCCGAGTCGCGGACGACGCAGTCCTCGATGTGGTCGTTCACCAGCCCGATGGCCTGCATGAGCGCATAGGCGGTGGTGGGGCCGACGAAGCGGAAGCCGTACCCCTTCAGCTCCTTGGCGAGCGCCTTCGAGCCCGGAGTGATCGCCGGCACGTCGCTCATCGCCTTGGGAACGGGAGAGTCAGGGTCGGCATGGCGCCAGACCACCGTGGACAACCCCTCCGGCATCTCGAGAGCGGCCCGCGCGTTGGCGATGGTGGCTTCGATCTTGGCCCGGTTGCGGATGATGCCCTCGTCGGCGAGCAGCCGGTCGACGTCCTGCTCGGTGTAGGCCGCGACCTTCGGGATGGAGAAGTCGTCGAACGCCTTCCGGAAGTTGTCCCGCTTGCGCAGAATCGTCAGCCAGGACAGCCCCGACTGGAACGCCTCCAGGCTCACCCGCTCGAACACCCTGTCGTCTCCGTGAACCGGGCGACCCCACTCGTCGTCGTGGTAGGCGATGTAGAGCGGGGTGGTCATGCCGGTCCACTCGCAACGGATGAGCTCGCTCACGACCGCCCTTCCCTGTCCTGGCCGATCGAGGCGGGAAGCCCGGCCACGCCGTTGCGACTGTCGGGGGTCCGGTCCTGCTCGGAGTCGGCGGTTCCGTCCCGGTGGGGGTCGCTTTTTGCAGGAGAGCCGATGTCACCCCAAGAGCGGCCGACCTTCTCGGGTTCCGCGTTTCCGTCCCGAAGCCTGTCGAGGTCCTTGGAAACGGAAGTCTCGGGGTCGCTTTCTCCGGTGCCGTTCCGATCGACGTCCGCGCCGTTCCGGTCGGTGCCGGCGTCGTTCAGGTCGAAGCCCGTGCCGCTCGGGTCGGAGTTCGGGTCGGTGGAGGAGGGCAGGATGGGCGCAACGTCCGCGGCGAACTCGTCAAGCCGGGCAGCCGCACCGGCACTCTCGTGGTGGATATCCAGCGACACATCCCCGTGGTCGACAGGCAGAGACGTGTCGCCGTGCTGGACACCCGGAGACACGTCCTCCTGCTCGGTGGCCGGGGACGCGTCCTGGCGATCCTCGTGCCCACCGGAACGGGCGATCGGGTCGCCCCCATGCGTGGTCAAGGGAGAAGCGGCAAGAGATGGCGCGGCGGTGTCGTCTTCGGGGAGTGCGATGGTCGGGGCGTCGGGGCGGTGTTCGGTGCGGGGCGCGGCGGCGGGGCCTGCGTACACCTCCTGGCGCGCCTGCAGCCGACTGGCCAGCAGTTCCGACACGCGTTGCTCCAGCACGGCGATCCGCGTGTCGCGGGCGCTGATCGCGTTGGCGGCCCGGCGCAGGGTCTCGTCGACGCTCTGCGTGTGGTAGCCGACCAGGTTCACCGGCAGTTGCAGCGCCATGAAGTCGACCGCCGTGAGCTGCCCGGCCTCAGGGAGGCCGAGGGGCGGAACGTCAGGCGGGAACTCGGTCAGCTCCCCGCCTTTGCCAAGGGAGACCACGACGACGCAGGCGAGTATCGCCAGTGCGGCGATGGCGAGTACGACCAGCACATTGGAATCGTACTCGTACGATCGAGACATGAGGCCTGTAGTGCTGTCGCCAGGCGCGCCTGAACAACCCGGCTGGACGCTCGCCCGCACCCCCGAGGAGGTGCGGGAGCTCGTACGGAGCGGGGGCACGGCGCTGGTCAGGCTGCCCGCTCGGCTCGACGCCGCCCTGGCCGCCGCCGCCGTCTTTCGGTGGGCGGGCGCGGGCGTGTTCGTGACCGAGCATGCCGACCAGGTACGGCTCGCGCTGGACATGACCGACTCCCTCGCCGGCACCCGCGCTCCCACCGTCACCCGCCGCGGCCTGGCCTGACCCTCTGCGCGTTCCGCCTTCCCGGCGGATCGCGCAGCCGAAGGCCTCGCGCGTGTCGCCTTCCCGGCGGATCGCGCAGCCGAAGGCATCGCGCGTGTCGCCGCAACCGGATCACACCGGTAGCCGGACGTCCGCGCGAGGGAAACAGCTGGACCCGGCAACCGTCCGCGTAAGCGATCCCGCAGCAGGCCGTACAACCAAGCGAGCCTCCGCGCGGCGGCGGTCAGGCGCCCGTTGATTCGCCGAGTTCTTCGACGCTCGGCTGCAGCGGCTGCCCCGGCGACTCCAGCAGGGCGAGCGCCTCCTTCACCGACTTCGTCCACGAGATGGCGTCGAAGACGTTCGCGCGGGTGAACCCCTCGTCGTACATGTGCTCCACCAGCGACCGCAGCGGCTCGTACAGCCCGCAGGGGTCGAGGATCACCAGCGGCTTGGCGTGGACGCCGAGCACACGCGCCGTCCAGATCTCGAACAGCTCCTCCAGCGTCCCGATGCCCCCGGGAAGCACCAGGAACGCGTCGGAGCGGGCGTCCATGACGCCCTTGCGTTCGCGCATGTCCGCGGTGACGATCAGCTCGTCCGACGCGGTGTCGGCGACCTCGATGTCGACCAGCACCTGGGGGATGACGCCGACGGTACGGCCGCCGGCGGCTCGGGCGGCGCTGGTCACCGCGCCCATGCAGGAGACCGTGGCGCCGCCGCTCACCAGGGTGTGACCCCTGAGCGCGAGTTCGGTGCCCACCTCGGTGGCGAGGTCCACGTACTTGGGGTCGATCTTCTGACTGGATGCACAGAAAACGCAGATGTTCACGAAATGGGAGTCTATTGAGGCTCGGCTTCCTGGCTCGCGACCGCCTCCAGCTCCTCCGCCGACTGCTTGGAGCGGTTCTTCTCCGACTCGACGATGATGTTCACCGCCTCGTCGACGTCGTCCGTGACGTGGATGAGGTCGACATCCTCGGGCGCGATCTTCCCCGTGGACAGCAGCGACCCCTTGATCCAGTCGATCAGCCCGCCCCAGAACTCCGTGCCCATGAGCACCACGGGAAACGAGGTGACCTTCTGCGTCTGCACCAGCGTGAGCGCCTCGAACAGCTCGTCCAGCGTGCCGAACCCGCCCGGCAGCGCGATGAACCCGCACGAGTACTTGACGAACATCGTCTTGCGCACGAAGAAGTAGCGAAACTCGATGCCAAGATCAACATAGTCGTTCATACGCTGCTCGAAGGGCAGCTCGATGCCGAGCCCAACGGAGACGCCGCCGGCCTCCGAGGCGCCCTTGTTGCCCGCCTCCATGGCGCCGGGCCCGCCGCCGGTGATGACCGCGTATCCGGCCTTGGCCAGTTTGCGTCCCAGCTCGACACCCATCCGGTAGTCGGGGGAGTCGACGGGGGTACGGGCCGAGCCGAACACGGTGACCGCGGTGGGCAGTTCGGCCAGCTGGCCGAAACCCTCGACGAACTCGGACTGGATGCGCAGCACCCGCCACGGATCCATGTGGACCCAGTCGGCAGGACCCTGGCGCTCGAGAAGACGCTGGTCGTGGGTGGATTCGGGAACCAGCTGACCGCGGACGACCGCGGCACCCTGACGACGTTCGGGACGTGTCCGTTTCATACGGAGCACGCTAGCGCGCCCGACTAAAAAATCTTGAAAGAAGGAGGGAACCAGATTTCGACGCTCCCGCGTCTAACTGCCGAGGGTGCTGCTCGGGACTGAAAGTGGCTTTCCCCGCCAAATGGCCGGCGAGGAAAGCCACTTTCACGTTATGCGCCTGCCGAGAGCCAGTTCAGCATCCCGGCCTCGCTCTCCGCGATCTGACTGAGCGACGCGTATTCGCCCTGCTGGTGGGCGAGGTTCGGGTCGCCGGGGCCGTAATTGACAGCCGGTACGCCGAGGGCGGAAAACCGCGCGACGTCGGTCCAGCCCAGCTTGGCCCGTGGCGTACCGCCGACAGCGGCGACGAACGCGGCGGCCACCGGATGCGTCAGCCCGGGACGCGCGGCGGGAGCCCCGTCGGTGATGGCCACCTCGAACCCGTCGAACACCTCGCGCACGTGCTCCTCGGCCTGCGCCAGCGACAGGTCGGGCGCGAAGCGGTAGTTGACGGTGACCACGGCCTGGTCGGGGATCACGTTGCCGGCCACGCCCCCGCGCATCGTCACCGCGTTGAGCCCCTCGTGATACTCCAGGCCGTCGACCACCGGCCGCCGGGCCTCGTAGGCGTTGAGCATGGCCAGGATCGGCTCGATCGCGTGGATCGCGTTGACGCCGAGCCACGACCTGGCGCTGTGGGCGCGCTTGCCCCTGGTGGTGATGTCCGCGCGCAGCGTGCCCTGGCAGCCGCCCTCGATGACGCCGTCGGTCGGCTCCATGAGGACGGCGAAGTCGGCGGCCAGCCAGTCGGGGTGGTCACGGCTGATCCTGGTCAGCCCGTTGCGCTCGGCCTCGACCTCCTCGCAGTCGTAGAAGACGTAGGTGACGTCGCGGTTCGGCGCTGGCAGGAGGGCGGCGAGCTTGAGCGCGACGGCGACGCCCGCCTTCATGTCGGAGGTGCCGCAGCCGTAGAGGAGGTCGCCCTCGGTCCGGCTGGGCAGGTTGCCCGCGACGGGCACGGTGTCGAGGTGGCCGGCGATGAGCACGCGCTCAGGTCGGCCGAGGTTCGTGCGGGCGACGATGGTCTCGCCGGACCTGTCGACGGTCAGGTGCGCAAGCTTTCTGAGCGCCTCTTCGACCGCGTCGGCGAGCACCTTCTCGTTGCCGCTGACGGATTCGATGTCCACGATCGTGGCGGTCAGCGCGCCCACGTCCTGCGTCAAGTCCAGCATGACAACCCACCTTAATCAGGCGTTGACGCCGTGTTCTCTGAGCACGTCGTTCAGCGCCGCCTTGTCGTGGCGCTGCCCGGGCTCCAACCGCTTCAGCACCAGCACGCACGGCAACCCGAACGTTCCGCCGGCGAACTCCTTCGGCCGCGTGCCGCCCACCGCCACGCACCAGTCGGGGATGCGCCCGCGCCCGAGCTCCTCCCCCGTCTCCACGTCGATCACCGGCATCGAGGCGGACAGGATCGTCCCGGCCCCGACCACCGCCCCGCGCCCGACCCGCGCGCCCTCGACCAGCATCGCCCTGCTGCCGATCAGCGCGTCGTCCTCCACGACGACCGGCACCGCGTTGGGCGGCTCGAGGACGCCGCCGATGCCCACCCCGCCGGAAAGGTGGACGTTCTCCCCGATCTGCGCGCACGACCCGACGGTGACCCAGGTGTCGACCATGGTGCCGGAGCCGACGAACGCCCCGATGTTGGTGAACGAGGGCATGAGCACCACGCCCGGCGCCAGGTAGGAGCCCCATCGGGCGATCGCGCCCGGCACCACCCTGACCCCGTCGAAGGTGGTCTTCAACGGCAGCCTGTCGTGGTGCTGGAAGTCGCCCACCTGCGACCTGGCCATGCCGAGCACCTTGAAGCTGAGCAGGATGGCCCGCTTGGCCCGCTCGTCGACCACCACCTCTCCGTCGGCGGACACGGTGGCCACGCGCGCCCTGCCGGTGTCGAGCTGGTCGATCGCGCCGACCACGACACCCCTGGCGGCGGTGTCGGAAGGAGAAAGCTCCGCGCGGTCGGCCCACAGCTCGTCGATGGCCACCGGCAACGGGCTCGAATGCCTCTTGCTCATGCCCACGGAGCCTATCTGTCCGGGTAGGTTTTTCAGGGTGCGCCGTAGCTTCTCCCGAGCGGTCCTGACTATCGGGATCATCGTTGTCGCCCTCGCGGTGACCATCGCCGTGGGCGTCTACATCTTGCTGCGCAAGGCCGACCCGCTCGCCGACGACATCGAGAGCTGCGTGGTCAAGACGTCGAAGGGCGAGCTGGAGCTCGACATCGAGCAGGCGCGCATCGCGGCCACGATCGCGGCGGTGGCCGAGCGGCGGCGGCTGCCCGAGCAGGCCGTCGTGATCGCGTACGCCACGGCCATCCAGGAGTCGAAGCTCTACAACCTCACCTACGGCGACCGCGACTCTCTCGGCGTGTTCCAGCAGCGGCCTTCGCAGGGCTGGGGCAAGAAGAAGCAGATCATGGATCCGGTCTACGCGACCAACCGCTTCTTCGCCGCGCTGGTGAAGGTGAAGGGCTACCAGAAGCTGCCGGTCGCGGAGGCGGCCCAGGCCGTACAACGATCGGCGGCCGGCTACGCCTACGGGCCGCACGAGGGCAACGCGCGCATCCTGGCGGCGGCGTTCACGGGCAGGGCGCCGCGGGCCGTCCACTGCACCTATCCCAAGAAGGCGACCCCCGCACCCTCACGTCCTGGCGACGCGCGGCGGGAGCTGACCAGGGCGCTCGGCGCCGTCAGCGTGCCGAACACCAGGCGCGGGTGGCTGATCGCCGCCTGGTCGGTCGCGCATGCCCAGCAGTACGGCCTGCGCAGCGTCGGCTACGACGGGATCACTTGGTCGTCGGAAGGCTGGAAGAACGGCGGTAAGGCAGGCGCCCGCGATGTGGAGCTGACCTGAGTCAGGCGGCGCGGCTCACGATGGTGATCGAGCCGGGCGGCAGCGGCTGGGCGTAGCCGGCGGTCCAGCCCTGGCCCTGCACCCGTTTGAACGACAGCAGCCGCCCGTCGGCGGCCCGGTAGTCGGCGAAGTCGAGCAGCCCGCGATCCGGCCTGCCCGTCTCGCCCTCCGACCTGAACGCCGCGGTGCCCCTGTCGATGGGGTGGAACTCCACGCCCTCCATGATCAGCATGCTCTTGGCGGGGACCATGCCCTGCGTGGGCACGTTGGTCCAGAGCAGGACCTCCAGGTGGGGCGGATCGGTGGAGACGAGGCCGTGCCGCACCTGCACCGACAGCCACACCGGCCGCCGCGAGCCGTCGTCGAGCAGGTATTCGGTCCACTGCTGCCCCTGGCACGAGACATGGACGGCCCCGCGCACCTCGGCGCCCGTGCCGTGCGTCTCGATCTTGTCCCCCACCTGGATGGTGCGGGGGTCGTCGTAGTCGGAGCCGATCGCGGCCTGCCCCCCCGAGGCAAGGCCCGAGGGAAGGGGAGACGCCGAGCCCGCGGCTGGGCGGCCTTTGCGCATGGTGGCGAGCAAGGCGCCCAGCAGCAGGACGATCGTGGCGACGCTCAGTCCGATGACGACCATGGAGGTCATGCCGCCGGATCCTACTGGAGGCGGCGCACCGCCGCACTGACGCGTTCGTCGGTGGCCGTCACCGCGATCCGGATGTGGCTGCCACCTGCGGGTCCGTAGAAGTCGCCGGGCGCGACCAAAATCCCGGTTTCGGAAAGGCGGCGTACCTGATCCCAGCAGCCGGTGCCGTCGGAGGCCCACAGGTACAGGCCCGCGGTGGAGTGGTCGATGCGCCAGCCCGCCTTCTCCAGCACGGGACGCAACTGCTCGCGCCTGGCGGCGTAGCGCTCGCGCTGTTCGTCGGCGTGGGCGTCGTCGCCGAGCGCGACCGTCATCGCCGCCTGGACGGGCTCCGGCATGATCATGCCCGCGTGTTTGCGGATCTCCAGCAGCCTGGCGATCAGCGCGGGGTCGCCCGCGACGAACCCGGCCCGGTATCCGGCCAGGTTGGAGCGCTTGGACAGCGAATGGACGGCGAGCAGCCCCTCGTGGGAGCCGCCGCACACGTCGGGATGCAGGATCGAGATCGGCTCCGCCTCCCAGCCGAGCTCGATGTAGCACTCGTCCGAGGCGACGATCGCGCCGCGCTCACGCGCCCACGCGACCACCTTGCGCAGGTGCTCGGCGGGCAGCACCTTGCCCGTCGGGTTGGACGGCGAATTGACCCAGACCAGGTCGACTCCGGCCGGGCCGAGCGCCAGCAGCCCGTCGGCGGCGATCGGCTCGGCTCCGGCGATGCGGGCGCCCACGTCGTAGGTGGGGTAGGCCAGCTCGGGAAGGACGACCCGCTTGGCACCGAGCAGCGTCGGCAGCCACGCCACGAACTCCTTCGACCCGATGAGCGGCAGCACGGCGCGCTCATCGACGCTCACGCCATGCCTGCGGCGCAACCAGCCCGCCGCGGCGGCGCGCACGTCCTGCGTGCCGTACGTCAGCGGATAGCCGGGGCTGTCAGCGGCCCCGGCCAGCGCGTCCTGCACGATCTGCGGCACGGGATCGACCGGGGTGCCGACCGACAGGTCCACGATGCCGTCGGGGTGCGCCTGCGCGCGCTCCTTGTACGGCGCCAGCCGGTCCCAGGGAAAGTCCGGCAGATTGTGCACCGGTCAGTGCTCCTCGGCCTGCGGCGGCAGGGCGGCGACGACGGGGTGGTCCTTGTCGATCTTGCCAACCTTCGAGGCGCCGCCGGGCGAGCCCAGGTCCTCGAAGAAGTCCACGTTGGCCTTGTAGAAGTCCTTCCACTGCTCGGGAAGGTCGTCTTCGTAGAAGATCGCCTCTACGGGACACACAGGTTCGCACGCGCCGCAGTCCACGCACTCGTCGGGGTGGATGTAAAGCATGCGCTCGCCCTCGTAGATGCAATCGACGGGGCACTCCTCGATGCACGCCTTGTCCAGGACGTCCACGCAAGGCTGCGCGATGACGTACGTCACGTCGAGCTCCTTCTTAGACCGCGGTTTGCTACGTCCTAGTATTGCCGGGTCAGCCAAGTGTCGGGAACGGAGGGTGGCAAACTCGTGGTCGCTCGCCTTGTCATCGCCGTGACAAGCTCGGACATTGGGGCCAGAGTCACCACTCGGCGGCGGGTTCCGGGCGGGTTCAGCGACGCGGTCGGCGTTCTCGAATCCTGGGACGGCGGGATTCTGCGCATTCGTAAGCGCGACGGCACTCTCGTGGAGATCCGGGAGGAGCATTTGGTGGCCGCCAAGGTCGTGCCTCCTCGACCTGGCCGGGCGTAGCGGCAAGTATCTCTTCTGTGACTGTGCGTACCTGTGCCTCCATCGCCGCCGTTCTCATCAGCGCCGGGTGCGGCGCCGCGACCACGGAAGAGAAACCGCTCCCGCCGGTCAACGTGAAGGCCGCCTCCATGAAGGCCGGGTTCACGACCGTGGAGCGACTCGCCGCGGCCGCCAAGAAGGAGGGCGAGCTCAACGTCGTCGCCCTGCCCCGCGACTGGGTCAACTACGGCGAGATCATCGACACCTTCGCCGAGAAATACGACATCAAGGTCAACCAACTCGAGCCCACCTCCAGCAGCCAGCGCGCCATCGAGGCCGCGGGCCTGCTCAAGCCGGACGTCTTCGACCTCAGCCTGGAAGTCGCGGTCGCCAACGCGGCCCGCTTCGCGCCGTACAAGGTCGCGGCCTGGCAGGACCTGCCCGACCACGTGAAGGCCCGCGACGGCGCCTGGTACGCCGGATACGGCGGCTACATGTCGCTCGGCTACGACTCGCGCAAGGTCAAGGCCCCGGTCTCCTTCTCCGACCTGCTCAAGCCCGGCTACACCGTGGCCCTGGCCGGCGACCCCCGGCAGTCCGCCGCCGCCTTCAACGGGGTCATGGCCGCCTCGCTGGTGAACGGCACGCCCCAGGTGCAGCGCGGCGTCGAGCTGTTCACCAAGCTCAGGAAGTCGGGGCAGCTCATCCAGCAGAACACCGCCAACGTCTTCGTCGACTGGGACTACCTCAACGCCGCCCGCGCCGCCGAGCAGGGCGAGGGCTGGAAGGTCACCATCCCGAAGGACGCGCCGCTCGGCGCCTACTACGTGCAGGCGATCAACAAGGACGCCCCGCATCCGGCCGCGGCCAGGCTGTGGCAGGAGTTCCTGTTCTCCGACGAGGGCCAGAACCTGTTCCTCAAGGGCTACGCCCGTCCGGCGCGCGGCGAGGCGATGCTCATGAAGGGCACGCTCGACACCCAGACGGCGGCGCAGCTGCCCGCACCTCCCGGACCGCCCGTGCTGCTCACGATCCCGCAGACCGACGCCGCGAAGGCCTACCTGAAGAAGCACTGGGCCAGGTGAGACAAGTGTGCCCGGTGTGACTGATATGTCGTAGAGACATTGAGCCCCTACAGTTGTTGTCCCACTACGGGGGAGCTGATCGGTCTTGCGATACGACACACCGAGCATGACGCGGTTGACCGCTCGCGCCTATGACAGCGGCTTCGGCTATGTCTCGCCGCAGGGGGCGCCGCTGGTCGACCTGCTCGATCCGCAGCCGGGTGAGCGCGTGCTCGACCTCGGCTGCGGCACGGGCGTGCTGACCGCCGAGATCGCCGCCAGGGGGGCGCGCGTGCTCGGCATCGACGGCTCGACCGCGATGATCGAAAAGGCCCTGGCCCAGCACCCGGGCATCGACTTCATCGTGGGCGACGGCCACGACTTCAGCGTCGTGCAGGCCTACGACGCCGTCTTCTCCAATGCCGCCCTCCACTGGATGAGCCGCGACCCCCGCACCGTCATCGCCAACGTGCGCGAGGCGTTGCGGCCAGGCGGCCGCTTCGTGGCCGAGATGGGCGGCGCGGGCAACTGCGCCGAACTGACCGCCGCCGTCTCCACCGCATGGCGTGAGTACGGCCTGCGCGAGCCCGAGCTGCCCTGGTACTTCCCCACGCCCGCCGAGCACTCCAGGCTGCTGGAGAAGGAGGGCTTCGTCGTGAGGCTGCTCGAGTACTTCGACCGGCCCACCCCGCTCGACGAGTGCCCAGGAGGCGCCGCCGACTGGGTCCGGATGTTCGCCGGAACGCTCATCGAAGGACTGCCGGCCGACCTGGTCGAACCGCTGCTCAGGCGGGTCAACGAACTGGCCGCGCCCGCGCTCCGCAGAGAGAGCGGATGGATGGCCGACTACGTGCGGCTACGCTTCGCGGCCGTCCGGCGCTGATACGTACTCCAGGATGCACAGGGCTGTTTTGCGCGGCTATGGTCTGTTCCGTGGCGGCAAGAGTATGGCTGCGTCGCGTCAGCGGCGTGAGGGGCTGGTGAACGGAACAGGATGAACTTCTGCCTGAGCGACCTCGTACCACCCTTGCGGTGGAGCGACGCGGCCGCGATCACACTGCTCCACGGGCAACCAGACTTGCCTGAGGCGTGGTGGCGGAGCCTGCCCCTGCCACGGGTGCTGGCCGCCATCGGACCCGAGTCCCTTGGCGAACTGCTGACGGAGATCGCGCTCGACCAGTGGCCCGCCGCGGCCATCGGCGACGTGCTGCCCGCGCTGCACGTCCTGGACCCCGACGAGGCCGACGAACCGCACGTCGCGATCGCCCTCGACCGGGCCGGGTCGTGGCCCGGACTGTTGGCGCTGAGCAGCCGCGAGCTGATCGACCAGCCGTTCGTGAAGGCCCGGCCGGTGCTCAACGCGCTGTTCACCGCCGTTCTGGTACGGCTGGCGCCGGGCGAGGCGGTCGCGTCCCGCGGCGAGTCGGCGAGCAAGCAGACCGCGTCGGTGACGTCGGAGACGGCGGCGTCGGACTTGGACGCTGCCCGCTTGGGCGCTTCGGTCGTGGCGGCGGACCAGCCGAACGCGCAGGCCGACGACGTACCGGTCACCCCTCCGGCGGCCGAACCGGTCGCAGCACCCGCGGCACCGGTCAGGTCGCGGTCGGACGAGCCGGTCGTCGAGTCGCGCGCCGAGGCTCCTCCCCTGCCGTCGCGCAAGCCTCGCGCGACCAAGCAGTCCTACGGAACACCGTTCGACGCCTTCGGGACCGGCGCGCAGGCAGGCGCACAGGACTCCTCCTCGGCCCGCGCTGCCGAGCGGCAGGCCAACTCCCCCGTCGACTTCCCAGCTCCTGCTACCGAGGGCGCGAACTCGCAGCCGCCGGCCGGGCGATGGGACCCGTTCCAGTCTGCTGCCCCCGTTCAACCCGCAGACGGTAGCCAGGATCCTGCATACAAGCAGTCGATATCCGGTGGACCGTCTACCGACGACGACCCGGCTCCCGGAACGCCGTCGCTCTTCCGAGCCGAACCTCCCGAAGCGGCACCGGAGCATGCGGCCGCGCTCCGCTCCGAGGCACCCGAGGCAGCGGTCGAGCCCGAGGCGGCACCCCGGCCCCACCCTGCTGAGGCATCGCCCGAAGCCGAGGCCGAGCTCTGGTCCGAGCCTTCCGGAGATCCGTCTGCCGGAGCTGCTCTCCTGCCCGAGCCTGCCGGAGCGTCATCCAATGCCGAGGACGCCCTCTCGCCCGAGTCTTCCGGGGCATCGGATGAGGTCGAGGACGCGCTGTCGCCGGGGGCTTCTGGAGAAGCGTCCGAGCTCGGGGTGTTCCGGGCCGAGGAGTCGGCCGGAGGTGGCCAGGCGTGGGAGGTCGAGGCCCAGGCGCCTGTGACCGAGGCGGTCTCCGACGCCGGGGACGAGGATGGCCGGGCCGAGGAGAAGGATGTCCTGGACGGCCCTGACGGGGACGTTGCCGAGGGCGGAGACGCTCGCGTCGAGGACGACTTCGTTCCACGCGACCTCGCCCAGGACGCCCCCGAACAGGATGGCCTCGCCCAGGACGCCCCCGCGCACGATGGCCTTGTACGGGACGGCCTCGCTCATGATGGCCTCGCACCGGACGAGGAGGGCGCTGGGGCAGGCGAGCCGGTCGACGAGCAGCCCTTCGCGGCGGCCGGAGCGTCATCGGGTGGCGACGCACCCGAGGCGGCGGCCAGCGCGCCGGGAGGCGACGTATCCCCGGCCGAGGTGCCAGGAAGCCACGCACCTGCGGCGGCGGCCAGCGTGCCAGGAGGCGACGACCCCGCGGCGGCGGCCGATGTGCCGGGAAGCGACGCTTTCGTGGCGGTGGACGGCGTGCCGGGGAGCGAGGCATCTGCGGCGGCCAGCGCGCCAGGTGGCGACGCTTTCGTGGCGGCGGCCGGTGGGCCGGGAAGCGACGCACCCCTGGCCGATGTGCCGGAAGGCGGCGCACCTGCGGTGGCTGGCGTGCCGGGCGGCGAGGTGGGCGCCGGGGTGCCCCAGGGAGAAGTCGATCTGCATGCGCTGATCGAGTCCTCCTTCGCGGGGCTGGACGACAAGACGTGGGCCGTGGCGCAGAACCGGGTCTTCACCGACGCCCCCTCGGCCGTCGAGCAGCTGGCCAAGCTGTTCGCCGTCTCCAAGGAGGAGATCGTCACCGTCGAGGCCGAGCTGCGGCAGCGCCTGCTGCGGTGGCTGGCCGCTGAGGAGACCGCGCCTTACCGGGCGCACCTGGACGATCTGCGCGCCAGGCTCGGCGTGGACCCGGCGAGGGAGCTGCTGATCGGGGCGGCGGAGTGGCACGGCAGGGAGGTTCGGGCTCTCGACGTGCCCGCCTGGCAGTTCGTGCAGGCGACGTTGGCCGCGCCCGCGCGTGTTCCGGACGTTCCCAGCCCTGCGAACGCGCACGCTCCCAGCGATCCCGCGAACGCGAACGCGAACGCGAACGGGAACGGGAACGCGGGCGCGAACGCTGCCGACGGCCCCGGAGCCCCGTACGTTCCCGGCAGCCCCGGATACGCGTACATCCCCGACGGCCCCGGACCTGTGCCCGAGCCGATCCTCTCAGGTCTGAACGGGGAGCCGCCGTTCCGGGGGGAGCCGTTCACACAGGAACCCAGGCCCCAGGCGCCGCCCGGGCTCGAGCCGCACGGCTCCCCCGTCCAGGCGCCCGTCAGGCTCGAGGAGTCGCCCGCACCGTCCGACGCCAACGGCAAGCCGTACCAAGGCTTCAAGGACGTCGCCCTCACCAAACGCTGCTTCCGCCAGCCCGACGGACGGTGGTGGCTGCGGATCGACGTGACCGCCGAGCAGCTGGCCACCGGGGAGTGCGCCCTGCCCAGCGGGTTCGCCGCCTACCTGGGGCTGACCCCTGGCGCGAGCTGGACGGTCAGGAGCGCGGCCGGTGAGCTGTCGATGAGCTGGCACGGCAGGCCGTCCATCAGCCAGATGGGCCGGTTGCTCGCGGACGTCGGCGCGCGGGAGGGCGGGCACCTGTTCATCACGCTCTCCAAGGAGGGCGTGCTGCGGGCCAAGCACCTGCCGGTCGCCACGCCCGGCGCCAGTAAGATCTCCAAGGCGCTGCGGCTGGCCGACTACACGGGTCTGAGCAGCGCCATCGAGCACGCCGCCAGAATCATCGCCATAAGGATTGGCATGTCGGGCAACGTCAGTCTGGACGACTTGAAGACCAGGCTCCGCGAACGCGGGGACCGCGACCTGCTCGACCTGCTGGACTGAGCCCGTGGCGCGGCTCGCGATCGGCCCCGGCTTCCCCAGGGAGCTCAGCGCTCTGGCCCTGCCAGAGCGCGGGCAGGTCATGGCCGCGCTGCACGGCTTCCTGGAGCACGTGCCCGCCCCCGAGGGGGTGGGCACGGTGCGGATGGCCGACGGGCTCATGGGCGTCGTCATACGGCAGGGCGAGCTGTCGTGGCTGCTCACCCTGCTGCCCGACGCGGAGGCGCAGGCCTACGCGGGACGGCACGCGTTCAGCGTCAACCCGCTGATCGGCGTGATCGAGCAGTGGGACGCCGAGGCGCTGGGCAGGGTCGAGCACGCGCTGCGCCGTTCGGCGGGCGAGAAGCGGCTGTTCGCGCAGGTCGACGACGACGAGCTGGTGGGCCTCGGCATCGACCGCGCGCTGCTGCCGCTGATCAGGCTGATCACCAACGAGGCGGACGTGGACGCCCTCGAGCCGCTGCTGCCGCCCACGCAGCACCTGCCGCTGGCGGTCATGGCGAGGGGCGGTTCGCTGCCGGAGGCGTGGAAGGCGCTCGACTCCCGCCGCACCTCGTGGGACTCCGTCGAGCCGATCGACACCGCCGACCTGCTCGGGGCGCTGCTGCGCAGCCCTGACCTGGCGGTGTTCGCCTCGGGGCCGGAGGAGCTCGACAGGATCGTCACCGCGCCCGACTGGTGCGTGTTCCTGCATCCGCCGCAGCACCGGCTGGCCCGCGCGGGCCACTACGACCATCCGGTGCTCGTCACCGGCGGCGCGGGCACCGGCAAGACGCTCATCGCCCTGCACAGGTCCGCGCACCTGGCCGCGCACGGCAACGGTCCCGTGCTGCTGGTCACGTTCACGCAGGGGCTGGCCGCCGACCTGTCGGGGCGGCTCGACACGCTGATCGAGGACGAGTCGGTCCGCAAGCGCATCGACGTGTACAACGTCGACCGGCTGGCGATCAGGATCGTGGCCGACGTCGAGGGGCGGCAGCCGGTGCTGGTCGGGCCGGGGGCGCGGTCGCTGGCCGAGCTGACGCAGGAGGCGCTGCGGTTGCTCACCAGTGCGGCCGGCGACCTGCTCGACGACGTACTGAGCTTCGGCGAGCCGGGGCGCAAGCCGTACCGGCACATCGTGGTGGACGAGGCGCAGGACGTCAGCCCCGCCCAGTGGCGGCTGCTGCGGGCGGCGGTGCCGCGCGCGCCTGACGACCTGTTCGTGGTCGGCGACCCGCACCAGCGGATCACCGACCACCGCATCGCGCTGGAGGCGGTCGGGATCCACGCGGTGCAGCACGAGCTGGCGATCTCCTACCGGCTGCCGCACGAGATGCTTTCCTTCGGGGTACGGCTGCGCGGCGGCGGTCCCGCGCTCGGGCTGGTCAAGAACGTTCAGGAGCTGCACGGCTTCAGGAGCACGCACCACGGCGAACGTCCGACGATCAGGGCCTACGACTCGCCGGAGTCCGAGGTGGCCGGGCTGGTCTCGACGGTCGGGTCGTGGCTGGACGACGGCGTGCCCGGCACCGAGATCGCCGTGGCCGCGCGCACCACCAGGCTCGTCAAGATCGCCAAGGAGGCGCTGGCGCAGGCGAGGTCCGACGTCAGGGTGACGACGCTGCACGGGCTGAAGGGCCTGGAGTTCGAGCGGGTCGCGCTGATCGGGATCGCCGAGGGCGTGGTGCCGGAGCCGCTACCGCACGACCCTGCCGACAGGGCGCGGGTGCTGCAGCGGGAGCGCGGACTGCTCTACGTCGCCTGTACGCGGGCGAGGTCCATGCTTTACGTTTCCCATGCGGGAAGAGGGAGCCCATTTTTGTCGTCCTAATCACATAGTCTCTGAACTGCGGATATCTTCACTTTGCCGGTTGGACCCCAATGAATCTCAGCCTGAGTGACCTCGCGCCACCCCTGCGCTGGACCTCTCCCGTCCAGATCGCGCCGCTGGCGGGTGATCCTCAGCTGCCCGAAGCGTGGTGGCAGTCGATCCCGCTCGACCGGGCGTGCGCGGTGATCGGCACGCAGGCCGTCGCCGGCCGGCTCGCCGACGTGGCCATGGCCTGCTGGGGGCATCTGCAGATCGGCGACATCCTGCCGCTGCTGAGGTTCTCCGACCCCGCCGAGAGCGAGCTCACGCCTGAGGCGCTCGGCCGCGACATGGTCCACAAGCTGTTCGCGGGCGTCTTCGAGCGGCTGCTCGAACCGGTCGCCGAGGTCAGGACCGTCGCGCTGCCCCAGCTGGTCGACGAGCTGTTCGTCGCCCTCGACGAACGGCAGCGCACGATCGCGCGCGACCGCGTCTACGCCGAGCAGCGGGCGACGCTCGACGAGCTGGCGCAGCGCTTCTCCGTGACGCGCGAGCGGATCAGGCAGATCGAGCGCGACCTGCGTGACCACGTGGAGGCGTGGCTGGCCTCCACCAACGCGGGGCCGCTGCTGGCGCATGTCACGTGGCTGCGGGGGCGGCTCGGCGCCGCCGTACCGGCCGACCAGCTGCCCGACGCGGCGCCGTGGCACCGCACGGAGCTGGTCACGCTCGGCATCCCGGTGTGGCGCTTCGTCAGGACGTTGCTGACCGGCTACGACCAGGTCGAGGGCTGGCTGATCGCGGGCGGCGTCGACGAGCTGCGGGAGAAGACCAGGCAGCTGTTCACCGAGGGGCCGAGGGTCATGGTCGAGTCGGTCACGCTGACCGCGCAGCTCGGCATCCGCGAGGACGTGGCCGAGCGGTGGCTGTCGTCGGTGCCCCACCTGCGGGTCTTCGAGGGACATGTCATGCTCTGGCCGCGCAGTGTGAACGAGAAGGCCGAGGCCGTGCTGGCCGTCTCGGGTCACGCGCTCACGCCCGAGGAGATCCAGGAGCGGATCGGCGAAGATTACAGCCTGGTCGGCATCCGCAACCAGCTCACGGCGGACGCGCGTTTCCGCCGGGTCGACCGCAACAAGTACGGCCTGGCGCGGTGGGGCGGCGAGGAGTACCTGGGGATCAGGGAGATGATCGCCAGGGAGATCGAGCGGGCGGGCGGCGAGGCCTCGGTCAACACCATCGTGGCCAGCCTGACGTCCAGGTACGACGTGAGCGAGAGCTCGGTGCGCGCCTACTCGGGCGGGCCGGGTTTCGAGCGGTCGCAGCGCGGGTGGATCAGGGTCGCCGCGCCCGACCAGCCGGGTTACCAGCCGCGCAAGGACGTCTCGGAGACGCGGCGCTGCTTCAAGTCGCGCGACGGGCGCTGGTGGCACCGGGTCGACGTCAACGCCGAGCACCTGCGCGGGTCGGGCTCGCCGCTGCCGACCGGGTTCGCCGCCCACCTGGGGATGGCTCCTGGCGGGTCGCTGACCGCGTCGGCGCCGTCGGGCGACGTGGTGATCTCGTGGCACAACCAGCCGACGATGGGGTCGATCAGGAACGTGCTGGCGGAGTTCAACGCTTCCGAGGGCGACCACGTGTTCCTGACGGTGTCCGACGGCGGGGAGCTGCTAACCCGGTTCCTGCCCGCCGCCCAGCCGGCGCTGCGGCCGTTGAACAGGGCGCTGCACCTGATCGGCTACACGGCTCCGGTCGACTCGGAGGCGGAGGGGCTGCGGCTGATCGGGGCCAGGGTGGGGCTGCCCGAGACGGCGACCCGCGAGGAGGTCCTGACCCGGCTGCGCGAGCGCGGCGACCGCGACATCCTGGCCTTCCTGGGGGAATGACCCCCCTTTGGGGCGAGGCCGCGCCGGATTAGGCTCGTGGCATGTTGCGGATCTACGACACGCGCACCAGGCAGCTCGAGGACATCCCGCAGACCAGGGCCCTGCGGATGTACACCTGCGGCCCGACCGTCTACCGGTACGCGCACGTCGGCAACCTGCGTTCCTACCTGCTGTCCGACCTCATCCGCCGGGTCATGGAACGCCACCGGGTCCGCATGCTCGTCTGCCAGAACATCACCGACGTGGGCCACCTCGTCGACGACGCCTCGCTCGGCGAGGACAGGCTCGGTGAGGACAAGGTCGTCGCGCGGGCCAGGGCCGAGGGGCGCTCCGCTCTCGATCTCGCCCGCTTCTACGAGGACGCCTTCCGCCGCGACAGCTCCGCGCTCAACCTGCGCCCGCCGGAGCACACCCCGCGCGCCACCGAGTCCATCGAGCTCATGATCGAGCTGATCGTCACGCTCATGGAGAAGGGGCACGCCTACGCCGTACCGGATGGCTCGGTGTTCTTCGCCGCGCAGACCTTCCCGTCGTACGGGGAGATTTCGGGAAACCGGCTCGACGCGCTCAAGCCGGGGCACCGCGTGGAGGGCGTCGACGAGCGCAAACGCTTCCACGCCGACTGGGCGCTGTGGAAGCACGCGCACCGCGAGCTGGCCTGGGACACGCCGTGGGGCGGGCGCGGCTTCCCCGGCTGGCACGTCGAGTGCTCGGCCATGTCGCTGCGCTTCCTCGGCGAGCACATCGACCTCCACACCGGCGGCATCGACCTGCGCTTCCCGCACCACGAGGACGAGCGCGCCCAGTCCGACAGCGCCGTGGGCCATGAGGTGGTGCGGCGGTGGGTACACGGCGAGCACCTGCTGTTCGACGGGCGCAAGATGGCCAAGTCGACGGGCAACGTGGTGCTGCTGCAGGACGTGACCGCCGAGGGGCTCGATCCGCTGGCCGTACGGCTGGCCTTCATGGAGCACCGCTACCGCCACCAGATGAACCTGACCTGGGACACGCTGCGAGCCGCCGACCGCACGCTGCGCCGGTGGCGGGCCAGGGTCGCGCAGTGGGCCGAGTCGCCCAGCGCGCCCATGGCCGAGCAGTGGGTACGGCGCGCGGAGGCCGCCTTCGACGACGACCTCGACACGCCCTCGGCGCTGCGGGTGCTGCGGGAGCTGGAGAAGGACGAGTCGGTGGCGCCAGGGGCCAAGTTCGAGTCGTTCCTGCACCTGGACCAGGTGCTCGCGCTGGACCTGTCGACGGAGATCGGCAAGGCGCGGGTTTTGCCTCCTGGCGCGGCCGAGCTGCTCGACCAGCGGGCCCGAGCGCGGGACGCGCAGGACTGGGACGCGGCCGACCGGTTGCGCGGCGAACTGGCGGAACTGGGCGTGAAGGTGGCCGACACTCCTGAGGGTCAGATCTGGACCTGAACCGATATCTCTCTGGGGCCATTGAGGTGGTCGTCGCACCGTGAAAGGGCTGCGACACTTGGTGCGAAGCAGGGCAGAGGGAGGTTTTCGTGAGGTTCAGGCCCTATGCGTGGTTGCCATGGCCGCTGCGTTGGCTCGCCAGGGTGCTGACCGTACTCCTGGCGCTCGCCCTGGTCCTCGCGGGCGTCGGCGTCTGGATCACCCGGCAGTCGTTCCCCCAGCTCGACGGCACGATCAAGCTCCCTGGCCTGACCGGCAAGGTGGAGGTGTACCGCGACGCGTGGGGCATCCCGCAGATCTACGCCGACACCTCCGAAGACCTGTTCATGGCCCAGGGCTACGTCCACGCCCAGGACCGCTTCTGGGAGATGGACTTCCGCCGCCATGTCACCGCGGGCCGCCTGTCCGAGCTGTTCGGCGCGGCGACGCTGACCGAGGACAAGGTCATCCGCACCATGGGCTGGCGGGAGGTGGCCGAGCAGGAGCTGGCCAGCCTGACCGACCGCGCCAAGCGCTACCTCGACGCGTACGCCAAGGGCGTCAACGCCTACCTCAAGGAGCATCCGAACGCCTCGGACCGCAGCCTCGAATACTCCGTCCTGAAGCTGCAGAACTCCGGCTACACCCCCGAGCCGTGGACGCCGCTCGACTCCGTGTCGTGGCTGAAGGCGATGGCATGGGACCTGCGCTCCAACCTCGACGACGAGATCGACCGCGCGCTCGCCGCCACCAAGCTGCCGAGGGAGCGGGTCAACCAGTTGTTCCCCGGCTATCCGTTCGACAGGAACCCGGCGATCGTGACGCAGGGCACCCTCGCGGACGGCCGGTTCGACCAGCGCAGCGAGCCACGGCTCGGCGAGGGCTCGGCGGTCCTGACCGGCGCGGCGGAGGCGCTGAGCAGGGTGCCCGACCTGATGGGGACCAGGGACAACGACGGGATCGGGTCGAACTCGTGGGTGGTCTCGGGCGAGCACACGACGACGGGTAAGCCGCTGCTGGCCAACGATCCGCACCTGTCGGCGCAGATGCCGTCGGTGTGGTACCAGGCGGGGCTGCACTGCCGTACAAAATCGGAAAAATGCTCTTATGACGTTACTGGGTTTACCTTCTCCGGTGTGCCGGGCGTCATCATCGGGCACAACGACAAGATCGCGTGGGGGTTCACCAACCTGGGGCCCGACGTCGCCGACCTCTTCCTGGAGCAGGTCAAGGACGACACCTACCTGTACGAGGGCCAGTGGCTCCCGCTGGAGACCAAGGACGTGCAGATCAAGGTGGCGGGCGGCGACCCCGTCACCATCAAGGTGCGTAAGACCAGGCACGGACCGCTCATGCACGAGGTGATGGGCAGCATCAAGCCATCGGGTGAGGCCAACGCCGTCGCCCTGCAGTGGACCGCGCTCACCCCCGGCACCGCCGCCGAGGCGATCTTCGAGCTGAACGAGGCGGGCGACTGGCCAGACTTCCGCGCCGCCGCCTCGCTGTTCGACGTGCCTGCGCAGAACCTCGTGTATGCCGACGTCGAGGGCCACATCGGCTACCAGGCGCCGGGCCGCATCCCGGTGCGCGCCAAGGGCGACGGCACCTGGCCGGTGCCCGGCTGGACCGGCGAGTACGAGTGGAAGGCCGCCATCCCCTACGATCGGCTGCCCAGCGTCTCCGACCCCGCCGACGGCTTCGTGGTCACCGCCAACAACGCGGTCATCAACCCCGACCGCTACCAGCCGCTCCTCACCCAGGACTGGTCGTACGGCTACCGCGCCAAGCGCATCCTCGACCGCGTCGAGCAGGCGACCAAGGGCGGGAAGATCGACGCCGAGACGATGGGCCGCATCCAGCAGGACTCCCACAACGGCCTGGCCGACATCCTCGTCCCCGAACTGCTGAAGATCGACCTGGCCGGTCCCAGCGCCGACGCCCAGGCGCTGCTGAAGAGCTGGGACGGCTCCCAGGGCCTCGACTCAGCCCCCGCCGCCTACTTCAACGCGGTCTGGCGCCACCTGCTCAAGGCGACGTTCGACGACGACCTGCCGGAGGCGGCCAGGCCCACCGGCGGCGACCGCTGGTACGAGGTCGTGCGCAACCTGATGGAGCGCCCCGACGACCCGTTCTGGGACGACGTGACGACCAAGGGCTTCACCGAGACCCGCGACGACATCCTGCGCACCGCGATGGCCGAGGCCCACCACGAGCTGTCCGTACGGCTCGGCGACGACGTCAAGGCGTGGCGGTGGGGCGACCTGCACACGCTCACGCTGACCAACCAGACCTTCGGCACCTCGGGCATCGGCCCGATCGAGTCGCTGTTCAACCGCGGGCCGTTCGGCTCGCCGGGCGGCAAGGACGCGGTCAACGCCACGGGCTGGAACGTCCAGAACGACTACACCGTCACCGCCGTCCCCTCGATGCGCATGGTCGTCGACCTGGCCGACATGGACAAGTCCCGATGGATCAACCTGACCGGCAACTCCGGCCACGCCTTCCACGACAACTACTGGGACCAGGCGCCGCTGTGGGCCGACGGGCGCACCACGCCGATGAACTCCAGGCTCGACTCGATCAGGAAGGCCGCCAAGCACACGTTGACGTTCACGCCGGGTGACGGGTCACCTGCTGGATCTCCCCTGGGCTCGTCGCCACCAGGGTGAGGCGGAGGGGTAGCCGCCGTCCTCGAGCCCGGCCAGGCGCTCGAACGGGTTGTAGGCGGCCTGGTCACCGCAGATCAGCATCGATACGCCGAGGGAGATCAGGTAGAGCGGGAGCAGGGGCAGGCCGACGCACCAGGCCCACTGGGTGGCGTGCCTGTCCTCGTGGTCGAGGAGCCTGCCGGTGAGATACGACTCGGGATGCTTGGTCACGACGACGTTCCCGACGGTGAAGGCGCCCGCGACGGGGAAGACGTGGCGGTAGCCGTACGCGAGAATCAGGCCGTTGGGGCCGCTCGACCTGCTCGCCCTGCCGACGACGGAGATCAGCAGGCCCAGAGGGGTGGAAAGATTGACGAAGTTGGCGATTCTGCGGATCCGGTGTCGCCTCTTCATGCGTCACACCCTTGACCCGACTTGACAAATCGGAATAATGATCCACGTCCTGAAATCTCCCCCAAGAGCAGGATCATGAGATTCATCATTCTGGCCGCCCTGGTGTGCACCATGGCGCTGGCCACCGTCGGCGGCATCGCCGTCACCCAGACCTCCGCCACCGACACCCCCACGGTCGACCGGCTGGAGTTACCCGTCTCCACCAGCCCCTCCCCCACGCCCACGCCCACGTCCACCACCGCCAAGTACACGGCGACCACCAAGGTCGTGGCAAAGAAGGGCGTCGCGTACCTGGACGTCTCCGTCACCTACGGCGGAGCGGCTCGCTTCACTGTGAAGCAGAAGGTGTGCAAGGGCAAGTCCTGCCGTACGGCCACGACCTCCCTGCCGGTGACCACCGGAGCGGGTAAGTCCTCCACGAAGCTGGGCAAGGGGACCTACAAGAAGAGCGGCAAGGCCACGGTCTCGCTCAAGGTGCTGCCCTGGCCGACGCGTACGGTCACCGTCACGGCGACGCCCTCCGCGACGGCCACGGTGACGGCGTCGGCGGCCCCCTCGGCCACGGTGACGGTCGGCGCGACGACCACGGTGAACGCCACCACCACGGTGAGCACGACGGTGAGCGCGACCGTCACAGCCACGACGACCACCACGGTGACGACCGGCCCCACGGTCACGGTCACCGCGACCCCCACGACCACGGCCACCGGCACGCCCGACCCCGACGGCTGTGGAGCCCCCGCCAACCCCTACAACCTGCACTACTGCCAGGACCGAGGCGAGCGGGTCTACGACCCTCCGACTGACGTGTGCACCTACTTCCGGTGCATCGACTACTTCGAGGAGGGCCGGGGCTTCATGGTCCTGTGCAACGACGACATGGTCAGCATGTCGGGCGGCATCCAGGGCAACTGCTCACAGCACAACGGGCAGAAGGCCGAGGTGCGCGAGGACCTGCCCGACGACGAGGGCCTGCTCCCGACGCCGACCCCAACCCCGAGCCCCACGCCCACGCCCTCTCCGGAGACGACGCCCGCTCCGGAGACGGCTCCGTAACCAGCGGCTGTTCAGCGGCCCCCGTCGACCGTCGGCGGGGGCTGCGGCATCGGTGGACCCTGCGGCATCGGCCCCTGCGGCGGCGGGCCCTGCGGGGTCATCGGGCCGTGCGGTGCGACGCCCCTGAGCAGCCACGAGCCGCCCGACGACGGCGAGAGCAGGACGGCGACCACCACGGCCACCATCGCCCCGTACAGGTAGACGAATCCCGCCGAGTCACCGGCGATCACCAGATCTCCCGCCGCCCGCTTCAGCGAGAACACCATCGACACCAGCAGCCACCCGACCGCCACCGCCGCGGCGCCGAGCTTGGAGCGCATCATGCGGCCCGCCCCGAAACACAGCCCGAACATCGCGGGCACCCAGGCGATCGCCGCCAGCGGCCACGAGTCGCCCACGTACCACGCGTGGGTGAACCCGCCCACCACGCCGAGGGCGACCCCCAGCACGGCCAGCATGCCGTAGGCGGCCCCCGCGAGCGCGGACTCGGCGTGGCTGCGTTGCTCCATAACGGAGGAGGTTAGTAGATGCCGGCGAACAGGTCCTTCTCGAGGGTGTGGGGCTCGCCGAGCCCGCCCGCCTCGATCGGCGCGCTCGGCGCGCTCTCGCCCCTGACGCCGCTGCGCAGGATGAAGTGCTCCACGCCGAACGCCTCCTGCCCGATGTTGTTGGACAGCGCGAACCAGGGCGCCTCGACCATGATCTGGGTCGCGTGGGCGCGCAACGCGTCCAGCTTGTTGACCAGGTACGGCCTGGCGTCCACCTCGGTCGTGATCTCGCCGTCCCGGCAGCCGAACGGCACGTCCTCGACGTTCTCCGCGACGAAGGGGAGTTCCTCCGACTTGTCGATCTCCTCGGCGGTCCTGAGCATGACGGACTTGGCGACGGCCGTGTAGTAGAACTTGGCGGCCCGCCACGGCTCGCCTTCGCCGAACCCGGGGTCGGCGGCCAGCTCGAACGCCTTCCACGCCACCCTGTGGGCCTGGATGTGGTCGGGGTGGCCGTAGAAGCCGTTCGCGTCGTAGGTGACGATGACCTGGGGCCGGATCTCTCGAATGATCTTCACCAGCTCTCCGGCGGCCTCGTCGAGGTCGGCCTGCCAGAACGCGTTCGGCCGGTCGTTGGAGGCGGCGCCCATCATGCCGCTGTCGCGCCACCTGCCGGGACCGCCGAGGAAGCGGTGGTCGTCGACGCCCATGGCCTTGCACGCCGCGTCGAGCTCGCCGATGCGGTGGGGGCCGAGGGCGTCGTCCCTGTCGGGCGCCAGGTGGGCCAGCTCCGGCGGGATGACCTCGCCTTCCTCGCCCAGCGTGCAGGTGACGAGCGTGACGTGCGCCCCTTCGGCGGCGTACTTGGCCATGGTGGCGCCGGTCCCGATCGTCTCGTCGTCGGGGTGGGCGTGGACGAGCATCAGGCGTCGATCACTCATGACCCGAGCGTATGCCAGGCTGGTCCCGGGGCCGCGCTGGGGCGCGGGGCGTGCGTCTCACCTGGCAAGATGGGGGCTTATGAGTGAGAGCTTCCCACGTCTGCACGCACGGACCCGCCGGTTCACCCTCGGAGTGCCCAGAGGCTTCACGATCTCCCCCGACGGCGCCCGCGTCCTGTTCCTGCGCACGCAGTCCGGCACCGACCCGGTGACCTGCCTGTGGGAGCTCGACACCGCCACCCACGTCGAACGCCTCCTGCTCGACCCCCGCATCGACGCCGACGAGGAGAACCTCCCGCCGGAGGAGCGCGCCCGCCGCGAGCGCAGCAGGGAGCAGGCGGGCGGCGTGGTCGCCTATGCCACCGACTCCGCCGTCACGACCGCCGCGTTCGCGCTGTCCGGCGGCCTGTACGTCACCGACGTGGCCTCGGGCGCCACCCGCCGGTTGGAGACGCCCGGCGCGGTCATCGACCCGCGCCTGTCCCCCGACGGGCGACATGTCGCCTACGTGACCGGGGGCAGCTTCCACGTCCAGAACCTCGCCACCGGCGAGGACCACACCCTGGCCACCCCCGAGACCGACACCGTCACCTACGGCCTGGCCGAGTTCATCGCCGCCGAGGAGATGGACCGCTACCGCGGCTACTGGTGGTCGCCCGACAGCGACGCGCTGCTGGTCGAGCGGGTCGACGAGGCGCCCGTCCAGACCTGGTACATCGCCGACCCCGCCAACCCCGACTCGCCCGCCGTACCCCAGAGGTATCCCTCAGCGGGCACGCCCAACGCGAGCACCGAGCTCCACGTCATCCGGCTGGACGGCTCGCGGGTCGCGGTGCCGTACGAGCACGAGTACCTCACCACCGCCGCGTGGGACGCCCACGCGCTGTCGATCGTGACGATGTCCCGCGACCAGAAGACGCTGCGGCTGTTCACCGTCGACCCCGCGACCGGCGCCTCCACGCTGGTGCGCGAGGACACCGACCAGGCCTGGGTCGAGATCGTGACCGGCGTTCCCTGCCACCTCGATGACGGCTCGCTGGTCTGGGTGGCCGACGACGAGGGCGGCCGGAGGCTGTTCGTCGGCGACCGCGCCATCACACCGCCCACCCTGCAGGTGCGCGACGTGCTCGACATCGACCGCGACACCGTGCTGTTCAGGGCGAGCGGCGACCCGACCGAGATCCAGCTCTGGACGTGGGACGGCCACTCCCTCATGCCGGTCTCCACCGCCTCCGGCGTCTACTCAGGGCGGCTGTCCGGCGGCGTCGGCGTGCTGACCGAGCAGTCGCTGGAGAACGAGGGCGTCTCCACCACCGTCGTCCTGCCCAGCGGCATGACCATCCCGATCCCCTCGCTGGCCGAGCGCCCGGGGCTCGACCTGCGCGTCCACCTCGGCCGCGCGGGCGCCCGCGAGCTGTCGACCGCCGTCATCTTCCCCTCGTGGCACCAGCCGGGCTCGCGCAAGCTGCCCGTTCTCCTCGATCCGTACGGCGGGCCGCACGCCCAGCGCGTCCTGGCCACCCAGGGCATGTTCCTCACCAGCCAGTGGTTCGCCGAGCAGGGCTTCGCCGTCGTCGTCATCGACGGCCGCGGCACGCCAGGCCGCGGCCCCGCCTTCGAGCGCGCGATCGTCAACGACCTGGCCACGCCCATCCTCGACGACCAGATCGACGCGCTGCAGGGCGTCGCCCAGCAGTACCCCGACGACCTCGACCTGTCCAAGGTCGCCATCCGCGGCTGGTCGTTCGGCGGCTACCTGTCGGCGCTCGCCGTTCTTCGCCGCCCCGACGTCTTCCACGCGGCCATCGCGGGCGCGCCGGTGACCGACTGGCGGCTGTACGACACCTGCTACACCGAGCGCTACCTCGGCGACCCCGCCTCTCAGCCGGAGGTCTACGACCAGTCGTCGCTGTTCGGTGACGCCGCCAAGCTGGACCGCCCGCTCCTGCTGATCCACGGCCTGGCCGACGACAACGTGGTGGCCGCCCACACGCTCCGCCTGTCGTCGGCGCTGCTGTCGGCAGGGCGCCCGCACACGGTGCTGCCGCTGTCGGGCGTCACCCACATGACGCCGCAGGAGGTCGTCGCGGAGAACCTCCTGCTGCTCCAGGTCGACTTCCTCAAGAAGTCGCTGGGCCTGTAAGACGCTCGACCCCACGCGCGAAAAGCAAGGCCTTCACCAAAGGCGCGCTTCGCGCGTGGGGTTCAGCCATTCCCCCAGTCGGGCCACCGGCCCGACCCCTTGAGGCCCTCGCTACGCTCGGACGCCCTTCTCAGCCCCACCCCTGACGCACCTGGGTGGTTGGACACCTGGACCCCGCCCAGCCTCGCTCCGCCCCTTAGGCAGCGCCGACGGAAAGATTCGCCTACACCGCTGGTAGTACCGTAGGCACAATCAACAGTATGAAGTTGACTGTGAGCCTCCCCGAAGAGGACGTTGCGTGTCTCGACGAATATGCCGAGGAGATTGGCGCAAAGTCCCGCTCGGCAGCGCTTCACGCGGCGATCGCCTTCCTGAGAGCCGCCAAGCTCGAAGTGTCCTACGCCATCGCGTTCGGCGAATGGGACCAGAGCGAGGATTCAGAGCTTTGGGACTCCACCGTTGGGGATGGAGTCGGCAGTGCGTCGCGGTGACATCCACTGGGTCGATCTCGAACCGATCAAGGGACCGAAGCCAGCAAGACCAGACCAGCCGTCATCGTCAGCAACGACGCTGCCAACAGGGCCGTAGAGGCGGTCGAAGGCGCCGCTAGTAGTCCTCCAGCACCGCTCTGACGCTCCCCTCGCCCTCCGAGACCTCCTGACCCACCCCGAGCCCCGTGAGCCGCTGCGCCAGCGCCAGCGCGCGATGCACGCCCGTGTCCGCCCCGTCCTTCCCATCGGCGTCGAGCAGCCCGAGCTCCGTCATCAGCCCAGCGAACCGCTCGGGATCGCCGCCCTTCCGCGAGTCGGCCGGGAACTGCGGGTCGAACGACAGCAGCTCCACCCCGTCCTCCCAGTACCCGAACTCCTGGTCGTGGTTGACGTTGCGGAAGACCGCCGCCGTGATCGTCCCCGCCGACAGCTCCCGCTGCACGTCGTCGAGCGTGCCCGCGAACCCGTTGTCCTCAACCAGCAGTGTGCCGCCCGCGACCGGCGTGGCGGTGACGGCGCCCTCGTCGACCTCCTCCCACTCCTCCTCGTCGCACACCTGCGCGCCCATCCGCCGCAACGCCTCCTCGGGCGTCAGGTCACGCATGAAGGTGAAGCAGAAGTCGCCACTGTTGAACCAGTCGAACACCGGGATCTCCTCAGCCGGGGGGAAGGACGATCGCATCCTGTCAAAGACCACCGACAGTTCAGGACCCCTCGTAGAGCTCGTGGAGTCCGACCAGTCGCACGTCGGCGCGCCCCCGGGCCACCTCCTCCAGCTGCGGCGTGAACCCCGCCGCGCTGAACAGCAAGAGCCTCGTCTCGGGCGTGGCTCGCTCGTCCCTCGCCAGCAGCAATCCTCGAGCACGTTCCAGGCGATCGAGGTGTGCTCGCCCGACCACGTCCCCGCTCTTCGCCTCACCGATCGCGGCGATCCGCTCTCGTCCGTCGTCGGCGCGAGCGAACGCCACCACGTCGAGCTCGTGCCCCGCCCTGTTGGCAGGATCGGGCAGCACTCCCGACGCGACCCTCGCGGGCCTTCCGCCGACCGTCTCAGGGTCGGCATGCCAGCGGGTCCAGAGGCGGGCGAGGTGCTCGACGTGCGGCCCCAGCACCTTGCTGCGGAAGGCCGCCTGCGATCGGTCCCATACCTGCGCGGCCAGCCCCGGCCGTTCCAGATCGGTCCACTCCGGCCTCATGATCGCGTGATAGAAGCTCAGGATCGGTTCGGTGATGCGGTAGGCCGACCGTTTGCCGTGGAAGGCGTCTGGTTCCCTGCAGATCATGCCGATGTCTTCGAGCACGGTGAGTGCGTGTCCGAGATCCGTCGACTTCCTTTCGAGATAGTTGGCGACCCCTCCCCTCGTGTGATTGCCCCCGGCGATCGCCGACAGAACGCCATGGAAAAGCGCGGTGTCGCGTAGGTCCGGCTCTTCAGCGAGGAGGAACCTGCCCTCTCGGAACAGCGGACGTCCGGGGTTGAGGACATTGCGGATCACCCACGGACCGAAATCCTCCCGATCCCTGGGCACGTCCCCCAGCGTGAATTCGCGTCGATAAGCAGGCGTTCCGCCGACCACGGCGTGGACGCGCAGTGCCAGGGCCGGGTCGTCGATCTCCCAGAATCGTTTGGCCATCCGGTAGTCAAGAGTCGGCACCACCAGCTCCAAGCTGGCCCTGCCACGGAGAGGCGCGGTTCCCGCCAGGAGCGATCCCATGAAGGAGAGCGCCGACCCGCACAGCAACAGGCGCACCGGCGATCCCTCACGCTGCCCCTGGGGGCCGAGCGCTCGCTGGATGAGCGAGGGCAGCTCGGGTGATGCCTTCGCCAGGTAGGGGAACTCGTCGATCACGACGGGCACGGGGCTGTCACGGGCGATGCCCATGAGCGCCGAGACTGCCTCATCCCATCCGGCGAAGCGACGCGGCACCGGCTCGCCGAGGTGGTGGGCGAGGGCCGCGCCGAACTGTCGCAGCGACTCGGCCCGCGTCGCCTCTGTGGCCGCGAAGTAGAACCCGCCCGCCGCCCGGCAGACCGCGTCCAGCAGGAACGTCTTGCCTTGGCGCCGTCGCCCCGACACCACACCAAGTGTCGCCTCACGACCCGCATAGGCGACGAAGCGGGCGAGCTCGGACCACTCGTAGTCCCGGTCGAAGATCTCAGGCGGCTTGTCCATGCCTCAATGATAAGCCCACCTATTATAGATATGCTTATTATAGTCCAAGGTCGGCGTCGTGGACGAGGATGGCGGCCTGGACCCTGTTGGCGAGGCCGAGTTTGGCCAGCACCCTGCTGACGTGGGCCTTCACCGTCGCCTCCGTCAGGTGGAGTTCGCGTCCGACCTCGGCGTTCGACAGCCCCCTGGCCAGGGCCCTGATCACGTCTTCCTCCCGCCCTGTCAGCGAGGCCAGCCGCCGTCTGGCCGTCTCCGCTCGAGACGGAGCCCGGTCGACGAACGCCGAGATCAGGCGCTTGGTGACCGACGGCGACAGCATGGCCTGGCCTCCCGCCACGGTCCGTACGGCTGCGGCCAGCTCGCGTGGCGGCGTGTCCTTCAGCAGGAATCCGACGGCCCCCAGGCGGAGGGCCTCGTGGACGTACTCGTCCAGGTCGAACGTGGTCAGCATGATCAACCTGGGCGGGTCGGGCGCGCCGAGAACGCGAGCGGCGGCGGAAAGGCCGTCGGTGCCCGGCATGCGTACATCCATCAGCACGACCTCGGGCCGCAGCCGCGCCACCGCCGAGATCGCCTCGGCGCCGTCCTTCGCCTCGCCCACGACCACGATGTCGCCCGCCGCCTCCAGGATGAGCCGCAGGCCCGACCGGACGAGAGCCTCGTCGTCGACGATGAGAACGCGGATCATGCGGGAATCCTGGCACGCAACTCGAAGCCGCCGTCCGGACGGGGCGCGGCGTCGAGGGTGCCGCCGACGAGTTCGACCCGTTCGCGCAGCCCGACGAGGCCCCAGCCGGATTCGGGGAGCCGGGCGGCGTGCCGTACGGGAGGCTGGTTGGAGACCACCACCTCCAGCGCGGACGGCAGGAAGCGGATGGCGACGTCGGCGCTGGTCTCGCCCGCGTGCTTGTGAACGTTGGCGAGCGCCTCCTGCACCACGCGGTAGGCGGTGCGCTCGGCCGTGAGGGCGACGGCGCGGGTCTCGCCCTCGTCGCGCCTGGTCAGGGTGATACCCAGGGACCGCGATCGGTCGAGGAGCTCGTCGAGGTGAGCCAGGGTGGGCTGGGGCGCGCGGGGCCCGGCCTGCGCGGGTGAGCGCAGGACGCCGAGCACGTCGCGGAGGTTGGCCAGGGCCTCCCTGCCGAGTCCGCCGATGAGGGCAGCCGCCTCGGCCGTGCGCTGGTCGGGGGTGCCGACTTCGAGCGCGCCCGCGTGCATGACCATGAGCGTGACCCGGTGGGCGACGACGTCGTGCATCTCGCGGGCGATGCGGGCGCGCTCCTGGGCGCGGGCCTGCTCGGCGCGCATGACCTGCTCGCGTTCGAGGCGGTCGGCGCGCTCCCTGGCGGCGGCGAGCACGTCGCGTCTGGCCCTGATCCACAGGCCGAACACCAGCGGCAGCCCGATCACCGCCGCGCCCATGAGCACGGCGTTGGCGTACGTGCCGGTCAGCACCTCACGCGCGCCGCCGAGCAGTACCCCGACCCCCGCGGACAGGCCGACCACGGCGACCGCCGCTCCCGCGTAGGCGGCGATGCCGCGCCGATCGCGCAGCGTCAGGCCCGCGAGGTAGGAGGCGACGAGCAGCGGCGGCCACATCGCCAACGAAACGTACGCGACAGCGCCCACGGCGGCCAGCGGCCACCACGCGCGCCGCGCGTACCGGGCCGCCACGCCCGCGACGGCGGCGACCAGCGTCGTCACCGGCCACGGCAGGTCGGACGGCACCCCCATCTGGCCGTTGACGACGGCCAGGGAGATCAGGAACACCGCGACGCCGAGCAACATTCTCCGAGCGTACGGCGCGGCGAACCGGACATGTTACGACGAAAGTCGTAAGCGGCGATCGACGATCGGGTCGGGTCTTTTCCCGCGACCGCGACCAGAGTGGCCCGAGTGAAGAACACACTCGTTGTCGCAGCTCTGTCAACGGTCCTGCTCGCGAGCGGCGCCGCCCCCGCCATGGCCGACGCGGCCGGACCGGCCGCCGCCCGGACCGAGGCCGCCGCCCGGACCGAGGCCGCCAAGCCCGCCCTCCCCGAACCGACCGGGGACCGGCCCGTCGGCACGACCGCCCTGCACCTGGTCGACACCTCCCGCCCCGATCCGTGGAACCCCGAGGCCGACCAGCGGGAGCTGATGGTCTCGCTCTGGTACCCGGCCACGAAACCCGGGGGCAGGCGCGCGCCGTACATGACGAAGGAGGAGTCGGCGGCCGTCCTGAAGAATTTCGACGTGCCGCCCGGCGCGCTGGTGAAGACCAGGACGTACGCCCGCCTGAGCGCACTGCCCAAGGGCAGGCGGCTCCCGCTGGTGCTGATGTCGCCGGGCTTCTCCTTCCCGAGGGCCACGCTGACCTCACTGGCCGAGGATCTGGCGAGCAGGGGTTACCTGGTGGCGGCCGTCGAGCACACCTACGAGTCGGTCGCCACGACCTTCCCCGACGGCAGGACCACCTCCTGCCTGGCGTGCGTGAAGGGGCAGGACGGCGCGAAGGTCTCCAGCGTCAGGGTCGCCGACCTGCGGTTCGTCCTCGACGAACTGGCCGGACGCGGGCTCGTCGACAGGTCGAGGATCGCCGCGGTCGGCCACTCGATGGGCGGCAACAGCCTCGTCCACTCGCTGCTGACCGACGCCAGGGTGAAGGCGGCGGTGAACCTCGACGGCACGTTCCAGCCGGTCGTGACCAAACTGGACAAGCCGGTGCTGATGGTCGGTACCGCCGAGCACGCACCCGAAGGCCGCGACACCACCTGGAAGCGGTCGTGGGCCAACCTCAAGGGCTGGAAGCGGTGGATCACCGTGACGGGCGCCGACCACGCGGCCTTCGTCGACTACGCGGTGCTCAGGCCGCAGCTGGGCATTCCGGGGAGCACGATCGGGGGCGAGAGAGCGCTGCAGATCACCCGCTCCTACGTCGCCGCGTTCGTCGACAAGCACCTGAAGGGCAAGGACGGGCCGTTGTTCGACGGCCCGTCCAAGTCCTATCCGGAGGTGCGCTTCTGGAAGTGATCAGCGCGGGGTCGGGGCGGGCGCGCCGTGCCAGCTGGCCCACAGGGCCGCGTACGAGCCACCCTCGGCGACCAGCTCGTCGTGCGATCCCAGCTCGCTGATGCGTCCGTCCTCCACCACGGCGACCCGGTCGGCGTCGTGCGCGGTGTAGAGCCGGTGCGCGATCGCGATGACCGTGCGCCCGTCGAGGACGGCCGCCAGCGACCGTTCCAGGTTGCGCGCGGCCCGCGGGTCGATCAGCGACGTGGCCTCGTCCAGCACCAGCGTGTGCGGGTCGGCCAGCACCAGCCTGGCCAGCGCGAGCTGCTGGGCGTGCGCGGGCGAGATCGTCGTGCTGCCGGAGCCGACCATCGTGTCGAGCCCGTCGGGCAGCGACTCGACCCACTCCGTCGCGTCGACCGCCCGCAGCGCGCCCAGCACCTCGTCGGAGGACGCCGAGGGCCTGGCGATCAGCAGGTTGTCGCGCAGCGTGCCGCGGAAGACGTGGTGCTCCTGGGTCACCAGCGCGACGTGCCCGCGCAGGTCGTCGAGCGGCAGGTCGACCAGCGGCACGCCGCCGACCGTGACCTCGCCGGTGCGCGGGCCGTGGATGCCCGCCAGCAGCCTGCCGAGCGTCGACTTGCCCGCGCCGGAGGGGCCGACCATGGCCAGCCGCTCGCCGGGCCGCAGCGTCAGCGAGACGCCGTGCAGGACGTCGTGGCCCTCGCGGTAGGCGTACCTGACGTCGGTGGCCACCAGGTCCTCGCCGCGCGGGGCGTCGGCCCCCGCCGTACGGTCGTCCGGCACGTTGGCCACGCCCAGCAGGCGCGCCATCGCGGCCCCGCCGACCTGCAGCTCGTCGATCCACATCAGGAACCGGTCGAGCGGGTCGATGAGCTGCTGCGCGTACAGCACGGCCGAGGTGACCTGGGCGATCGTCACCCAGTCGTTGATGTAGAACATGCCGCCGACCAGCAGCGCGGCGACCACGGGGATGATGTAGCCGAGCTCGACGGCGGGGAACCACACCGTGCGCAGGCCGAGCGTGTATCGCTCGGCCTGCCACGAGCGCGTGATGTCGCCGTCGGTGCGGGCGTGGCGCCGCTCCTGCAGGCCGAGCGCCTCGATCGTGCGGGCGCCCTCGACCGTCTCGGCCAGGCCCTCGGTCATGTCCGCGTAGGCCGCGTTCTCGCGCAGGTACCCGTCGCGCGCCCGGTTGAGGTACCACCGGGTGGAGATCCAGATGATCGGTACGGCCAGCAGCATCGGCGCCATGAGCAGCGGGCTGACCAGCAGCATCGCCCCGATGGTGATGATCCCGGTGACGAGCGCGATGAGCGTCTCCGGCACCGCGTGACGCACGGTCCGCGACAGCGAGTCGACGTCGCGGGAGGTCCGGGTGATCAGGTCGCCGGAGCCGGCCCGCTCGACCGTGGACAGCGGAAGCGCCAGCACCCGTTCGACGAACTCCTCCCTGAGCTCGGCGAGCACCTTCTCGCCGAGCCTGGAGGAGGCCAGGACCGCGAAGCGGATCAGCACCGCCTGAAGCGCCAGGAACGTTCCGATGCCGACGGCCACCAGCGTGCCGTTGACGTCGGCGCCCTGCTGGACGTCCTCCACCAGCCGGCCGAGCTGCCACGGCACGGCCAGCCCCGCCACGGCGGACAAGGCGTGCAGCGCGAGGGCGAAGGTCAGCTCACGCGGGTATTTCAGGGTCAGCCGCCTGGCGTAGGCACGCACCTGCGCCTGGTCGGCGACGGGCAGAATCTCCCGAGCCATGTCAGTCCTCCCCTCTCGTCACGGTGGCCGCGTAGGCGGGCTCGGTGGCCAGCAGCTCGCGGTGGGCGCCCTCGGCGACCACCCTGCCGCTCTCCACGTAGATCACGTGCTCGGTGCGGTCGAGCACCAGCGGGCTGGTCGTGCAGACCAGCGTCGTCCTGCCGGCACGCGCCTTGGCCAGCCGGTCGGCGATGCGCGCCTCGCTGTGCGCGTCGACCGCGCTGGTCGGCTCGACCAGGATGAGCACCTCGGGGTCGGTGACCAGCGCCCTGGCCAGGCGCAGGCGCTGCTGCTGACCGCCGGAGAACTCCCTGCCCGCCTCGGCCACGTGGCCGTCGAGGCCGTCGGGCAGCGCCTGCACGATGTCCTCGGCGCACGCGGCGTGCAACGCCCGCTCGATGGCCTCGGGCGTGGCGTCGCCGCGAACGTCGAGCTCGTCGCGGAGCCTGCCCGCGAACAGCCTGGCGTTGTTGTCGGCGACCAGCACCCTGGATCTGACCTCGCGCAGCGGGAGCGATCCAAGATCGGCGCCGCCGAAGGAGACCTCGCCATCGGTGTAGCGGCCGAGGCGGTCGGCGATCTCGATGGCGTCCTCGGGCGTGCCTGCCGCGATGGCGGTCAGCGTGCCGGGCTGGACGGTGACACCGCTCTTGACGTCGTGCAGCAGGCCGCCCTGCGAGGACTCCTCGCCCCCGGACACCTCAGGCTCGATCGCCAGGATCCTGACGACCCTGCGGGCCGCGACGTGGCCCTTGGTGAGCTTGTCGGCGGCCTCGGTGAGCGTGCGCATCGGGCCGATCAGGAAGACCGCGTAAACGTAGAACTCGACGAGCTGGCCGGTCCTGATCTGCCCGCCGATGGCGAAGGAGGCGCCGATGCCGGTGACGATCGCGATCAGCACGCCGGGCAGCAGGATCTGCGCGCCCTCCAGCATCGACTCGACGCGCGCCACGCGCACGCCCGCGTGCCGTACCCGCTGGGACTCTTCGCGGTAGCGCTCGGCGAAGACCTGCTCGCCACCGATGCCGCGCAGCACGCGCAGCCCGGAGACGATGTCGGCGGCCCTGGTGGACAGCTCGCCCTGCAGCTCCCTGTGCGCCTGTTGCCGCTTGTGCAGCGGTTTGAGCAGCGGGCCGACGGCGACGGCCATCAGCGGCACGCCGATGAGCACGATCAGCCCGAGCTCCAGCGAGGTCGAAATCATGATCACGGTGACCGTGATGATCGCAACGACCGAGCCGGTGCCGCGCAGCAGGATGTCCATCGAGTTGCCGATGTGGGCGATGTCGGAGTTGCCGACGCTCACCACCTCACCGGTGGACAGCCGTTTGGGCAGCGTGGCGCCCAGCCTGGTCGCCTGCCTGGTGGTCACCTGGACGGTGCGGTAGGCGGCGGCCAGCCAGTTGTAGACGGCGAGCCGGTGGCGCATGATGCCCGCGTAGGCCTGCACGAGCCCCAGCCCGAACAGCACGGCCGACCAGGTCGCCAGCGCGCTGGAGTCCTTCCCCTCGACCGCGTCGATGCCCCTGCCGAGTACGTGCGGCATGAGCGCCTGGGCGAACCACCACAGGGTGGCGAAGCCGATGCCCATGGCGAGGGCGCCCGCCTGGTTGCGCGCCGTCCAGAGGAGGTAGCGCATGGGCGTGCGAAAGTCAGGGGTGCCAGGATCGGCATGGGGTAGGGAGCGCATAGCTCGTCAAGATTGACAAAGTCGCGGTCGTCGCGGCAAACCATTTTCGGCTCCCACCTGCCACAGCGGTCACGTCGGCACCCCTTCTGTCAGGAGGCGGGGACCTTGTCGAGGAACCCGTGGACCTGGGTGATGCGCCCGTCCTCACCCAGCACCGCCACGTCGAAGCCGACGACGACGGGCTCGCCCACGCCGGCCGGGCCCGCGTTCCAGGTGAAGCGCACCAGGTTGTGGTGCCCGTCCACCGGCCCGCCTGAGGTGAAGACGAAGCCGGGGAAGATGTCCTGCGCCCCGCCGATCACCGCGCTGATCGCCTCGTGGCCCGTCACCGCGGCCAGCGGGTCGGTGTAGCCGCCGTCCTCGGCCCAGAGGTCCGCGACGAGCTTGGCGCGGGCGTCGGCGTCGGTCTCGTTCCAGGCCGCCAGGTAGCGTTCGACGACCCCGTGGTAGTCGGTCATGAAATATCCCCTTTTGGGCTAGTTTCTTGGTACGCACCAAGCATCCCGGGACGCCCGGGACGGTTGTAGTGCGCGGCGCGCGGGATCGGACTGCGGTCCGTGGGGGAAAGGACGTGCGGAATGCACCTGCCGCGCGTGATCGTGGCCGCCTGGCTGATCACCTACTGGGTCGTCATGATGACCAAGAACCTGTCCATCGCCCCGACCCTGTCCCACGCCCTGGCGGTGGGGCCGCTACTGGCGCTCCAGATCGTCATCGTCACGGTGGTGGCCAGGGCGGCGCGCGGGGGCTGGTGGTACGTGGCGGCGCAGGTGGCGCTCACCTACGGACCGCTGGCGTTCCTGTCGGGCGTGTGGCACGTGGGCAGCGGCTTCATCATCGCGACCCTCCTGCTCGCCGTCCGCCACTGGATCCGCTGGCCGCTGTCGGTCGTGGCCGGCGTCGTCGCCGCTGCGGTCCACGCGTCGTTGTGGCCGGTCTCCACCGTGGGCGAGATGGCATGGCCGTTCGTCGCCGCCGTCAACGCGGGGCTCGCCTGCTTCATCCTCGTGCACATGTCGAGGCTGACCGGCCGGCTGGACGCCACCCGCGACGAGCTGTCGCGGGAGACGCTGGCCCAGGAACGGCTGCGCGCCGCCGTACGGCTGCGCGGCGCGCTCGGCGACCACCTGTCCGCGATCACGGCCGCGCTGGAACGGGCCAGGGATCACGAGCATGAGGCCGCCCAGGAGATCCGTCACGCCGCCGGCCTCGCCCGCGCCACGCTCGGCAAGGTGCGCGAGGTGGCCGTGGACCACCGCGACACGTCCGTGCCCGCCCGTGAGCCGACGCGGCCCCTGCCGATGTACGGCGCGCTGGTGGTCACGCTGACCCTGCACGTCTGGCAGACACAGGCCAACATCGGCCTGCACAGGGTCGGCTACCTGCCCCTCCTCCTGGCCGTCGCCTTCCTGCAGTTCGGCGTTGTGCTGTGGCCACGCCATGTCCGATGGCTGCTGCCGCTCCAGGCCGCGCTGTGTCTGGCGCCCATGTCCTTCCTGGGCTGGGAGTGGAGCGCGATGGCCGGTTTCGTCGGCGTCTCCATCCTGCTCAAGGTCAGAGCGCCGTGGTCGTTCGTACTGGCGGGGCTGGTCATGGTGGCTGTCGGCACGGTGCACATCCCCGCCGAAGCGGTGGGCGCGTACGACACCCTCGTCGTGCGGATCTACTGGATCGCGGCCAACCTGTCCATGACCATCAACCTCTACGGCGCCGCGAAGCTGGCCGACCTCGCCGCCGACCTGCACGACAGCAGGGAGCGGCTGGTCAGGATGACCGTGCTGACGGAGCGGCTGCGGCTCTCGCGCGACGTGCACGACCTCACGGGTTTCGGCCTGTCGGCGATCGCGCTCAAGTGCGACGTCCTGCTGCGCAAGGGGTATGAGCGCGCCGACCTCGACGGCCTCATCGAGCTGAGCAGGCGCGTCCGCGACGAGTCGTACGCCATGGCGCGCTCCTCCAGCGACCTGTCCTTCCCCGAGGAGCTGGAGGCGGCGCGAGCCGTACTGGAGGCCGCGGGCATCGAGGTGGATCTCAGGGTGAGCGGGCACCCGCCTGCCGCGCTGGCGCCGGTGCTCAGGGAGTCGGTCACCAACCTGCTACGGCACAGCGTCGCCAGGCACGTCACGATCACCTGCACGCCCTCACGGCTGATCGTGGTCAACGACGGCGTCGGGCCCCCGGCGGACAGCGGCGGTACCAGCCTCGGGCACGGCCTGGCCAACCTGCGCGAACGCGTCGCCTCGGCGGGCGGCCACCTCGCCGCCGAGCCGGCCGGCGGCCGCTTCACGATCACCGCCGAGCTCGCCTGAGCTCAGAGCCAGCCCGCCTCGGTGGCGATGCGGACCGCGTCGACCCTGTTGCGGGCGTTCAGCTTGGTCACCGCCGAGGCGAGGTAGTTGCGCACCGTCCCCTCGGAGAGGAACAGGTCGGCGGCGATCTTCGGGGCGCCCACGCCCGAGCCGAGCAGCCGGAGGATCTCCGCCTCCCGCGGCGTGAGCGGGCTGTCCGGTGCTTGGAGCGCGGCCAGCGCCAGCCGCTGGTCCACCACCCGCCCTCCGGCCCGCACCTCACGGATCGCCGCGGCGAGCTGATCGGGAGTGGCCTCCTTGGGCAGGAACCCGCCCACCCCCGCCGCCAGGGCCCGCTTCAGGTGGGCGGGCCTGGCCAGGGCGGTGAGGATCACGACCGCGCACGAGGGCAGCCGCTCGCGCAGCATCGCCGCCGCGCTGATCCCGTCGATCCCCGGCAGGTCGAGGTCGAGCACCGCCACGTCGGGACGGTGCTCCAGCGCGGCGGGCACGATCGCCTCGCCCGACTCCACCGTGGCGACGACCTCCATGTCGGCTTCGAGCGCGAGCAGCGTCGCCAGCGCCTCCAGGAGGATCCGCTGGTCCTCGGCCAACAGCAACCGGATCATTCGCCGCCAACCCTTCGCCTCCGCGCCCCCATGGCGTCGAGAGCACAGCATGACATCGCGCCCCAAACGCCGCGAGCCGTACCCCCCGGGAAAGGGGTACGGCTCGCGGTGCTGGGCCTTACTTGGACTGCGCCTTCAGGAAGTCGCTGTTCATCTTGGCGATGGTGTCCAGCGGGATGCCCTTCGGGCAGACCGCCGTGCACTCGCCGGTGTTGGTGCATCCGCCGAAGCCCTCGGCGTCCATCTGGTCCACCATCGCCTTGGCGCGGGTGACGCGCTCGGGCTGGCCCTGCGGCAGCAGCGACAGGTGGGTGATCTTCGCGGCGGTGAACAGGGAGGCCGAGCCGTTCGGGCAGGCGGCCACGCACGCGCCGCAGCCGATGCAGGTGGCCGCGTCGAAGGCGTCGTCGGCGTCCTCCTTGCGCACGGGCAGGCTGTGCGCGTCGGGCGCCGAGCCGGCCGGAACGGAGATGAAGCCGCCCGCCTGGATGATCCGGTCGAACGCCGAACGGTCGACGACCAGGTCCTTCACCACGGGGAACGGCGCGGCCCGCCACGGCTCGATGGTGATGGTGGCGCCGTCCTCGAAGTGGCGCATGTGCAGCTGGCACGTGGTGGTGGCGCGCTGCTCGCCGTGCGCCACACCGTTGATCACCATGCCGCACATGCCGCAGATGCCCTCGCGGCAGTCGTGGTCGAAGGCGATCGGGTCGTCGCCCGACAGGATCAGCTGCTCGTTGACGACGTCGAGCATCTCCAGGAAGGACATGTCCGGCGACACGTCCTTGGCCTGGTAGGTCACCATCCGCCCGGCGTCGTCGGGACCGCTCTGGCGCCAGACCTTGAGGGTCAGGTTCACTTGTAACTCCGCTGGCTCATCTTGACGTACTCGTACTCGAGCGGTTCCTTGTGCAGCACCGGCCCGTCGGGGCCGCCGAACTCCCACGCCGACACGTGCGCGAAGTGATCGTCGTCGCGCAGCGCCTCACCGTCGGCGTCCTGCGACTCGGCGCGGAAGTGGCCGCCGCACGACTCGGTGCGGACCAGCGCGTCGAGGCACATGAGCTCGGCCAGGTCGAAGAAGTCGGCGACGCGTCCGGCCTTCTCCAGCACCTGGTTGAGCTCCTCGGCGGTGCCGGAGACCTTGACGTTGCGCCAGAACTCCTCACGCAGCGACGGGATCAGCTCCAGCGCCTTGCGCAGCGACTCCTCGGTGCGCTCCATGCCGCAGTAGTCCCACATGATCTTGCCGAGCTCGCGGTGGAAGGAATCGGGGGTGCGGGTGCCGTTGATCGACAGCAGCTTGTCGATCTTCGCGCGGACGTTGATCTCGGCCTCGGCGACGGCCTCCTCGTCGAGCTCGCCGTAGGGGCCGTTGGCCAGGTAGTCGCCGATGGTGGTCGGCAGCACGAAGTAGCCGTCGGCCAGGCCCTGCATGAGCGCCGAGGCGCCCAGGCGGTTGGCGCCGTGGTCGGAGAAGTTCGCCTCGCCGATCACGAACAGGCCGGGGATCGAGGACTGCAGGTCGTAGTCCACCCACAGGCCGCCCATCGTGTAGTGGACGGCGGGGTAGATGCGCATCGGCGTGTCGTAGGGGTTCTCGCCGGTGATGCGCTCATACATCTCGAAGAGGTTGCCGTACTTCTTCTCGACGGCGTCGCGCCCGAGACGGTTGATCGCGTCGCGGAAGTCGAGGTAGACGCCGAGCCCGCCGGGCCCGACGCCGCGGCCCTCGTCGCAGACGTTCTTGGCGGCGCGGGAGGCGATGTCACGCGGCACCAGGTTGCCGAAGGCGGGGTAGATCCGCTCCAGGTAGTAGTCGCGCTCCTCCTCGGGGATGTCCCCCGGGGCCCGCGAGTCGCCCTTGGACAGCGGCACCCACACGCGGCCGTCGTTGCGCAGCGACTCCGACATGAGCGTCAGCTTCGACTGGTACTCGCCGGAGACGGGGATGCAGGTCGGGTGGATCTGCGTGTAGCAGGGGTTGGCGAAGTAGGCGCCCTTCTCGTGCGCCCGCCAGATCGCCGTGGTGTTGCAGCCCTTGGCGTTCGTCGACAGGTAGAAGACGTTGCCGTAGCCGCCGGTGGCCAGCACGACCGCGTCGGCCACGTGCCGCTCGATCTCACCGGTGACCATGTCGCGGACGATGATGCCGCGCGCCCTGCCGTCGGAGACGATCAGCTCCAGCATCTCGTGCCTGGTGAACATCTCCACCGTGCCGGCCGCGACCTGGCGCTCCAGCGCCTGGTAGGCGCCGAGCAGCAGCTGCTGGCCCGTCTGGCCGCGCGCGTAGAAGGTGCGGGAGACCTGGGCGCCGCCGAAGGAGCGGGTGTCGAGCAGCCCGCCGTACTCACGGGCGAACGGGACGCCCTGCGCGACCGCCTGGTCGATGATGTTCACCGACACCTGGGCGAGCCGGTAGACGTTCGACTCGCGGGCGCGGAAGTCGCCGCCCTTGACCGTGTCGTAGAACAGCCGGTAGATCGAGTCGCCGTCGCCGCGGTAGTTCTTGGCGGCGTTGATGCCGCCCTGCGCGGCGATCGAGTGCGCGCGCCTGGGCGAGTCCTGGTAGCAGAAGGACTTGACGTTGTAGCCGAGCTCGCCGAGCGTCGCGGCGGCCGAGCCGCCCGCCAGGCCGGTGCCGACCACGATGACGTTGAGCTTGCGCTTGTTGGCCGGGTTGACCAGCTTCGCGGCGAACTTCCGCTTCTCCCACCGCTCTTCGATCGGCCCGGAGGGAGCCTTGGCGTCCCTGATGTCGGGACCCTCGGTGTACTTCACTTGACGACTCCAGTCATGACGGCGATCGGCACCGCGAGGAACCCGATGACCAGGACGGCCGAGATCAGGGCGGCCACGGCGTTCAGCGTCCGGTAGCGGCTGCCGTTGGACCAGCCGAGCGTCTGGAACATGCTCCACAGGCCGTGGCGCAGGTGGAGACCCACCATGACGACGGCCACGACGTAGAAGACGGTCACCCACCAGCGGCCGGGCTGGAAGCCGTCGACCAGCCGCTCGGACGGGTTGGAGTCGAAGCCCGCCGGGTTGACGACGCCGAAGGTCAGGTCGAGCAGGTGCCAGATGACGAACAGCGCGATCGTGATGCCACCGAACCGCATGATGTGCGTGGTGTAGCCCTTGGCCTGCGACTTCTTGACCGCGTACTTCACCGGGCGGGCCTTGTGTGCGCGCCTGGCCAGCGAGATGGCCGCCCACATGTGCAGGACGACGCTGGCGAACAGCACGACCTCGGTGAGCGTGAGCACCGTGCGGTACGGCACGAGCGGCTCACCCATGACGCGCAGGAAGTGCGCGTACTCGTCGAAGGAGGCCTTGCTCAGGAAGATCTTGAGGTTGCCGGCCATGTGAAGGAGCAGGAACCCCACGAGAATGGCACCCGTGACGGCCATCACGGCCTTCTTGCCGTTCGAGGAGCCCAGGAACCCGCCGGTCTTCTTGGGCGTTGAAGGCTTGGCCGGTGGCTTGGGCGCCTTCGCGGGGGAGGTAACCGGCGCGGTGGCGGATCCGCGCTCAATGGTGGCTGTCACATCTTCCGACGCTAATTACGCTGGCATTATCCGTCCAAGTCATCACTGTTCTGGTTTCGATAGCCTATGGCTATATCCCCGGCAGAGAGCGGCTTGGCCCCCGCTTCCGTGCGAGCAATCTCACACCCCTTACGCTGTGGAAAGTGCAGCTCCAGCAGCTCGCCTACTTCGTCGCGGTAGCGGAGACCAGGCACTTCACCCAGGCCGCCGAACGCATGCGCGTGGCGCAGCCCTCGCTGAGCAAGCAGATCAAGGCGCTGGAGTCCGAGCTGGGCGCTCCCCTGTTCTCGCGCGCGCGAGGCAACGTCACGCTGACCGCCGCGGGAGAGGCGCTGCTGCCGCTGGCGCGCAGGATGCTGGCCGACGCCGACACCGCCCGCCAGGAGGTGGCCGAACTGGCCGGCCTCAGAAAAGGCAGGGTACGGCTCGGCGCCACCCCCTCCCTGTGCGCGGGGCTGCTGGCCGACGCGCTCGCCCGCTTCCACCGCGAGTACCCCGGCATCGAACTGCTGGTGGAGGAGGGCGGCTCACGCGACCTGGTCAGGGCGCTCGCCCGAGGGCAGCTCGACCTCTCGGTGATCATCATGCCGCTGCAGAGCGACGACCCCGCCCTGGTGACCGAGGAGATCCTGCGCGAGAACCTCGTGGTCGCCTCGCCGTCGCACGAGCGCGTGCGCAGGCCGTACGTGCGGATAGAGGACCTGCGCGGGCGGCCGATGGTGATGTTCAGGCGCGGCTACGACCTGCGGGAGGCGACGCTGGCCGCCTGCCGACAGGCGGGCTTCGAGCCCAGGTTCGCCGTCGAGGGCGGCGAGATGGACGCGGTGCTGCGCTTCGTCGAGGCTGGCCTCGGTGTGGCGGTGGTGCCGTCGATGGTGCTGGACGGCAGGCCGGGCCTGACCGGCACGCCCCTGGCGCCTCCCGGGCTGCGCCGTACGGTCGCCCTGGCGCACCGCAAGGACGTCGAACAGACCAGGGCCGCGCAGGCCTTCCGCGCCACCCTGCTGTTCTTCCTGGCCGAAGCCGATCATGGGGGCGAACTCCCCCAGGGCGTCGAGCTCATCAGAAGCGCCCGGCCCGCCTGAAAGGCCGCCTCTGTGGCAGATCCGTCGACGTGATTAGACTCCTCGTAGCGGGAAAGGGTGACGGGAATCACAGCAGGGCATCCAAAAAGTGAGTGATGCTTCTCACACAACCCGATGCCATCGTCGTAACGTATCCCCCACCAATGCGCGAGAGGCGAGTGATTCCACCACCCTCGCAGCACCCATTCCGCGGGAGGTGGAGAGATCCGCGATGACCCAGACGACCCCTGATCCCAGACGAGAGCGCGCCAGGATCACCGTGCGCACGCTGCGCACCGACCGATGGTGGCTCGCCCCGCTGCTGACATTCCTGGGGCTGATGTCCTTCCTCGTCTACGGCGTGTGGGCGATCATCGACGGCAGCTACTACGTGCCGGCGGCCGAGTACATCGCACCGTTCTCGTCGCCGTGCCTGGCGACCTCGTGTCCCGAGGGCGCCCGCTTCCTCGGCTTCGCGCCGTTCGGCGACTGGTACACCCTGCCGCCCGGCCTGCTGATCCTCGGCCTGCCCGGCGGCTTCCGCTTCACCTGCTACTACTACCGCAAGTCCTACTACCGCTCGTTCTGGCTGTCGCCGCCCGCCTGCGCCGTCCAGGAGCCGCACGGCAAGTACACCGGCGAGGCGCGCTTCCCGCTGATCATGCAGAACGTCCACCGCTACTTCTTCTACGCGGCCATCCTGATCGGCCTCGTCCTCGCCTACGACGCGGTGCTCGCGCTGATCCACACGCCGCTCGGACTCGGCACCTGGATCCTGATCGCCAACGCGATCCTCATCAACCTGTACACGCTGTCGTGCCACTCCTGCAGGCACATCACCGCGGGACGGCTCAACCACTTCTCGCGCCACCCGCTGCGCTACAAGGCCTGGACGTTCGTCTCCAAGCTCAACGCCAAGCACCAGCAACTGGCGTGGGCGTCGATGTTCTCGGTGATGGGCGCGGACCTCTACGTCCGCCTCGTGGCCAAGGGCATCATCAACTTCCCGTACGCGTAAGGACCTCAAGTGGAAATCGAGCGTCACGAATACGACGTCGTCGTCATCGGCGCGGGCGGCGCGGGGCTTCGGGCCGCCATCGAGGCCCGCCAGCAGGGCAAGCGCACCGCGATCGTGTGCAAGTCGCTGTTCGGCAAGGCCCACACGGTCATGGCCGAGGGCGGCGCCGCCGCGGCCATGGGCAACGTCAACCCTGACGACAACTGGATGGTGCACTTCCGCGACACCATGCGCGGCGGCAAGTTCCTGAACAACTGGCGCATGGCCGAACTGCACGCCAAGGAGGCTCCCGACCGGGTGTGGGAGCTGGAGGCGTGGGGCGCGCTGTTCGACCGTACGAAGGACGGGAAGATCAGCCAGCGCAACTTCGGCGGCCACGAGTACCCGCGTCTCGCGCACGTGGGCGACCGTACCGGGCTGGAGCTGATCCGCACCCTGCAGCAGCGCGTCGTCGCCCTGCAGCAGGAGGACTACGAGAACCACGGCGACTACGAGGCCTACATCAAGGTGTTCGCCGAGTGCACCGTCACCCGCCTCCTCAAGGACGGCGACGCGATCTCCGGCGCGTTCGGGTACTGGCGCGAGACCGGCAACTTCGTGCTGTTCGACGCTCCCGCTGTTGTGCTGGCCACCGGCGGCATCGGCAAGTCGTACGTGGTGACGTCCAACTCCTGGGAGTACACCGGCGACGGCCACGCCCTGGCCCTGCTCGCCGGGGCGCAGCTCATCAACATGGAGTTCATCCAGTTCCACCCGACCGGCATGGTGTGGCCGCCGTCCGTGCGCGGCATCCTGGTCACCGAGTCGGTCCGCGGCGACGGCGGCGTGCTGCGCAACTCGGCCGGCGAGCGGTTCATGTTCAACTACATCCCCGAGGTGTTCAAGGACAAGTACGCCACCACCGAGGAGGAGGGCGACCGCTGGTACACCGACCAGGCCAACAACCGCCGCCCGCCCGAGCTGCTGCCGCGTGACGAGGTGGCCCGCGCGATCAACTCCGAGGTGAAGGCCGGGCGCGGATCGCCGCAGGGCGGCGTGTTCCTCGACGTCTCCACCAGGCTTCCGGCCGCCGAGATCATCAAGCGGCTGCCGTCGATGCACCACCAGTTCAAGGAACTGGCCGACGTCGACATCACCGCCGAGCCCATGCAGGTAGGCCCGACCTGCCACTACATCATGGGCGGCGTCGAGGTCGACGCCGACACCGGCGCCGCGGCCGTACCAGGGCTGTTCGCCGCCGGAGAGGTCTCGGGCGGCATGCACGGCTCCAACAGGCTGGGCGGCAACTCGCTGTCGGACCTGCTGGTGTTCGGCAGGCGCGCGGGCGCCGGAGCGTCCGCCTACGTCGACTCCCTCGCCGCGCGGCCCGCCGTGTCACCGGACAGCGTCGACGCCGCGCGGGTCGAGGCGCTCGAGCCGCTCGAGCGCTCCGGCGAGAACCCCTACGAGGTGCACCATGAGCTCCAGCGGACCATGAACGACCTGGTCGGCATCATCCGCAAGGCCGGCGAGGTCGCCGAGGCCCTGGAGGTCGTGGAGAAGCTGAAGGAGCGCGTCCACCTCGTCGGCGCGGCGGGCGGCCGGATCTACAACCCCGGCTGGCACCTCGCGCTCGACCTGCGCAACATGCTGCTCGTCTCCGAGTGCGTGGCCAAGGCCGCGCTGCTGCGCGAGGAGAGCAGGGGCGGCCACACCCGCGACGACTTCCCCGGTATGAACGCCGAGTGGCGGCGCAAGCTGCTCGTCTGCTCCGCCACCCCCGACGGCTCGGCCGTCACCGTCGAAGAGAAGCAGCAGTCCCCGATGCGCGACGACCTGCTGGCCCTGTTCGAGGTGGCCGAGCTGAAGAAGTACCTCACCGACGAAGAGTTGGACGGGATCGAATGAGTTACAAGGCGAAGTTTCGCGTCTGGCGCGGTGAGGGCGGCGAGGGCAAGCTCGAGGACTTCACCGTCGAGGTCAACGAGGGCGAGGTCGTCCTCGACATCATCCACCGCCTCCAGGCGACGCAGGCGCCCGACCTGGCCGTGCGGTGGAACTGCAAGGCCGGCAAGTGCGGCTCCTGCTCCATGGAGATCAACGGCAAGCCACGGCTCGGCTGCATGACCCGCATGTCCACCTTCGCGGAGGACGAGACGATCACGGTCACGCCGATGCGCACCTTCCCCGTCATCAAGGACCTGGTGTGCGACGTGTCGTTCAACTACCAGAAGGCCAGGGAGGTGCCGTCCTTCACGCCACCGGCCGACGTGCGCCCCGGCGAGTACCGGATGAAGCAGGTCGACGTCGAGCGCTCGCAGGAGTTCCGCAAGTGCATCGAGTGCTTCATGTGCAACAACGTGTGCCACGTGATCCGCGACCACGAGGAGAACAAGCCCGCCTTCTCGGGGCCGAGGTTCCTCATGCGGATCGCCGAGCTGGACATGCACCCGTACGACGTGGCCGACCGCAAGGAGTCGGCGCAGAAGGATCACGGGCTGGCGTACTGCAACATCACCAAGTGCTGCACCGAGGTCTGCCCGGAACACATCAAGATCACTGACAACGCGCTGATCCCGATGAAGGAACGCGTCGTCGACCGCAAGTACGACCCGCTGGTCTGGCTCGGCAACAAAATCTTCAAACGCCAGAGCTGACGTTCTCTGGGCCGCCCGTGCTCATCCGGGCGGCCCTGCTCTGTCTTCGCGGGTGTCTTTCTCAGGCACCCTCTTCGCGGCCGTCCCGCGTCTCCGTGCCGTCCGCCCAGCCCATCCGGTACGGCTGCCGCCGGGTCAGGCGCCGACCGCCGCCGTGGGCGCGCACCCGTCCCCGTGCGCTTCTCCAGCGGGACTTCGCCACCCGCCGTCACGGCGATCCGTCAGACGCCACCGGGGTCCCGAGCCGTCAGACCCACCGGGTCGCGGGCCGTCAGGCGCTCGCCGGGGTTCAGAACTCGCGGCGGTCGCGGTCCTCGTCCTCCCGTAGCGGCAGGATCATCGTGCCGTCATCCACCGGGGCCGCATCGTCGAACCTCCCCGGCTCGGCAGCGCCTGCACCCGAGGCCGCGTCATCGAACCACGACCCCACCTCCAGGGCCGCGTCGTCGGGCCTCCCCGGCTCGGCCGCGTTCGGTTCCGGGGTCGCGTCGTCGAGCTTCCACGGCTCGGCGTCGCCCGTCTCCGAGACCGACGGCACGCCGCCGCCGTGGCCGGAGTGGTGCCGGTCGTCGTAGGGGGCGTCGCCACCGGGCGGAATGTCGCCGAGCGCCGGCTGGTCCGGCGGCACGAGCGGCTCGAACAGGTCGCGGTACTGCGCCTGCCCTGACACCACGTCGGGCGGCAGCGGGTCGTCGCCCGCCACCTGGAACTCGCGCGGCTGGAAGGCGTTGAACTCGCCGGGCGGCTGGTCCTGGCCCCCCATGTCCTCGGGCTGGACGTACTCCGGCTGGACGTATTCCTGGTGCGGGTGTCCGGGCTGCGGGTAGCCGGGCTGTGGGTAGCCAGGCGGCGCGTAGGTGGGGTAATCGGCCGTGGGGCCCGCCTGGCCGTACATCGAGGGGTCCTGGGGGAAGGGCTGCTGGTAGACCGGCGCGTACTGAGCGGGGCCTCCGGGGTAGGTCTGGACCGGCACGAAGCTGATGATCGGCGCGTAGGCGGGGACGGGTCCGGCGAAGCCGGGCCCGGCCGGGTAACCGTACGGCTCGGGAACGGGGTCGCCCCGGTGGCGTCCAGGCCCCTGCGGGCCCGCCCTACGGACGGCGGCGGCGTGGGCGAGCCTGCGCAGCCGTCCCTCGAAGATCAGCACCGCGAACAGCGCCAGCAGCACCAGCACCAGAGCGGGGATGCCGAGCTTGCGGCTGAGCTGGACCTGGTCGTACTCCGGCGCGGCGTTGCGCACCACCAGCTCCTCCGACTCGGAGGAGCTGGTGGTGGTGTCGGCGGTGGGCGTCTCCTGCGAGGGCGTCTCCTGCACCGAAGGGAAGGAGAACGTCGGCGCGGGGTCGGAGGTCTCCGGGGTCGTCTGCGGCACGCTGACGTCGGTCGAGGGCACCACCGGCGGCGGCTGCACGGGCGGCGCCTGCGTCGTCGGCGGCTTGGTCGTCGGCTGCTCCGGCTCGGGCGCCTTGGTGGTCTTCGTCGCCTTCGGCGTCACCGTGGTCGTCACGGTCGTGACGGGGTCGGTCGGCGTCGGCGTCGGGAGCGTGGACGTGATCGTGACGGTGGTGACGACCTCGGTTGGCTCACAGTTCTGTCCCGCGTCGCACGGCGGGACCACGTCGCCGGGGTCCCGCACCACGATGGACGCGCTGGCGGCGTGGCTGATGAGCGGGACCGCCGCCAGCACCACGCCGCCGCTGATGCCTAGGGAGAGCAGTAAGGCGGACACGGCTGTCAGTCGCCTGGGTGCCAAAGCTGCCCTCCGCGTATTCCCGAAACCTTGGTCAACGAGAATACTAGGGCGGTAAATGCCGGTGCAAAGTCCGATTTATGACATCAGCTGGGTTTTCCGGATGCTACGGCTTCGCTGCGCTCTGGCCACCCCCCACAGCCCGCCGAGCAGCAGGAGAAGACCGCCCCCCATGTACGGCAGGCCGTTCAGCCCCTCGGTGAGGTCCGTCCTGCCGGCGGCCTGCGCTCTTTCGGGAGATACGGCGAGCTCACGCGGCAACGGCACGCCGCGAACGGGCGGATTGGCGCCCGCGTTGGGCCGATCGGGCGCCACCTGCGGCAACCGCAGCTTCGGATCGCCCCACAGACCTTGGGCTTGACCGGCTCCTGTCAACGCCGCATCGGCCATCGGCACCGCCTTCCCACCCTGCCCGCCCGGAGCAGCCGCCTGAGCCCCGGTCCCGGAAGCCTGCCCCGCGATCGCGGGGGTCTGGCCGCTGGTGGCGGGAACCTGCACCTTCGTGGAAGGAGCCTGGGCGCTTGTCCGAGCCTTCGCCGCGGGAACCTTGGCGCGGGTGGCGGGGACCTGAGCCTTCATGGTGGGAACCTGGGCGCTTGTGACGGGAATCTGGGCCCTCGTGGCGGGAATCTGGGCTCCGGTGGCAGAAGCCTGAAGCCCGGCAGCAGGAAGCTGAGCTCCGGTGGCTGAGGCCTTGGCCCTGGCAGCGGGACCCTGAGCTCCGATGGCTGAAGCCCTGGAGGCGGGAGCCTGAGCCCCTGTTGCCGACGTCTGACCTCTGGCGCCATGAGCCTGGGCCCGGTTCGCGGCAAGCTGCGCGCCCTTCCCGAGGCGCTGCGCCTTTGCCCGCGCACCCGTCCGTGAACCCGTCCGAACACCAGGCAGCCCACTTCGCCGGACGCCCGCGGCAGGTGCCTGCACTCCAGCGGCGGGCACCTGCGCTGAAGCGGTCCCAGGCTGGGCGGAGGCGGTGGGAAGCTGGGCTCCAACGGCAGGCGCCTGGGCTGCGGCAGCGGGATGCCGGACGCCGACCGCGGGCGGCTGTGCGGCCACCGTCTGCGCGTTGCTCTCCGCGAGCTGCCGGATCCCGGCGGCTTCCAGAGGAACAACCCCTTGCGGATCGGCCTGGCCCGGCTGGACGGCCTCGACGCGTCCGCCGTCAGGGCCCGTCATCTGAGCGGGCGCAGCGGCGGTCGTGCCCCCTTCACCCGTACCACCGGACATCCCGGTCGAGGGGCGCAACATGGGCCGTGGCTCAGCGAACCAAGGCGAGCCGTTCCCCGCTTGAGGCGACACCTGAGCCTGTTGTGCAGACTCGGCCGACTGGGCCGACTCCGCCGACTGGACCGCCGGTGGATTCATCGGGCGCGGCTCGGCGGAGCCCCCCAAGGGGCGGTTCACCGGGCGAGGCTGAGCGAACCCTCCCCGTGGGAGATACACCGGGCGCGGATCAGCGAACCAGGGCGAAGGCTGCGCGCCGACCGGCGTCCTGGCCGTCTTGCTGAGCAGTTGAGGATCGCCGCCCTCACTCCCCCGCGCCTGAGCCACCGCCGCCAGCACGATTTCCTGCGCCCCGTCGGGCACGGTGAGCCTGACGTCGACCGCCCGCTTCCCCTGGATGTCCCCGAGCGGGCACACCTGAGCACCAGACCCGGAGCCCGCCGCCGAAACAGCACCCCCGGCAGCACCTCCGACAGACCCGGCGACAGCACCCCCGGAAGAACCCACGACCGGTGCAGTCCCACCCCCGAGAGAGCCCACTGCCGGTGCGCTTGCACTTCCGCCCGAACCCTCAGCCGATGCGCCGACACCCGCGCCAGAATCCGCGGCTGGTGCGCTGGCACCGCCGCCAGGCCCCGCAGCCGGTGCGCCGACACCTCCAGCAGAATCCGCCGCCGGTACGGCGTCGCTCTCGGCGGGTGTCTGGGTGGCGCAGGCCACCTTCGACAGCGCGTGCGCCGGGTTGGCCGCGACCGCCAGGCTGGCGTCGCGCGCATTCCCCTCCAGCGCCACTCTGAAGCGCAGAACATCGCCTGTCCGCAACCACTGGCCGAAGTTCGGATCACCGACCCGTTCCACGCTGAGCGCGATCGTTCCCTCGTGAGACGTCCCCACAGGAGGGACCCCGACTTCCGAGGCCTCAACCGCCGTCGTCGTTGCCGTGGTAGCCAGGATCAGCGCCCCTGATCCGACAGCCGACGCGATCTGGGCGCTATGCCACCAACCCACTGCGCTTCTCCGCTTCCCCCGATACGGGACGCGCTCCAACATCACACTGCGTAGTGGTTATGTCACTCAGTGGAGCGGATTAACCCTCCCGGAGCAGATTCTCCACAGCCTTGACCACTGGAAGATCAGCCGCCAACCATGGGACGTCGTAGAACTCCTCCACGGCCAGCCACCGCAGCGCCAGATGCTCCTTGGTCTCGGGCTTTCCGGAGATCAGCGAGGCCAGCCACACCCGCATCACGTAGTCGTTGCCTAGCGGCCAGTCACCGCCCACGCGCTCGCCGACCCGGACGATCACGCCGAGCTCCTCGTGGCATTCTCTGACCAGCGCGTCGATGTCGCTCTCCCCCTCGTCGACCTTGCCCCCGGGGAACTCCCACCCACCCGCCAGCTCGGGGGGCTCGGCCCGTTGCGCGGCCAGCAACCTGCCGTCGGCGATGATCGCCGCCCCTACCACCAGAACCGCCATCGCGTCTCCTCGCCTTCGAGCCCCCCAACCTTACGCATCCGCCCGCGCTCCGTCCCAAGAGATGTCCCACGAGATGCCCCACGAGATGCCCCACGAGATGCCCCACGAGATGGCCCAGGAGATGAGGAGACGACGGTGATGGGGAGCCCGATGGCGCGCGACCGGGAGGCCCCGCTGTTGGCCGGAACGGCGGGGCCTCCCATCAACCGGTACGACGGGTGAGCGCCAGGTAGGCGAGGGACAAGACGGCGAGCCCCGCGCTGGCCGCCAGTGCGACGGAGGCGCCGACGGGAAGGAGCAGTCCGCCGAGCGCTGTGCCCAGGGCGATGCCCAGGTAGAGCGCTGAGGCGTTGAGCCCGACGACCACCGCCGTCTCCTGGGGCGCGGCCGAGATCAGCCGCAGTTGCTGAGCCGGGGTATGGGACCACGTGCTCGCGCCCCAGACCACCATGAGCGGACCGGCCAGCGCCAGCCAGCGCGCCTCAACGGCCCACGCGAACACGGCCAGCGTCACCGCCAGCGCCGCGTATCCGACCGCCAGGACGCGGACCGGCCCGTACCGGTCGGCCGCCGCGCCTGCCATCAGGTTCCCGGCCACCGCTCCGGCCCCGTACAGGAACAGCATCCACATTTCCGATGCCGCTCCGGCGCCTAGCGCGTGCAGGAGCGGGACGGCGTACGCGTACAGCCCATAGCTGGCGGCCAGGCCGAACACGGTCAGCGGGAGCACCGCCACCACTCCCGGGCGGCGCAGGGCGGCGAGCCGGTCACGCAGGGGGACGCGGGGGTTGCCGGGCAGTGCGGGCATGACGGCGTACACCCCTGCCGCGCACACCAGACACAGGAGCGCGACCACGGCGAGCGCGGCCCGCCAGTCCAGGAGCCGGTCGGCCAGGTTGCCCAGGGGAACCCCCAGCGCGGTCGCGACGGTCAGGCCGCCGACCACCACGGCCAGGGCGCGGGCCCGCTGTGCGGGGGCGACTAGAGCGGCGGCGACGGCGCCCGCGTTGGGCGTGAAAGCGGCGGCCCCGAACGCGGCCAGCACCCTGGACGCCATCAGCCACCCGTAGCCCGGCGACAGCGCCGAGCCCAGGTTGGCCACGGCGAGGACGAGCAGCGCGCCCACCAGGAGGGCGCGACGCGGAACGCGGGCGGCGACGGTGGCCAGAACAGGGGCGAGTACGGCATAGACGATCGCGAAGACGGTCGCGGACTGGCCTGCCGCGCTCTCGGAGACGTGCAGGGATCTGGCCATGGCAGGCAGGAAGCCGGCCACCACGTAGGCGTCGGTGCCGACGGCGAACGTGCCGACGGCCAGGACGAAGGTGGCGCCTAGGCCACGGGGGGCGGCTTGCCTCTCGTTAATCAGGACGTTTGACATCCCGGTTCCTCTCATGACGGTGCGAGCGAACACCCCACTGGGTGAACCGCCGGTCCGGACGGGTGAGCCTGTGAACGGGACCCGAGCGTCTCGTGGGGCGGTAACGCGATCGCCGAACGAGGCGATGCGCGACTGAGCCCAGCGACGGACACGCCGAGATCGGCCGCGCAACGGGCGTAGCTCCGGCGATGGACGCGCCGAGATCAGCCGCGCATGCGGGCGTAGTTCCGGCGAGTTCGTTCGGCCCCCGCGGGGGCGTGGGCCATCAGGTCGGCGATGGTTTGGGCGGCGAGCTCGCGACGCCAGGCCAGCTCGGCGCGGCGCATGGCGGCGGCGATGCCGCAGGGCCGCCCGAACTCGCCTTCCGCGCCGACCGCGCCCGCACCACGCTGCCGGATCTCGGCGCACTGGAACGCGTCCGCGGCGCCCTCCATGGCGACGACCACGTCCATCAGCGTGATCCGCTCCGGCGCCCTGGCCAGGGCGAACCCACCCCGGACCCCTGGTGTAGAGGTCAGGATCCCGGCTTTGGTCAACGCCTGCAGCCGCTTCTTGAGGTACTCCTGCGGCAGGTCGAACCAGCCCGCGAGCTTACGGATCGACACCGGTCCCTCGTCGGCGAGCCACGCCAGCGTTACGCAGCAGTGCAGGCCCCACTCGACACCCTCTCCCATGTTCACAACCGGGATCTTACATGTCCCCATTCAGACCAAGCAGGCGGCGCCGGGAGAGGACGCCCCGCTACAGCGACGACTTGATCTTGGCTAGTTGGTCCTTGACCGTGGCGTTCTCCAGCGGCCTGGTGAACCCGACGATCGCGTCCCTGCCCCGGTAGCTGGTCACCTTGATCGGCCCGCACAACCGGCACCGCGCCTCGATCATCTTCCCCTTCGACACCACCATGCCGACATGCCCGGGATTGTCGGGTGCGGTGCCGGGCCCCGCGTCGAAGAAGACCAGGTCGCCGGGCTGCTCCTGCCCGTCAGGCACCTTCACCCCGAACGGCCACTGTCCGAACGTCGTCCGCGGAATCGACAGCCCCACACTCCGGTAGGCCATGTAGATGATCCCCGAGCAGTCGAACGCGTCAGGCCCGGTGCCGCCCCACAGGTACGGCTTGCCGCGCTGGTCGAGCGCGTAGGCCAGGATCCGCCCCACCACGTCGCTCGGCGCCGCCGCGATGACCGGGTCGTCGCACGAGGCGTCGGCCTGCGGCGGCACCTTCACCTGGCCGTCGGCCGCGTACTTGCGGGCGATCTCCTCGACCTGGTCGACGTACCACCACGCCCGGTTGTAGACGAACAGCGACCGCCGCACGTTCTCCGGCGCCCCGTTGCGCTTGAGCATCTTGGCCGCGCCCAGGATCGCGTCGGCCGGGTTGTAGATGTCGGCCCATCCGTCGTCGTCGCCGTCCGAGGCGTACCCGTTGAACTTCGACGGGATCGGGATCCGCTTGGCCCCGCCCCACGTGCTCACCAGGAACTGCATCGGCCCGGCGGCTCCGGCGTAGTTCGTCCCGCTCTGTACGCCTGGGAGCGTCGAGCGTCCGTGGTCGGTCTCGCGTTTGCCCACGGCGGCCAGGATCGTCCACTGGACGCCGATCTTCTTGCCGAACTTCTGGTACAGCGCCAGGTAGTCGGCGGGGATGTCGGCGGTCGCGTTCTCGGAGGCCTGCTCGTCCTGCTGGGTGATGTCCTCGCAGTCGGGGAGTTCGCCGCCGAGGAAGGAGGGGAAGCCGGTCATCAGCATCGGGGACATGATCAGCGTCACCAGTACGAGCCCGGCCAGGCCGAGCGCCCCGACGATCTTCGTTCGGGAGGAGAGCTTCACCCGGTGCTGTCTCCGTCCTGGCCCTGGTCGGCGGGCTGCAGGTCGAAGACCCGCCAGTCGGAGCCCAGTTGCTGCACGGTGACCGCGTAGTCCTCCTCGCGCCTGGTCGGCCCGCTCTTGGCGGACACCTCCCTGGCGCCGGTGACGACGAAGACGATCGAGGTCCTGTCGACCTGCCTGATCTCCTTGATCTTCGCGGTCGTCCGCGAGACCACCTGGTCGGTCCTGTTCGCCTCGACCGTGCCCGGCGAGGTGACGGTGCGCGTCAGCACCTCGGCCAGGTCGGCCGTGGTGAACACCTTCAGCCGGTCGGCGTAGGCGGCGGGCTCCTCGTCGTAGCGGAAGGTGCCGTAGGCGGCGGTGAAGCGCACCGCCAGGTCCGCCGCCGCGGCCAGCTCCTGCTTGGTCATCGGCAGGTAGGAGTAGATGTCGAAGGGCGCGTCGCTCGCCGTGGCCAGCGGAGTCGCGACGGCGGGCGCGGCCGCCGAGGCCGAGCTGGTACGGCCCGCCGCCTCCTGACCGGCGGAGGGCTCGGGAGTCTCCGAGTCCGGCCACATCGTCACGAACAGCCCCACCGCCGCCAGCACCAGCACGATCGCGGCGAAGGCCAGCCCCCTCCTGTCACCCGGCTGTGCCATCGTCAATCCTTGTCGGAGCTGTTGGGTCGCAACCAGAACGGCACCGGCGGCTCGTCGCTCCTGCCCTCACTCCTGCGGCTGGGCAGCCACAGCGGCGGCGGCTCCGCCGCACGGGCCTGCGGCACATCGGCCGGACGCCCACCACCGGACGAGCCGCCCGAACCACGCGAGGACGAGCCCGACGAACCACGCGAGCTCGACGAGCCACGCGACGACGACGAACCCGAGCCGCCACCGAACAGGCCACCCGATGAGCGGGTGCCACGACCCGAGCGTGAGCCGCCTGCCGTACCGCCGGATCCGCCGCCTCTGGAGGCCCAGCCGCCGCCCGACCTGCCGCCGAACCAGCCCGACCCGCCGGATCCGCCGCTCCTCGACCCACCCGAGAGCGACCCGCCCGAGCCGGACCCACCAGAGCCGGACCCGCTGAGTCCGGCCCGCGAACCGCCCGAGACCGACCCACCCGAGCCAGAGCCGGAGCCGGAGGACGCGCCGCCGGTGCCGGAGCGGGCAGGCCGCGCAGGACGTCCACCCGTGAGGTTGAGCGGAGGCGCGGCGCCGGTGCGCTGCGCGGGCGCGGTCCTGGCGCCCGCCTTGCCCTCGGCGTCGGTGGCCAGCGGCGCGGGCACCCTGGCGCCGGACGACGCGGTCGCCGCGGCCCCCTCCTCGCCCCTGACCCTGCCCTGCGCGACGGCCGCGCCCACGGCGGCCGAGGCCCCCGCGGTGCTACCGGCCGCCGCCGTCTGGATCATGGGCTCGGCCTTGCGCAGGCCCCAGCGCCCGGCCTTGGTGACCGCGACGGGCGGCAGCGCGTTGGCCGCGCGCTCCAGGGTCGGCGCGGACGCGGCCTCGCCCAGCATCCTGGTGGTGAGCGTGTGACCGTTCATCGAGGCGAACAGGTGCTGGAACGGTCGCCGGTAGAAGAACACGGCGATCGTCAGCAGCGCCATGAACAGGATCTGCATGCCCCACGGCAGCGCGGTGGAGATGATCAACGCGTAGCCGTACACCAGGACGCCGAGCACCAGCGCGAGCACGGCCTGCCTGAGCAACATGCCGATCAGCATCTCCACCCAGCGCATCGCGATGATCCGGCCGCTGCCCGGATGGACGCCGATGAGCAGGAAGACCGGCCCGAGGATCAGCAACAGCAGGAAGCCGACCTTGAGCACCAGCAGCGAGACCGCGACCAGGAAGATCAGCACTCCGGCGATGAGCGCGGCCAGCAGCGCGCCGATGGCGATGCCGAGCCTGCCGCTCCAGTCTTTGCCCTGGAAGAGGAAGTAGATGGACGTGGTGCGCAGCGGTTCGGCGATCTCGTTGTAGGCGGCCTGGTGGGCGTTGCTGTTGGGCGTCTGGCCCGCCTGCTCCTCCTTGTCGATCGCCTGGGCGTCGAGGAGTTTGGCGGCGAAGTCGCGGATGACGGGGGCGTTCGGGTCGGCGGTGCCGAACTGGCCGACCAGCCACGGCTTGCAGACCAGCGTGGACCACAGCGCGTCGGCGTTCTGGTCGACGCCCGGCACGCCGGTCCTGGCGTAGCCGCCCGCGGTCGGCTTCTCGCCCGTCGATCCCTTGGTCGGCAGGCAGGAGGCGCCGCCCGCGCCCGGCAGCCCGGAGAAGGCCTGGTTGACGACCTCGGTGGTCTTGTCGGTGACGATCTTGCCGAGCCCGGTGAAGTCGCCCGGACGGCTGAAGAACCAGACGGCGACGGTGACCGCGAGGACCATCCAGACGACGGCCTCCGTGGTGACCGAGGCCCTGCGCCTGAACAGGCCGTACCAGGCCAGCCAGATGGCCGCCAGGATGATGATCGGCTGCAGGAACGGCCAGTACATGGCGTCGGCGAGGTTCTCGACGATGTCGTCGACGACGTCCTTGATCGACTGCAGCGGGCCCTCGGTGGCCGCGGCCTGGTAGGTGGTGATCGTCAACCGGTCGACGGCCTTGGCCCAGTCGAAGATCATGTTCGCCCACGAGTTGCCGAGCACGGCGGCCACGTCGCTGCACCCGAGCTCGTCGGTGTGCCAGAACAGGCCGGACATGCCGTAACGGGCGTAGTTGGTGTTCGCCGGTGTCGCGGCGCCCCCCTCAGGGGGCGGTGGTTGCAGCAGGCCGTCGACACCGCTGCCGACGAGCTGCGGGGCGAGGTCGGGTGAAAGGTCACAGAACGGAGCAGCGGCGACCGCCGTGCCCGAGGGCATGGCGAGCGGCAGCGCCAGGATGCCGAGCAGCAGCACCAGCGCCAGCGTCAGCCGCCGACGTAGTCGGCCCTTCATGAACGTACCTCCTGCGCTCCTGTCACTCCCCCGCGAATATGATCATGCACGTTCTCCCCGGGTTTGTCGTGCGTCGGGTTCGTGTCGAGCCACCGCAGCAGCTCGTCGGAGATCAGGTCTACGCCGATACGGCCCGCTCTGCCATCGAGATCACGGAAAATGCATTCGCCGTTGCCCAGCGATCGCAGCACGGCCTTGTGCTCCTCCGAGGCCTCCACGCCGAGCAAAGCCATGACGTGGTCGACCTCCACCCGTTCGGTGGAGCGGAAGGCGAAGACCGAGGAGAGACAGTTGGTCACCTGCTCGTTGAGGAGGTCTCCCGCGTTCTGCGAGACCAGGACGAGCGCGGTGTTGCGGGAGCGGCCCATCCGGCTGACCTCGGGCACCAGCTTGGCGCCCTCGGGCGTTGAGGTGATCGCCCACGCCTCGTCGAGGAAGATGGCCTTGGGGGCGCGCCGGTCGAGGCCGTTCATCAGCCTGCGGGCGAACTGCGAGACGAGATAGAGCAGCGCGACCGACAGCCGCTGCTCGTAGGAGTAGTCGTCCCGCGTCGTCGTGGCGTCGGGCAGGGTGAGGCCGCCGAGGGTGAAGACGGTCGTCCAGCCCTCGGAGTCGATCTGCTCACCGCCCGAGGCGTCGAAGCACAGCCTGGCCAGGTGCATCTCCGACATCGAGCGCAGCACCGCGCCGAGGTTCTTCGACGCGGCGTCGTCGGCCTGCTCCAGGAAGTCGACGACCTTGCCGAGCGAGGGGTCGGGCGCGTTGGAGACGGCGGCCACCGCCTGGATCATCGCCGACTCGCGCTCCTCCGACATGCGGGGCAGCAGCAGCCGCAGCGTCTCGGTGGCCATGGTCTTCTTGGCCGCGATGTCGTCGCCGAAGGAGAACGGGTCGAGCAGCCCTGGCGCGGCCGAACCCAACGGGATGATCCGCGCCTTGCGCTCGCGCTGCTGCAGCAGCTGTACCAGCGACTCGGCGTCGCCCTTGGGGTCGATCACCGCGATCGTGACCCCGCGCAGCGCCATCTGGTAGATCATCAGCAGCGCCAGCGTCGTCTTGCCGCCGCCCGGCTCGCCCGTGACCGCGATGGCCGTCGGCCGGTTGCGGGAGGCCGCCACCAGCGGGTCGAAGTGCACGATGCTGCGGGCGCGCCCCACGGTCTCCCCGATGTACGGCCCGTGCCAGCCTGCGTCGGTCTCGATCCGGTCGCCGAGATCCACCGTCGCCGTCGCCATGCCGCCCGCGATCGTGCGCAGCGGCTGGCGCTGGGCGTAGGCATTGACCGTCACCTTCTCGCCCGGCAGCGCCTCGCAGAACAGCGAGAACTGGTCGCCCGTCGAGTTGACGATGTCGATGCCCAGGTCGCGGTAGTGCTCGACGACCGCCTCGACGCGCTGCAGGCAGATCTCCTCGGTCGGGGCGCTCACGATCAGCCGGTGCCAGCCGTACACGAAGGGAAGGCGTTCCTTCGTGATGCCGTGCTCCAGCATGCGGGCCGCGTCGATCTGCTCGGCCAGCGCGATCGGCGCCTCCGCGCCCGCCTCACGGATGTGGATGTCCATGTCACGGGCGTGAGCGAGCTTGCGGGCGACGTCCTTGGACGCCTTGACCGGCGAGATCAGCCGCATCCTGCTGGAGACCTCCACCGGGAAGGGCAGCTGGTCGGCGAAGTGCAGCCACGGCTCGCCGTCGGGGAAGGGCATCAGGTCGGGGAAGCGGGCGAACGACAGGTGCGCCACGTAGGAGTCGCCCTGGGGCTGCACGATGCGCAGGAACGACCTGCCGTTGTGGATCTGCCCCTCGACCAGCGACTCGATCTCGCCCCTGCCCCAGCGCCGCTTCGGGCTCGCGCTGGCCGGCGGGTCGCCGAGTGAGGCCGTCGCCGCGTGCCTGAACAGCCACGCCACCTCCGCCGACGTGGCGTGACGGGCGTACAGGGCACTGGAGGCCAGCGCCCTGCCGAGCCGTTCGGCCTGCTCGGTCCAGCGGGTGATCTCGCCCTCGGGCACATGGTCGTCGTCGAGTCCGAGCGCCTTCTCGCTGCGCTGGTAGAACCCGAACAGCTGCGACAGCACGCCGGTGCCGAGCTGGCGGCCGCGCGGGCCGAGCCGTACGCCGAGATAGACCTCCTTGGACCAGAAGTCCTTCGCCCAGACGTGCCGGTACATCTCCTCCAGGTAGTCGCGCCAGCCGGGGCCCTCGTCAGAGGTGGCGTTCAGCGCCATCGCCCACTCGGCCGCCGGATAGGTGCGGTGCGCGACCCTCAGGTGCACCTCGGCGTCCGGCATGCGGATCGCCGCCAGGGCGATCGTGATGTTGGTGGCCAGCGCCACGCGCTCCTCCGGCGTGACGAACTCGTAGCTGACCGTCGGCAGCCTGAAGTACGCCCACGCCGAGCCCTCGGTGAGCAGGATGCGGTCGTCGAAGTAGCGGACCGCCAGACGCTGATGCGACCGCGTCGACCTGCTCATGCCGCCCCCTCGGCGCATGAGCCTCGCCGGCCGATGCTCAGCTGGCCGCCATACCTCCGTCGTGCCAGTCGCTCGGTGCGTCTGGGTGCCCGAGGGGTCACTGCGCCACTTCCTCCTCGCTGGGACGGCTGCTCTGTGCTGATGCGAAACCCGCGACCACGACCCCCGCGAGGGCGAGGTAGGCTCGCCGTCCCGCCGGTCGCAGCTGTCCCGGCTCCACGGGCTCGGTGCCGCTGCGCGCCAGGTCGTCCTCCCAGGGCACCCTGACGATCGCCCTGCACCTGCCGCGGGCCACCGCCTCGGCCTGCTCCACGTCGACCATGCTGCGCCTGCTCACCCCGTTGACCACCATGACCGCGCGTCTGCGCAGGTCCGCGCAGCCGTGACCGTCGAGCCACTCGTACGTCATCGCCACCGCCTCCGCGGCGTCCTCGCTGGCGGGGACGACCAGCACCAGCTGGTCCGCGTACGGCAGGACGCGCGCGGCCAGCGCGGGCGCCGGGTCGACGACGCTCAGCTTGTAGTGGTGGTCGAGCAGGCGCATCGCCTGGCCGAGCCGGTGGTCGGAGTAGAGGGTGCGGTCGGCCAGCCGCTGCTCGGCGCCGAGGTCGGTGTCGGCCGCCACGACCTCAAGACCGCTGCCGGTCCTGGTGGTGAACGCGCGCATGCTGAGGTAGCCGCTGATCTGGCCGAGCCCCGACAGCAGGCTCGTCAGCGTCTCAGGCGACTCGACCTTGACGCGGCTGGTCAGCGTGCTGCCGCCGGTGCTGGCGTCGACGGCGAGCACCCGGTCGTCGCGGTGGTGGGCGAGGGTGTGGCCGAGCATCAGCGCGGTCGTGCTCTGGCCGGCGCCGCCGGTGCAGCCGAGCACGACGACCCTCCTGCTGCCGCCGAAGACCGCTCGCGTGCGCGCCTCGTCGATCTCCGACCCGTCCGTACGGCTGCCGCCACCGCCCACGACCACCTGGGCGAGCCTGCGCCAGCCGCCGGAGGAGTCGCGGCCGACGACGGACTCGACCCTGCGCACCCGCGGCTCGTTGCGCGAGCCTGGCACGGCGGTGCCGGGGGTGGCGGGCGCCTGGACGGCCCTGATGTTGAGCGGCGGCGCACTCTGCGCGGGCCGCGGGGCGCTGTGTCCGGCCGCCGGCGCGCTTTGCGCCGGGGGTGGCGCGGTGTGCGCGGGCGTGCTCTGGGCCCCGGGCGGGGCGCTCTGGGCGGGCGGGGGCGTCGGTTGCGGAGCCAGGCGGGGCTTGGCGGGCGCCTTGGGGAGCTGCGGCTGGGATGGGCGCTTGCCCGGGGCGATCGAGGGGATGGACGGCTTGACCTGGACCTGGAACACGACTGCGGTGGTCAGCGGGGGCTGGCCCTTGCGGTGCTGGTCTCTGGCCTGGTCGTCGGCCTTCCTGGCGTCGTCGGACCGCTGGTCGCCTGTCGACGCCCCGGCCGTCGCGGGGGCGGTCGGCTCGGGCAGCGTGGCCTTCTGCTCGGGCTCCCCCGCCCCTGCGCGCTCGGGCTTGGCCTGCAGGTCCGCGGACGGGGTCGCCACGTGAGCGTCTTCAGGGGCCGCTGTGATCACGTCAGCGGAAGGAGCACCGGTGTGAGCGTCCCCAGGGGGCGTCGCGGGAGATTCCGCGGGGGCGTGTGCTGGCGTGTCGGAGGGGGCGTCGGCTGGGGCGTCGGCGGTGGCGGCCAGCCTGCGCAGCCTGCGGAGGGCCTCGGTGCCGATGGGCTTTGCGGGCGTCTCGGCCTCGGCGGCGGGCTCCAGAGGCTCGGCGGGCGCCTCGGACTCGGCCGCGGGCTCCAGGGGCTCGGCCTCGGCTGGGCTTGCGAGCTCCGGGGGCTCGGCCTCGATCCGGGCGGCGGGCTCCAGAGGTTCGGCGGGGACCTCGGATGCGGCGGTCGCCAGGGGCTTGGCCTCGATCGGGGCGGCGGGCTCCGGGACCTCGGCGACCAGGCCGTCGTCCGTGGCCCCGTCCAGCCGCACGCGGGAGGGGACGGCCGGGTCCGCCTGCCGTACCGGAGAGGTCGGGTGCACCGGAGCGGTCGGGTCCGGCGTGGTCGGGAGCAGCGCGGGAGCGACGACGCCCTGGCGGCGGCCCGTGGCGCCGCCCCAGGCGAGGCGGGTGGGCGCGGACTCGGCGACGGGCGCGTGGGTGGCGGCGGCAGCGGCCGCGGCGACGGCGGGCCGCACCTGGCGCGCCCTGACCGCGGCGGGTACGGCGGGCCGCCTGCGGACGCCCGCGCGGGCCTTGGCACGGGCGGGAGCGGGGGCCGCGCGCCAGACCCTTCCTGAGAAGGCGACGGTCTCTGGCTCACCCGTGGGGGTGAGGCGGCACCACGAGCGGGGCTCGCCCATGTAGCGCAGCTGCGACTGCATGAGCTCGGTCAGCCGCTTGTTCTCGATGACGGGGCGGGTGGACAGCCACGTCACGATGCCGGGCGGGACGAGGTAGAGCACGTGCCACGGCGCCTCGAAGCCGATGCCGACCAGCCAGAGCAGCAGGGACCACGGTGCGAGCACGCCGACGAACACGCCGATCCAGACGATGGGAAGCGGCATGGGCAGCCGTAGGTCGTACAGCTTGTAGAGCCGCTTCTCGATTCGCCAGATATTCGTATATGTAGGCAGGTCCACGCGGTCCTCCTCTCCGCCCTCGCTCGCAGCCGCCGCTGACTCTCATGACCGCACCGGAGCGGTCTCAACCCTGCCGACACCGACAGGGAGAGGTGCTCACTTGATGCCGAGAGCCCCCGCGATCGCCTTGGCCGTGACTTCGATGATGTTGGGAACGTAGAAGATCACACCGATCGCCACAGCCAGAATCAGGAACTGGACGAATCTGGTGATCTCCCGCGTGAAGAGGAAGAACAGCGCGACCACGGAGACGACGACGAGGAAGAGCGGGGCGAAGAACCCGCGCAGGAAGTTGGCGAGACCTCCGGTGTCGAGACCGGTGGGGACGGGTGTCGGCGTCGCCAGTTCGATCAGGTTCAGGATGATGGTTTTCACTCTTGGTCCTCCCGGGGGGTATCGATCAGCAGCGCGGTCGTGCGTCTACCCAACGGCCCGACCGGCACCGCGGATGTCCTCGACGTACCATTTGTCGCCCTGCTTCTCGACAGTGAGGCGGTAGGCCTGCTCGAGGCGCCCGCCGACCGCACCGGGGTCGGTGGCGCCGGGCGTGGCCGAGGGAGTCGCGCCGGTCGGCACGCCCCACACCACGACTGCCTGGATCTCTCTGGTGGCACCCCCCACAGGCACCACGACGTTCTTGAGCTCGATGAAGGTGAAGGCCCCTCCGAAGCTCGGCAGGCTCTTGCCCGCGACCAGATAGCGGGACAGGTCGGAGCTGCCGTCGGCGTACGCCTTGAAGAAGCCCTGCAGCTGCGGTCGCAGCTCGGCCTCCGCGCCCTCGTCGCCTTCTGTCTGGGCCGCCTGGGGCAGCTCGGCGGCGGCGGGCGCGGGCAGCAGCGCGGGATGTCCCGAGACCACGAACCGGCCGCCGGAGTAGAAGACGGGCACCGACAGCAGGAACCTGCGGGCGCCCGACTGGAAGGTCAGCGTGACGATCGCGTTCTTGGCGTCGACCGTCTCCACCCCGAAGGGCTGCAGGTTGGCGGCGAACATGCGGCCGTAGCCGTCCCAGCCCCACTGCGGGTCCTCGGTGCTCGGCAGGTACGGCGCGAGCTGCCTGCTGCGCTGGTCGAGCTCCTCGGACTTCATATTCAGGTAGATGCTGGCGAACTGCGTCGCGAACGCGGAGGCGCGCTCGGCGGGAAATGCCTGGCTCGTCGGCGAGGGGACATTCGCCGAGGGAACACTCGCCTGGGTGAATCGCTCAAAAGGTGCACGAACCCCATTGACCACGATAACTACAATAAGCGCCCAGAGAATGGCGCGGCCGGTCCAGACGAGCCATCGTCCGCCGCCACCCGCCCAGCCGCCACGCTTGGCCGCGCGCCCACCGCCCGGAGGAGCCTGGTCGAACTCCGGGTATGCCGAAAGCTCGGGGTCGCCAGCGATCCGAGGATCGTGCTGGACAGTTGACCTACGAGCCATCACGCCTCCGCTCGCGCCGATCCCCGCGGCTGGCGCGATGTCGCATCATCCGTGGCGAAGCAGTCACCCTATCGAGTCTCGCCAATTGTTCCAGGAAAGCCACGCCCATGCTGCAGGCATCGCCGCGTGTGGGCAAACCGAGTCTGCATGACAGGAAGGAGTTCCAGTTCCTGTCCCTTTCCTGTGGAATTGGCGGGTGACCAGGCCAGACAGGTGGGCCGCATTACCCGATGGCCAGAGATTGCTGTCCAAAGGGCATAGGCACTGTCCCGAACCACACATTCGGTATAAGCGGGGGCGTGTGGCCTGGTCAGCGCGGGTGCTCAGGCGGTCTCGGGCCCGTCCGCGGGGCGCAACCGGCGGCGAGTTCGCAGATCGATCACTCTCGGCGCGTCGCTCTGCGGCCTGACCCTGTCGAGCCGGCCGCGAAGATCGGCGAGCATGGCCTGAGCGTCACGGTGGCGCATCCGGCGCATGACCTCTTCCCGCTCCTCCATCTTCCTGCGCAGGTAGGCCTCCCTGTCGACGCGCAGGCCGTACATCAGCTCGACCCTGAGCAGGGCGAGCTCCTCCTCCAGGCTGATGCTCGCCAGCGTGGGGGTGGTGGGGCGTCGGTTCCGGAGCATGCGACGGATCATGATCTGTCCTCCCGAGTCAGCGTGATCGCCGTGACGATTCGACGCGCCAGGGCTGGAAGGGGTTGACGCCCATACTGTCCCGGTTTCGCCGGACTCGTGTCAGACGTTGAAGCGGAACTCCACCACGTCGCCGTCGCGCATCACGTAGTCCTTGCCCTCGATGCGCGCCTTGCCCGCCGACCGGGCGTTGGCGATGGACCCCGCCTCGACCAGGTCGCCGAAGGAGACGACCTCCGCCTTGATGAACCCGCGCTGGAAGTCGGTGTGGATGACCCCCGCCGCCTCCGGAGCCGTGGCGCCCTTGCGGATCGTCCAGGCCCGCGTCTCCTTGGGGCCCGCCGTGAGGTACGTCTGCAGCCCGAGCGTCTCGAACCCGACCCTGGCCAGCTGCGACAGCCCCGACTCCTCCTGACCCACCGACTGCAGCAGCTCCAGCGCCTCCTCGTCGGAGAGCTCCACCAGCTCCGACTCGATCTTGGCGTCGAGGAAGACCGCCTCGGCGGGCGCCACGAGCTCCGACAACTGCTGCCTGAGCGCGGAGTCGACGAGCTCGTCGGCGTCGAGGTTGAAGACGTACAGGAACGGCTTGGCCGTCAGCAGGTGGAGGTCGCGCACCTCGGCCCGGTCGAGGCCGCTCTCGAAGATGGTCTTGCCGGTCTCCAGCACCTTCAGCGCGGCCTCGGCGGCGTCGAGCGCGGCCTTCTTGTCCTTGTTGACGCGCGCCTCCTTCTGCAGGCGCGGGATGGCCTTCTCGACCGTCTGCAGGTCGGCCATGATCAGCTCGGTGTTGATCGTCTCGATGTCGCGCCGCGGCGAGATCTCACCGTCGACGTGGGTGACGTCGGGGTCGGTGAAGACGCGGATGACCTGGCAGATCGCGTCGGTGTCGCGGATGTTGGCCAGGAACTGGTTGCCCCTGCCCTGCCCCTCGGACGCGCCGCGCACCAGGCCCGCGATGTCGACGAACTCGACCTTGGCCGGGAGGACCTTGGCGGAGGCGAAGATCTCGGCCAGCGTGGCCAGGCGGTCGTCGGGCACGCCCACGATGCCCACGTTCGGCTCGATCGTGGCGAACGGGTAGTTGGCCGCGAGAGCGTTGGCGCTCTTGGTCAGCGCGTTGAAGAGGGTGGACTTGCCGACGTTTGGCAGGCCGACGATGCCGATACTGAGGCTCACGTGGCCCGAGTTTACCCGGCCACCAGGTGCAGGCAGGTCACCGGCCGAAACGCCCCCCGTGCCGTGACGAAACGATCGGAGCCCTGCGGGCAGTCGCGGCCCGACCTGCCGAACGCGGTCACGCGGGCCCAGGCGCGGCCCGAACCGCAGGCGACCCTGCGCACCTTCTCGTCGACGCACGCGCCCTCGGCGAGCACGCCGCCGCCGGAAGCCAGACAGGCCACCTGACCCTCCATCGCGAGCGCGTCGACCGTCCCGCGCGGGCAGTCGGCCATGCGCGTGACGACGGCCACGGTCATGCCGTACCAGCCGGGGGTGGCGCACGGCAGCTCGCGGCCCGCGCGGTCCAGGCAGTCGCCCGCGCGCAGCAGGCCGCCGCCCGCGCCGCGAGCGCCGGGGTGGGGTTCGACGAAGTACTGCAGGCAGGCGATCGCGCGCTTGCCGACGCGGGCGATCTCGTCGGTGTCGGCAGGGCAGTCCAGCGGGTCGCTCTCCATGGCCAGCACCTCGGCGTGGCCGCCGTTGCACGCGGTGAGGTCGAACCTGGATCCCGACTCGATCACGCACGCCCCCGGCGTCCAGGCCGGAGCCTGCCGGGCGGACGAGCTCGACGTCGCCGTCGCACCCTCGTCGCGGGCGCGTCCGGCGATGACCGCCCCTGCCGCCGCGACCACGAGCGCCGCGACGACGACCGTGGCGGCCAGCGCGACCAGCATCCTCGAACCCGTAACCATATGGGTACTGTGAGTGACGCAGCCGGTTGGCACAAGCGGAATGCGGCAGGCGTGTCGGCACGACCGGGGAAGCCGCCCCTGGAAAGATGCGAACAATGGATGTCGTCTCGCTGCTCATCGGCCTCGCACTCGGACTGGCGGTCGGCTTCCTGCTGGCCAGGACCCGCGCCGCCGTACGCGTGGCGGAGGCCGACGCCCGCGCCAAGGCCGCCGCCGACAAGCTCGTGTACGTCGAGGAGCAGCTGGCGGAGCGCTTCCAGGCGCTGTCGACCCGCGCGCTCGACGTCAACAACGTCCGCTTCCTCGAACTCGCCGAGACTCGCATGGCCGCCAGCCGCGCCGAGGCGACGGGCGACCTCGACCAGCGAAGGCAGGCGGTCGAGCACCTGGTCGAGCCGCTGAAGGACCTGCTGGCGCGGGTGGAGGCCCAGCTGCGCGACACCGAGTCGGGCCAGCGCGCCGCCCGCGCCGAGCTGACGCAGCAGATGGAGTTCGTACGGCAGAGCAACGACCAGCTCCGTTCCCAGACGACCGCCCTGGTCAGGGCGTTGCAGCGGCCCGAGGCCAGAGGCAGGTGGGGCGAGCTGCAGCTGCGCAGGGTCGCCGAGATCGCGGGCATGCAGCGCTTCTGCGACTTCGACGAGCAGGTCGTCGAAGGACCCCACCGACCCGACATGGTCGTACGGCTGGCGGGCGGCAAGAACATCGTCGTCGACTCCAAGGTCTCCCTGGCCGCCTACCTGGAGGCCGCCGAGGCGGGCGACGAGTCGATGGCCACCGTCCGCCTCGACGCCCACGCCAGGCACGTCCGCGAGCACATCGACCGGCTGGCCGCCAAGTCCTACTGGCAGTCGTTCAACCCGTCGCCCGAGTTCGTGGTGCTGTTCATCCCCGGCGAGGCGTTCCTCGCCCCGGCGCTCGAACGCGACCCGGGGCTGTTGGAGTACGCGATGACCAAGCGCGTCCACATCGCCACCCCCACCACGCTGATCACCATGCTCCGCACCGCCCACTACGCCTGGCAGCAGGCGGCGCTCAGCGAGAACGCCCGCGCGGTCTTCGAGCTCGGCAAGGAGCTGTACGAGCGGCTGTCGTCGCTCGGGCGCAACGTCGAATCGCTCGGCAAGGCGCTCACCAGGGCCGTCGAGAGCTACAACAAGACGGTCGGCTCGCTGGAGACGAGAGTGCTGGTCACGGCCCGCAAACTGCACGATCTGGGCGTCGTGGACGGTGACCTCGACGCACCGGGCATGCTCGAAGGCCTCCCGAGACCGCTTGCCTCACCCGAACTGCTCGAAACCTCGCCTCTGATAACTCACGTGAACGGTAAGTTGGCTGGCGACCTGTCCTAGCGCACGATGAAGACAGGTCGCCGGTAAGGGGGGCGGGCACATGGGTGACAAAGGCAGGCGTCCGGCCGTCAAGCTGACGGCCCGCGGCGCCATCGCGCTCATCCTCATCGGCACGTTGGCCGGGTACGTCGTCGCCGCGCTGGTCGACCTGCCGATCCTGGTCGGCCTCGCGTTCATCGGCTCGTGCCTGGTCGGCGTCACCCTCGTCAACCCGCGCGAGCTGCTGTCACTGGTGGTCACGCCGCCGATGGTGTTCTTCGGCGCCACGCTGATCGTCGAGCTGGGGCGGGCGCTCGGCAAGGGCTCGGTGACGCAGGCGCTGGCGCTGGGGCTGTTCACGTCGCTGTCGGCCGGGGCGCCGTGGTTGTTCGCGGGGTCGGCGATGGTGCTGGCGATCGCGTGGAAGCGCGGGCTGACGGCGAACGTCAGGGAACTGCGCGACGAGCTGCGGACCGGCGTGGACATTCCCCGGCCGCGCGCCCCCAGGGACCAGGCGTTCGTGCCGGAGCCCGAGGGTTATTACGAACCCAAGGTGTACGGCACGCCCCGCTCCCCCGACGAATAACCACCCGGCCCGTCAGCCCCTCGCGCTGTCGTGACCTGACGCCGCTCCATCGGGAAGACGCCAGCCGAGAGACCACTCCCGATGCGCCGTGGCCCGACGACTTTCACGGGAGCCGCCATCGTCGTCCGACGTCGCTCCTCCGGATCCCGCCCGCCCGCAGATTCCGGCCCGGTGCGCCGCGGCACCCGACCCACGGAAGCGGCAATCGCTTCTCGGAAAGACGCCCGCCCAAGACCCGGCGATCCCCCGGGGGGAGCCGCCAACGTCGCCTGACGTCGCCCCGCCGAAAGACAGGTGGCCCTTCCCCAGGGAGCCGGTCACCGTCACCCGACGCCACTACTCCCCAAAAGACGCCCGCCCGGCGACCGGTGATCCGCCCCCTCGGGGGGTCACCGTCGCCTGACGTCGGTGGCGGGCAGGACCGGGCACCCCGGGGGACGGTCGCCTGACGTCGGTGCCGTCTCCGAGGGGTCACGCGGCTCCCGGAGATCCGCGTCAGCCGACCCTGAGGTCCTTGCGGAGCTCGTGCGGCAGGGCGAAGCGCATGCTCTCCTTCACCGACTCGACCTCCTCGACGTCGTCGAACCCGTGCCCCGCCAGGTACGACAGCACCTCGTCGACCAGCTCCTCGGGCACCGAGGCGCCGCTGGTCACGCCGACCGTGGTGACCCCGTCGAGCCACTCGTCCCTGATGAGGGAGGCGTTGTCCACCAGGTACGACGCCGCGCCGAACCCCTTCGCGACCTCGACCAGCCGCTTGGAGTTGGAGGAGTTGTCCGAGCCGACCACAATGACGAGCTGCGCCTGCGCCGCGATCTCCTTCACCGCGACCTGGCGGTTCTGGGTGGCGTAGCAGATGTCGTCGCTCGGCGGGTCGATCAGCGTGGGGAAGCGCTCCTTGAGCTTGGTGACCGTCTCGATGGTCTCGTCGACCGAGAGCGTCGTCTGGGAGAGCCACACCAGCTTGCTCGGGTCCTTCACCTCGATGCGGTCGACCGAGTCGAGGCCGTCGACGAGCTGGATGTGGTCGGGCGCCTCACCCGCGGTGCCCTCGACCTCTTCGTGGCCTTCGTGCCCGATGAGCAGGATGTCGTAGTCCTGGTTCGCGAACCGCTTGGCCTCGTTGTGGACCTTGGTGACGAGCGGGCAGGTGGCGTCGACGGTGCGCAGCTGCCGCTGCTCGGCCTCGGCGTGAACCATCGGTGAGACGCCGTGGGCCGAGAAGACCACGATCTCGCCCTCGGGGACCTCGGCCGTCTCCTCGACGAAGATCGCGCCCCGCTCTTCCAGCGTCTTGACGACGTGGGTGTTGTGGACGATCTGTTTGCGCACGTAGATGGGCGCGCCGTACTGTTCGAGGGCCTTCTCGACCGCCTCGACTGCACGATCGACTCCAGCACAGTAACCGCGCGGTTTGGCTACGAGTACACGTCGGGCGGGGGTCTTTGGCTCCATGTTCCTATGCTACGTGGAAGAGGCCACCCGGCCCGCCCGTGCACGTATGCGCGGAAGTTTGCCAGACTGGCCGCCCACAACAGACCTCCCAGGGAGCCGGCATGTCTCTCAGTGACGTTGTCCGCAACATCGCTAAAACTGTCACCAATCGCGAAGAGCTCAAGGAGAAGGCCAAGGAGCTGCCGCTCTTCGTCATCCAGACCTCGCTCAGCGCCGCGGGCCAGGCGCTGCTGTTCGCCGACCGCGTGAAGAACGCCGTCAAGGGGCTGGGGAGCAGGGAGAGCGACGAAAGCGAGCGTCCTGCGGCGCAGGTTTCCGCGCCGGACACAGTCGAGGAGGACAAGCCCGCCCGCAGGGAGCCGGTCATCTTCGCGCCGCGCAAGGACAAGACGACGACCGAGCGGCCCGAGCCGGTCATCTTCACGCCGTCGAAGGAGGGGTCGGCGAACGGCTCCGCCGCCAAGACCGCCCCACCGGCCGCCGCGCCTGCCCCCGAGGCCGCCGCCGCGCCTGAGACCGCTTCCGCGACCGCCTCACCGACCGCCTCGCCGACCACCGAGGCCGCCGAGCCGGTGGTCGCGTCCGCGCCCACTGCTGAGGTCGCCGAGCCCGCTGTTCAGCAGGAGTCCGCCACGCCCGCAACGAAGGTCGCCGAGGCCGAGCCCGCGAAGGCGGAGCCCACCGCCAAGGTCGCCGACGGCGCGAAGGCGGAGCCCACCGCCAAGGTCGCCGACGGCGCGAAGGCGGAGCCCACCGCCAAGGTCGCCGACGGCGCGAAGGCGGAGCCTGCCGCGAAGGTCGCCGAGGGCGTGACGACAGAGCCCGCCGCCAAGGCCGAGACCGGCACCAAGCCGGAGACCGCAGCCAAGCCCAAGGCCGCTGCCAAGCCCAAGGCCGCAGAGCCGAAGGCTGCCGCAGAGCCCGAGGTCGACGCCGCCGACGTGGCCGGGGCCGCGCCTGCCGTACAGACGACTCAGGTCGGCGACGCGGACGGCGCCGAGCTGGCGAAGGCCGCGCAGGCCACCACGTCCGCCGCCGAGGCGGTCGAGCTGGTCGAGCCGCTGGCCGGGTACGCCGACCTCAGCGTCGCCTCCCTGCGCGCCAGGATGCGCGGCAAGTCCGTCGCCCAGATCCAGGAGCTGCTCGCCTACGAGAAGGCGACCACCGCCCGCGCGGACGTCGTCCGCATGTACGAGAACCGCCTCGCCAAGCTGGAAGCCGCCGAATAGTCGGTCGCGCCCCATAGCCTGAGGTGTCATGAGCGCGAAAACCACGCCGGAGCAGCCGCTGCCGGTCCGCACGGTCCTGCAGATGGTCGCGGGATGGATCGGCAAGCTCGGAACGGTGTGGGTGGAGGGCCAGATCACCGAGCTGACCGCGAGGGGCGGCACGGTGTTCATGACGCTGCGCGACCCCGTCGCCAACGTCTCCGCCAGGGTGACCTGCCCTCGCGGGGTCTACGAGGCCGCGATGCCCCGTCCAGCCGACGGGGCCCGGGTCGTGGTCAACGTCAAGCCCGACTTCTGGGTCAACCGCGGCTCGTTCGCCTTCACCGCGCTGGAGATCCGCCCGGTCGGCGTGGGCGAGCTGCTGGCCAGGCTCGAACGGCTGCGCCAGGTGCTGGCCGCCGAGGGGGTGTTCAGCGCCGAACGCAAGCGCCGCCTGCCGTTCCTGCCGGGCACGATCGGCCTGATCTGCGGGCGCGACTCGGCGGCCGAGCGCGACGTCCTGGAGAACTCCCGCCGCCGCTGGCCCGCTGTCCGGTTCAAGGTGGAGCAGGTGGCGGTGCAGGGGCCGTACGCGGTGGGCGAGGTCACCGAGTCGTTGCGCAAGCTCGACGCCGACTCCGAGGTCGACGTCATCGTCATCGCCCGTGGCGGCGGCTCGCTCGAGGACCTGCTGCCGTTCTCCGACGAGTCGCTGGTGCGGGCGGTGTCGGCGTGCCGTACCCCTGTGGTCAGCGCCATCGGCCACGAACAGGACAGCCCGCTGCTCGACCTGGTCGCCGACGTACGCGCGTCCACGCCCACCGACGCGGCGAAGAAGGTCGTGCCCGACGTGGGCGAGCAGCTCACGCTCATCAGGCAGTTGCGCGACCGCGGGCGCCGGGTGATGGGCGGCTGGCTCGATCGGGAGATGGCGTGGCTCACCTCGGTGCGGTCCCGGCCCTCGCTCGCCGACCCGGTCAGGGAGCTCGAACGGCGCGCCGAACAGGTCGACGCGCTGCGCGAGCGGGCCAGGCGGGTGATGGGCGGCTCGCTCGACCGGGCCGCCGACGACCTCACCCACCTGCGCGCCCGGCTCGTGGCGCTGTCTCCGGCGGCGACGTTGGAGCGCGGCTACGCGATCGTGCAGCACCCGTCGGGAGATGTCGTACGGCTGGCGCGCGACGTTTCGCCCGGCGACCGGCTCACGATCCGCCTCACGGACGGCAGGATCGCGGTGACGGCCGACCCCGCCGACACCGACGACCCCGCCGACGCTGCCGAACCCGCGGGCTCTGCCGACCTCCCTGAGGGCGGCTGATGCGACACGCACAAGCCGACGTGGCGTGTGGTCGTGGGGCGATTCTGTCGGGCGCGCGCCCTAGGGTGGTGCGGTGGCAAAGAACGAGACGCCGTCGTACGAGCAGGCCCGCGAGGAGCTGACCGAGGTGGTGCGCCGCCTCGAGACCGGCGGCCTCACCCTGGAGCAGTCGATCGAGCTGTGGGAACGCGGCGAGAAGCTGGCCGCGATCTGCGAGGAGTGGCTGCAGGGCGCGAGGGTGAAGCTGGCCGCCGCGATGGCGCGCCGGGCCGAGCCCACCCAGCAGGACGACGACCGCCCCTTCTAGGCGGCACAGACCAGCAGCACAGACCAGCAGCACAGAACGGCGGCGCGGAGCGGCCGCGGGCGGCTCAGGCGGCGCGCTTGAGGGCCACCACGGGGATGCGGCGGGTGGTCCTGGCCTCGTAGTCGGCGAACGTCGGCGCGATCGCGACCATCTCAGCGTAGAGACGGTCGCGATCGTCGCCCTCGATCACTTCGGACGTCGCCTCGAAGGTCTCGGTGCCGAGCTCCACCGTCGCGTCCGGGTGGGCGAGCAGGTTGTGGTACCAGGCGGGGTGGTTGTCCGCGCCCGCGTTGGAGGCGATGATCACGATCCTGTCGCCGTCGCGCAGGTACATCACCGGGGTCGTGACGCGCTTGCCGCTCTTCGCTCCGGTCGTGGACAGCAGCACGAGGGTGGAGCCGTGGAAGTGGCCGCCGACCACGCCGCCGTTCGCGCGGAACTCCTCGATGATCTTCTGGTTGAACTCGGACGGCATGCGAACCACTCCCTGTAAGCGGAAAACTCTCCGATTCCGTAGATTAACCGGAGACTTCTCCACTTACAAGAACTATGATGCAGCGATGAGCCGTGAACTGCCGATCGCAGGCCAGCCTCCCGCCGAACGGGCGGACGCCGCGCGCAACCGGCAGAAGATCATCGAGGTGGCGGCCAGGATGGTCGCGGCGGAAGGCGCGGACAACCTCTCCCTCGACGAGGTGGCCCGCGAGGCGAACGTCGGCGTCGGCACCGTCTACCGCCGCTTCGGCGACCGCGCGGGGCTGATCTACGCGCTCATCGACGCGAAGGAGCGGGAGTTCCAGGCCGCGTTCATGACGGGCCCGCCGCCCGTCGGCCCCGGCGCCCCGCCCGCTGAACGGGTTCGCGCGTTCCTGCACGCGCTGATCGACAGGAAGGTGGCGCAGCGCGAGCTGTTCCTGCTGCTGGAGGCGGGTCCGCCCAAGGCGAGGTTCAGCGGCCCCTACCAGGTTCACCACACGCACCTGGCCACGCTCCTCGCCCAGGCCAGGCCAGACGCGGACGCGCGTTTCCTCGCCGACGCACTGCTCGCCCCGGTCAACGCCTGCCTGATCAGCCACCAGCAGTCCGAACGCGGGATGACCGCCGAGGCGATCAAGGCAGGCATGGACGACCTCCTGCGCCTGCTCTGAGGGGGCATGGCCGACCTGCTACGAGGGGCCTTCTTGGCCGACCTGCGGCACACGGGTGGGGGATTTCACGGGCGCCGTGACGGCGGGGACCGGAGTCCTGCTGGGCGCGCGCCCGCAGCGGGCGGTACCCCGTGACCGCGGAGGCGCCAGACCGGCTTGCCGTACGGACTGAAGAGGGACGGCCACCAGAGGCGCCCGGGTCAGTTGGTGGGTTTGGGCTGGGGCTTGAGGGTGGCGGCGAGGGTGGTGAGGTCGGGCCAGTCGGCGGTGCCCGTGACGATCACGGTGGTGCCGGGCAGGAAGCGGACCAGCGTGCGCTGGTTCTTGTCCTCGCGGAACCGCTTCTCCCAGCTCGCGCCCGCGATCTGCACGGCCCCGAGGGACTTGTCGGAGTTGGCGATCCGGCTGGCGAAGGCCGCTGCGGGCTTCTCCGCGCCCTGCACGATCATCGCGTGGTGGCGCTCGTCCTCCGCGTCGGGCGCCGTGGCGTAGCCGACCGACAGCACCGACGAGCCGTCGGCGCCCTTGGCGATCCTGTTGCTGTTCGGGATCCAGTCGGCGGGGTCCTTGGCGGGCGACCACACCTCGTGCGGCACCGACCTGTTGTAGTTGGCCACCGTGATCGTGTAGTCGAGGCGGGGGACGTGCTGGCCCTGCCTGCCCGTGGGCGCGGACACCACAATGATCACGGCGAGCGCCATGCAGACGAGCAGGGCGAACGCGTAGCCGTAGAAACCTTGAGTGAACCGTCGCACGAATGGCGAGGTTACCCGGTGGAGGCGCCGCCCGCCGAAGCGACCGGCCTGATCTGCCCGATGATGGCCAGCACGTCGTCGGCGAGGCGGCGCGCGGCCGACTCGTCCTCCGACAGCACGACCTCGGACACGGCGGCGGCCAGCGCGCCCGTCACGACCAGGACCAGCGCGCCCTCGTCGTCCTCGAACAGCGCGGCGTTGCGCTTGGCCCAGGTGCGCAGCCTGTCGCGCATGATGACCTCGAACCCCGGGGGCCCGTCGCCGCGCAGGAACAGCGCCGCCAGCTCACGCTCCTCCAGCGAGCCCGCCAGGTAGGCGTGGGCGGCGGCGAGGAACACCCTCATCGGGTCGGCCTCACCGGCCGCACGCACCTCGCGCGCCGCCTGCTTGGTCCGCTGGGTCTGCCGGGCCTGGAACTCCTCGAACAGCGTCAGGTAGAGGTCGGCCTTGCCGGAGAAGTGGTGGTACAGGCTGCCGACGCTGGCCTTGGCCTTGGCGACCACGTCGGTGACGCCCGCCTCGGCGAACCCCTTGTCGACGAACACCTCGCGAGCCGCGTCGAGAAGGGCCGCGCGGGTGGCGGCACCGCGCCCTGTCGCCAGGCGTTCCACATCGCTGCTCATGGCAGGCACATTATCCTCCGCTGACCGGGCATGGAGGGGCAACTACGATCGAGTCAGTTGTCCCACGAGGAGGCTCATCACCATGTCCGAGACGTCTGTCCCTCCTGCCCTTGCCACGGGCGAGCACGCACCCGACCGTAACTTGGCGCTGGAACTGGTCAGAGTCACCGAGGCGGCGGCGATGGCCGCGGCCCGGTGGGTCGGCCGGGGCGACAAGAACGGCGCCGACGGGGCGGCGGTCAACGCGATGCGCCAGCTCATCAGCACGGTGTCGATGGACGGCGTGGTGGTGATCGGCGAGGGCGAGAAGGACCACGCGCCGATGCTGTTCAACGGCGAGCACGTCGGCGACGGCAGCGGCCCCGAGTGCGACGTCGCCGTCGACCCGATCGACGGGACCAGGCTGACGGCGCTCGGCATGCCCGACGCGATCTCGGTGATCGCGGTGAGCTCGCGCGGCTCCATGTACGACCCGTCGGCGGTCTTCTACATGGAGAAGCTGGTCACCGGGCCCGAGGCGGCCGACGTGGTCGACATCAACGCGCCCGTCGCCGACAACGTCAGGGCCGTGGCCAGGGCGAAGGGCTGCTCCTCCGCCGATGTCACGGTCGTCATCCTCGACCGGCCCCGCCACGAGCAGATCGTCAAGGAGATCAGGGAGACCGGGGCGCGGATCAAGTTCATCACCGACGGCGACGTGGCCGGCGCGATCATGGCCGCCCGTGCGGGCACCGGCGTCGACCTCATGCTCGGCATCGGCGGTACGCCGGAGGGCGTCATCGCCGCCTGCGCAATCAAGTGCCTGGGTGGGGTCATCCAGGGCAAGCTCTGGCCGCAGGACGAGGCCGAGCGGCGGCGGGCCCTCGACGCGGGCCACGACCTGAGCAGGGTGCTCACCACGAACGACCTGGTCACCTCCGATGACGTGTTCTTCGCGGCGAGCGGGATCACGCAGGGCGAGCTGATGAGCGGGGTGCGCTTCCGCGGCGGAGTCGCGGTGACGAGTTCGCTGGTCATGCGCGGCAGGTCTGGAACGATCCGCAAGGTGGAGAGCGAGCACCAGCTGTGGAAGCTGCGCGCCTACAGCGCGATCAACTTCGACACGGCGGGCTAAGCCAAACCACGACGCCGAACCACGACGCCGAACCACGCCGACAGCGCCGCCGCGGGGCCCGCGGGTCAGCGGCGGCGCTTGCGCTTGGGCGGCTCCTTGACCTTGACCTCGCCCAGGAAGTTCGACGTGCGCACCTCGATCACCGGGCAGTCGGGGTCGGCCTGCTCCCGCGTCAGGCGCACCGTCTTGCCCTTCGACACCCTGACGACCTCGACCCCCTCGGGCACGTGGATCTCCAGGCCGCCGAACATCAGCGTCGCGTTGATCACCACCCGCCGGTTCTGCATGATCGCGTCGCGCAGGTCGAGCTTGGTCGTCCCGAACATCGCCGTCACGGGCAGTTCGGCGGGCACCACCCAGCGGCCCCGGCGCTGCTCCTGCTTGAAGATCGCTGACACGGGGCGGTCGTCCAGTCTGAAGGGCTGCTCGTCGGCGGGCAGCAGGTCGGTGGTCAGCCCCGCCAGCTCCCCGAGCGTGCGCGCGTTGTAGAGCGCGGTCAGCCGTTCCTCGAACTCGTCCATGCCGAGCCGCCCGTCGGCGACGGCATCGTTCAGCACCTGCGCCACCCTGTCGCGGTCGGCGTCGGACGCGCGAAGCTCGTGTGGTCGCAGCTCATGTGGTTGCGGTCCTTCGGCCGGTTTCGGCCGCCGCGCCGAGACGAACTCCTCGGCCAGCCGCTCACCGACCTCCTGCAGACGGGGAAGCCAACGCTCGTTCACACCCTCGACGATAACCCCAGGCGTTTGTCGGTGGCGTTGCCTATCGTGGCGTCTATGCACGCGATCGTGTTGCGAGGTGTGACCAAGCGTTACCCCGACGTCATCGCCGTCGACGGGCTCGACCTGGAGGTTCCCGAAGGCAGCTGCCTCGGCCTCCTGGGCCCCAACGGCGCCGGCAAGTCCACCACGATGCGCCTGCTCACCGCCCAGTCGCTGGCCGACGAGGGCGAGATCCAGGTGCTCGGCCTGCGGCTGCCCAAGGAGTCCAAGCGCGCGAGGGCGCTCATGGGCGTCGTCCCCCAGCTCGACAACCTCGACGAGGAGCTCACCGCCAGGGAGAACCTGGAGGTGTTCGCCCACCTCTACCGCGTCCCCCGCGCCGAGCGGCGCGCGGCGGTCGACCGGGCGCTGGGGATCGCCCAGCTCACCGACAGGGCCGCCACCCGCACCGTCAACCTGTCAGGAGGAATGCGCAGGCGGCTGCTGATCGCCCGCGGTCTGGTCCACCAGCCACGGCTGGTGCTGCTCGACGAGCCGACCGTCGGCCTCGATCCGCAGGTGCGCCAGGAGCTGTGGTCGTTGATCGTACGGCTGCGCGAGGAGGGCGTCACGACGCTGATGTCCACCCACTACATCGAGGAGGCCGAACGGCTGGCCGACGACTGCGCGCTGATGTCCCATGGCCGCATCGTCGCCAGGGGCTCGCCCGAGGAGCTGATCAAGGAGCACGCCGGCGCGCAGGTCGCCGAGCACTACGCCTCCCAGCAGCGGCAGGCGGAGATCGCCGCGCTGGCCGCCGCCGCGGGCGTCCCCACCCGCAGGACGGGCCCGTCGATCTCGCTGCTGAAGGCAGACCAGCTTCCCAGCTCGCTGGAGGAGGAGCTGGGCGCGCCCGACGTCCGGCGCCCCGCCAACCTGGAGGACGTCTTCGTCGTGCTGACAGGAGAGGCGGTCGAATGATGGAGTTCGCCCCCGTGCGTGCCGTCTGGCGGCGCGAGCTGGCTCTCTACCGCCGCTACTGGGCCTCGACCTCGTTCGCCGCCATGACCGAACCGACCATCTATCTGCTGGCGTTCGGCTACGGTTTCGGCTCCGTGGTCGGCGCCCTCTACGGCTACGACTACCGCGACTTCGTCGCGACCGGCGTGGTGGCCACGGCGGTGCTGTTCATCGGGGCCTTCGGTGGCATGTTCAACACCTTCATCCGCCGCACGTTCCAGCACACCTACGACGCGATGCTGGCCGCGCCCGTCGACGTCAGGGAGCTGGTGACGGCCGAGGCGTCGTGGCTGGCCGTCAAGGCAGGCGTGTACGGCTGCGCGCCCATGCTGGTCGGCATCGCCTTCGGCCTCGACCCGAGCTGGGGCATGCTGCTCGTGCCGTTCATCGGGTTCCTGACCGGGCTGGTGTTCGCGCTGTTCGGGGTGTGGGTGTCGGCGATCGTGCCGTCGATCAACACCTTCGACTACGTCATCACGGGCGCGCTCACGCCGATGTTCATGGTGGCGGGCACGTTCTTCCCGGTGACACAGCTGCCCGCGTGGGTGGCGACGGCGGCCCAGCTCAACCCGCTCTACCACTGCGTGGAACTGGTGCGCGGAGCGGTGTTCGGGCAGCTGGGCGTGGACGATCTCGGGCACACGGTGGTGCTCGTCGCCTACGCCGCGCTCATGTGGGTGCTGGCGGTGTGGAAGATGCGCGCCCGCCTGATCGACTGACGCCGGACACCCCGCTCGCCGGTGGCACTGATACGGCCTGCGCAGAGTGCCGCCCCCCTGTCGACCACCCTGAGAACCTCTGGGAAGCTACGCCCGTGCGAGTTGTCCTCCTTGGTCCTGTTCAGGCCTTTGCCGACGACGCCGCGCCGATCGAGATCGGCGGCGTGCGGCTCCGAATGTTGCTGGCCCGGCTGTCGGCGGAGGCCGGCCGTCCGGTGTCGGCCGAGTCGCTGATCGACGATCTGTGGGGCGAGGAGGCGCCGGCGGGTGCGTCCAGCGCGCTGCAGGGTCTGGTGTCGCGGCTGCGCAAGGCGCTGGGGGCGGCCGGAGGCGTTGAGTTAGTGGCCGGCGGCTACCGGCTGCCGGTGCGCGCCGAGGATGTGGACGTCAACCGGTTCGAGGAGCTCGTCACGCAGGGCAGGCGGGAGCTGGCTGGCGGCCGCGCCAAGGAGGCGGCCACGCTGCTGGGCGCCGCTCTCGGGCTGTGGCAAGGCGCGGCACTGGCCGACGTGCTGGACGCGCCGTTCGCCCGCAACCTGGCCACCCGCCTCGACGGCATACGCGCCGCCGCGGTCGAGGATCGCCTGGACGCGGAGGTACGGCTCGGCCGCCACGCCGAGGTGCTGGCCGACCTCACCACCGCCGCTGCGGCGGACCCGCTCCGCGAGCGGCTGGCGGAACTGCGGATGCGCGCGCTGTCAGCCGCGGGCCGCCAGTCCGAGGCGTTGGCGGTCTACGAGGAGATCCGTGCCAGGCTCGCCGACGAGCTCGGGATCGACCCCTCGCCCGAACTCCAGGAGACCCACCTGGCGCTGCTTCGCGGCGAGCTGGACCGGCCTGCCGTACAGCCGGACCGGCAGGCGGCGCCGTCGCGGCTGCCGGCCGCGCTGACCAGCTTCGTCGGCCGCGAGCGCGAGCTGGGCCGCCTGGCGGCGCTGATGCCGACCTCCAGGCTGGTCACGATCGTGGGGCCGGGCGGTGCGGGCAAGACGCGGCTGTCGCTGGAGGCGGCGGCCCGCGACCGGGCGCATGGACAGGGCCGGATCTGGTTCGTGCCGCTGGCCGGAGTCGGCGCGGGCGACCAACTGCCCGACGCGGTGCTGGGCGCGTTGAACGGCCTGTACGACGGCGGCGGGATGCAGCAGGTCGCCGCGGTCGACCGGATGGCCGGGCTGCTGGACGTCGGCGACGCTCTGCTGGTGCTCGACAACTGCGAGCACGTGGTGGAGGCGGCCGCCGATCTGGCCGCGCGGTTGCTCGACCGGCTGCCGCAGCTCAGGATCCTGGCCACGAGCAGGGAGCCGCTGGCGATCACCGGGGAGGCCCTGTGCCATCTGGGGCCGCTGGAGCTGCCGCCCGCCGATCCGGAACCGGCCGAGGCGGCGGACTCGGCGGCGGTGCGCCGGCGTCCGTCCAGACTTCACGCTCGACGCCGGTACGGCCCGGGCCGTGGTGGAGATCTGCCGCCAGCTGGACGGGATGCCGCTGGCCCTGGAGCTGGCCGCGGCGCGCATGCGGTCGATGAGCGTCGACCAGGTCGCCCGCCGCCTCGACGACCGCTTCCGGCTGCTCACTGTGGGCAGCAGGAACGCGCTGCCCCGCCAGCGGACGCTGCTGGCGGTGGTCGGGTGGAGCTGGGACCTGCTGGACGAGCAGGAGCGGACGCTGGCTCGCCGGCTGTCGGCCTTCCCTGGCGGCGCCACCCTGACCGCGCTGGAGCACGTCTGCGCGGACGCTTCCCTGCCCGCCGACGACGTGGTGTACGTGATCGGCTCGCTGGTGGAGAAGTCGCTGGTCCAGCAGGACGGTGAGCGGTACCGGATGCTGGAGACCATCCGCGCCTATGCCGCCGCCCAGCTGGCCGAGTCCGGTGAGGAGGTCTTCGCCGGGTTCACCCGGTACTTCCTCGCACTGGCCGAAGAGCAGGAGCCGCTGCTGCGCAGGCGCGAGCAACTGGAGGCGATCGCGGTCTTCGACGCCGAGCACGACAACCTGGTGTACGCGCTGCGCGGAGTGCTGGAGGCAGGGGAGGCGACCGCCGCCGCGCGCTTCGTCAGGGCCATGTTCTGGTACTGGGGCATCAGAGGAATGAGCACCCAGTTCGAGACCTTCCTCGGCGAGGTGCTCGCGCTCGGCGACCGCCTGCCGGAGACGACTCGCGCCGCCTTCCAGGTGGTCAGGCTCGCCGCCGCCCGCCCGTCCGCCGAGCTGCCGCGTCCCGACGTCGACACGTCGGCGGCGCTCGGCTTCCACCCCGCGCTGCCGCTGCTGCGCATCTCACACATGGCCGGTGACGACGGCCAGTTGGAGGAGGCGCTCCATCATGACGACCCCTGGGTGCGCGCCAGCGCGCACTGGGCCCGCGACTTCCTCCTGATCGAGCAGGGCGACCCGGACACCGGCCGCGAGAACCGGCGGGAGGCGCTGCGCGGTTTCGAGGAGGTGGGCGACCGCTGGGGTCTGGTGATGAGCTGTCTCTCCCTGGGCCGGGAGCACAGCCTGCGGGGCGAGTACCAGCAGACCATCGCCCTCTACGAGCGGGCGCTGGCCGTTGCCACAGAACTCGGCACGGAGGAGCACTTGTACTACGCCTGGGCCGCGCTGTCCACGGCGCGGATGCGCAGCGGTGACATCGAGGGCGCCGTACGCGACATCACCGCCGCTCGGCGCCAGGCCAGGGCACTGGGCCACCGGCGGATGGAGAACAGCCTGCTGATCTACCTGTGCAGCGCGCATCGCCGGGCGGGCGAGTTCGACCAGGCGGATCAGGCCCTGGACCAGGGGGAGGCGGTCCTGCACCGGATGCTCTTCCCCGAAGAACTGGGCAGGGACCTGCTGGCGGCGGAGCGGCTGGCGGCCCGGCTGGCGGCGGGGGACGCAGGCCCGACGCGCGGCCTGCTGCCCAGGGCGATCCGCGGCCTGATGGCCTACGGCAACGCCAACGGCACCGCGTGGGCCGCCGAGCTGCTGAGCGGGGTGCTCGTGCTGGAGGGCGACCCGGCCGGCGCCGCCACCGCGCTGGGGATGTCGCAGGTGATCCGCGGCGCGCTCTACAGTGGCGATCCGGAGATCGTCCAGCTGATCGGCCGGCTCGTCGAAGCGCTCGGCGAGGACGGCTTCCACGCCGCCTTCGACCGCGGCGCCACCATGCCTCGCCAGGACGCGCTGAACCGGCTGACCGAAGAGGCGGGCCAGCCGGTGGCGTCGTGAGAGGTCAGGCGGCGTTCCTGCGGTAGGCGCGCATGGCCAGCGGGAAGAAGATCGCGACGGCGGCGGCCATCCAGGCCAGGCTGCCCAGCAGCGGGCCGGCGACGGCGCCGCCGTTCATCAGGCCGCGCAGCGTCTCGGCCATGAGGCTGACGGGATTGACACCGGACCAGGCCTGCAGCCAGCCGGGCATGGTCTGGGAGGGGACGAAGACGTTGCTGGCGAAGGTGAGAGGCAGGATGAGGATGGTCATCATGCCCTGCACCGCGCCGGGCGACTTCACCAGCATGCCGAGGTAGACGGAGATCCAGCTGAAGCTCAGCCCGAAGACGAGCAGCACGGCGATGGCGACCGGCAGCGCGGCGAAGGTGGTCTGCACCCGGTAGCCCATGGCGAAGGCCAGGCCGAGCAGGACGGCCAGCGCCACCACGTAGCGGACCAGGTCCGCCAGCACCGCGCCGATCAGGGGTGCGGAGCGGGCGATGGGCATGCTGCGGAAGCGGTCGAAGACGCCGGTGCCGGCATCGGCGTTCAGCGAGACCCCGATGCCGATGCTGGCCTGGAAGACGGTCATGACCATGATGCCGGGCACGACCGTCTGCAGGTAGGCGTCCGGGTCGCCGCCGCCGATGGCGCCGCCGAACAGGTACACGAACATGAGCAGGAACACCACCGGCGTCAGGATGACGTCGGCGAGCATGGCCGGCGACGTGCGGAGCCTGGCGACGCCGCGCCCGGCCAGCGCGAGGCCGTGCCGTACGGCTTGCAGCGGGCCGACCCGCAGCGGGGCGGGGCGGGCGGCGTGGTGCGGGGCGTAGGGCTGTGCGACGGTGGAGGCGCTCATGCCGCGGTCCTTTCGGCGGAGGTGCTCTGGCGGGTCATGGCCAGGAAGACTTCATCCAGGCTGGGCAGGCGCAGGCCCAGCTCGTCGGCGCTGATGCCGGCCGCGTCCAGTTGCCGGACGAGGGCGGAGACCAGGATGGGATCGGCGGCGGGGACCGACAGCAGGCCGGTGTTGGCGTCGCGGGTCGGGGTGAGGCCGGTGAGCTGGGTGAGGAACCCAGCGACGGCCTCGACGTCGGCCGCCAGAGTCGGGCGGACGTGCAGGATCTGCCCCCCGATGCGGCGCTTGAGGTCGCCGGGCCGGCCCTCTGCCACGACGCGGCCCTGGTCGACGACCGTGATGCGGTCGGCGAGCTGGTCGGCCTCTTCCAGGTACTGGGTGGTCAGGAGCACCGTGGTGCCGTCGGCGACCAGGGCGCGCACCACGTCCCAGAGTCCGTTGCGCGTGTGCGGGTCCAGGCCGGTGGTCGGCTCGTCCAGGAACAGCACCTGCGGCCGGCCGACCAGGCTGGCTGCCAGATCCAGCCGGCGCCGCATGCCGCCGGAGAAGGTCGCGATCGGGCGGGTGGCCGCGTCGGTGAGCTCGAAACGCTCCAGCAGGTCGGCGGCCCTGGCCCGGGCCTGCCGCGTCGAGAGGTTGAGCAGGCGGCCCAGCAGGACGAGGTTCTGCATCCCTGAGAGCGTCTCGTCGACCGAGGCGTACTGGCCGGTCAGCCCGATCAACGCGCGAACCCGGACCGGGTCGCGGACCACGTCGTGGCCGCCGATCGTGGCCCATCCGGCGTCGGGGCGCAGCAGGGTGGCCAGGATCCGCACGGTGGTGGTCTTGCCGGCGCCGTTCGGGCCTAGCACGCCGACCACCTTCCCGGCCGGCACCTCCAGGTCCACGCCGTTCAGCGCGACCGTGTCCCCGTACCGTTTGACCAGGCCCTCGGCCCGGATCGCGTATGACATCGTGACTCCCTCTGTTCTCGACGGGAGCAACGATGCCGGGAGCCGCTAACAGCGGACGGATAACGTGCTGACAGCCGCTATCAGCACCTGTAGGCCCCTCTCATCAGCACGATCGAGTGCTCGGATCGGAATCCAGCCAGTTTCTTTGAGTCTTCAAGGAATGGGAATCGATCTCCGCTTCCGGTCGTTACACCGGCACCACCCGGGGGAAAGGAGCGGTTGTGGAGGGACCCGCACGTGCAGGGCTGGCCGCGGTGGCGGCGGGCGCCGTCGTCATCGTCGGGCTGGACGTCGCCTACCTGAGCGAGATCAACCCGCTTCGGCGGACGATCAGCGAGCACGGGCTCGGTGACCAGGCCTGGGTCTTCGGGCTCGGAGTGGCGCTGCTGGCCCTCGGCTCCGTGGCGATCGGGGTGTCGCTGCTGCGCCGGCGGCTGGCGGGAGCGCTGGGCCTCGTCGCGCTCCTGGGCTGGAGCCTCGGCCTGCTGGTGGTGGCGTGGTTCCCCAAGCACGACTGGTCGGTGGGGCCGAGCCTGAGCGGCAGCATCCACCGGATGGGCAGCCTGGTCGCATTCCTGTGCCTGCCGTTGGCGGCGATGCTGATCGCGCGGAGCTGGCGCAGGCATCCGCGGGCGGCGCTGGCGGCGTTCGTGCTGGGCGGCGCGTCGCTGCTGTGGGTGGCGGGCATCGCGACGATGATCGCGATCGGCAACGGAAGCGGCATGGCGTGGTGGCAGGTGATGCCGCTCGGGCTGGTCGAGCGAGGGCTGGCGGCCACGGAGGTGGGCGCGCTGCTCGCGCTGGGCGTGTGGGCGGCCTCCAGGGCGGTGTCGAACGGCTCAGCGCCCCTACCGGGAGAGGTCACCACGCGACCCCGAGCCCACCTGTGACCCGACCCGGCTCCTCCGGGGCGGCAGGCGGCGTGGTGTCACCTGGCTTTCAGGCTGTCGATCACGTCCTCGACGTAGCCCCGGAAGATCGCCGCCATGTCGACCTGCTCGGGGTCGATCAGCCACTGCGTCTGCAGGCCGTCCATCATGGCGATCACCCGGTCGGCGTGCGCCTCCGCGTCCAGTTCCGCACGGAGTTCGCCGCTGTCGATCCCCCGCCGCAGCGCGTCCGCCAGCGCCTGCCGTAGCCGCCGGTAACGGGCCAGTGCCCAGGCGTGCCCGGGATGGTCGGCCGTGACCGCCTCCCCGCTGATCACCGAGAAGAGCTGCACCAGCCCCGGAACCCTGGCGTTGTAGTCGACCACGTCGGCCAGCGCGCGCAGCGCCGCCGCCCCACTCGCCTGCTCCAGGTCGAATCGGCGGGTGTCGACCTCGTCGCGATACTCCAGGACGGCGACGAGCAGCAGTTCCTTGCTCTTGAAGTGGTGGAGCAACCCGGCCTGCGTGAGCTCGGCGCGCTCGGCGATCCTGGCGAGGGAGGCCCCGCGGTAGCCGTACTCCGCGAACTCCTGGAGAGCGAGGGCGAGGATCCGTTCGCGCCTCGCCTCGCCTGACGCATATCCCCGTCGACGCACGCGGACACCCTAACAGGGTCACAAAACAGCCAAAAACCTACCGACCACTGAGTAACAGGGATCTAGCGAAGAGCACGGACAGAGGACTAACCTGACGCAGCCTCATGTTTCCCCCCGAGCAGGGAGGTACCCGTGCGTCACCGCCAGGCCAGAATGGCCACGTTCGCGGTCTTCGCCGTCCAGGGTCTGAGCTTCGCGACGCTCCTGACCCAGGTCGCTACCTTGCAGAACAAGCACGGCCTCAGCGAAGGCGATCTGACCCTGCTCCTCCTCGTGGTGCCGGTGCTGGCCGGAGTGGGCAGCGTGACGGCGGGCGCTCTCGCCGCGCGCAAGGGCAGCAGGTGGCTGCTGCGCCTGTCCCAGCCCGCCGTCGCCGTGTCCGTGGTCGCCGCCGGGCTCGCCGCCGACATCCCGCAACTGCTGGCCGCACTGGTCCTGTTCGGGCTGGCCGTCGGCGCGGTCGACGCGGGCATGAACATGCAGGGCGTGGCCGTCGAGCGGATGTACGGCAGAGCGGTGCTCAACGGATTCCACGCCGCGTGGAGCGCGACGAGCCTGGTCGGGGCGCTGTGGGTGGCGCTGGCCAACGCGCTCGGCCTCACGCTGCCCGTGATGACGGCCATCCCGATGGTCGCCGCCGTCGCGGGCTCGCTGCTGGCCGCGCCCCATCTGTGCACGATCGGCGAGGAGAAGGTCCCGGTGGAGGTCAAGGCCGCCTCGGGCCGCGTTCACTGGGGGCCGATCATGCCGCTGTGCCTCGCGATGGGCTTCCTGTACGTCGGCGACGCCGCCGTCTCCAACTTCCACGGCGTCTACATGGAGAACATCCTGCTCGCGAGCGCGAGCGTGGCGCCGCTGGCGTACGGGGCCTACCAGGCGGCCACCCTCCTCGTACGGCTCGGCGGCGACCTCACCGTGCGGCGGTACGGCCCCGCGGCGATCGTGCGCATCGGTGGCGTGATCGCGACGCTCGGGTTCGCCGGAGTGGTGTTCGCGCCTTCCCAGCCGCTGGCGATCGTGGCGTTCGGGTTGACGGGGATGGGGCTCGCGGTGGTGGCGCCGCAGTCGTTCTCGGCGGCCGGACGGCTCGACCCCGCTGGGACGGGGGTGGCGATCGCGCGGGTCAACCTGTTCAACTACGTCGGGTTCATCGTGGGGGCGGCGCTGGTGGGCGGCATCGCCGACTTCTCGGACATGCGGGTGGCGTTCGCGGCGCCGCTGGTGCTGGCGGGGGCGATCGTGGTGCTGGCTCGCGGCTTCGAGCCCCGCGTCCAACCCCAGCCCGCAGCCTGACCCCGATCCCGTTGACGGTCACCTCAGGGAGGCGACGGCTGCGGTCCTTCGGGAGTGCGGGCCGGACCACAGGGCGGGCCGGGGTCAGGGCGTGGGTCAGAGGTAGGGGTGTTGGTGGCGTTTGGCCTCTCGGTAGCGGTCGTGGATCTCGCCGGGTTCGTCGGCGACCGGCACGTCCCACCACGCCCCCGACGGCGGCGCCGATGAGCCCGGCAGCGGCTCCACGTACACCACCGTCGTCCGGGCCGCCTCGCGGGCCTTCACCAGCGCCGCCCGCAGCGACTCCCGGTCGTCGGCCCTGAGCACGTCCGCTCCCAGGCTGGCCGCGTTGGCCGCCAGGTCGACCGGCAGGTAGGCCCCGTCGAGCTGCCCCGAAGGCCCCCGCATCCGGTAGGAGGTGCCGAGCCGCCTGGCCCCGACGGACTCCGACAGGTTGCCGATGGAGGCGAAGCCGTGGTTGTCCACGAGGACGATGACCAGCTTCACCTCCTCCTGGACGGCGGTCGCGATCTCCTGCGCCATCATCAGGTACGAACCATCACCGACCAGGACGAACACCTCGCGCGCCGGTGCCGCCAGCTTCACCCCGAGCCCGCCCGCGATCTCGTAGCCCATGCAGGAGTAGCCGTACTCGACGTGGTAGCCCTTGACGTCGCGCGGTTTCCACAGCCTGTGGAGGTCGCCGGGCATCGAGCCCGCCGCGTTCACGACCACGTCGGTCGGATGCATCGCCGACCACAGCTCCTCCAGCACCGCCTCCTGGGTGAGCGCGGCGTCGGCGCTGATCGACGACCACCAGGCCGCGGCCAGCGCGCCCGCCCTGGCGCTCCACCCGGGGTCGGCCCGCCAGCCCGGCACGGCCAGCGATTCGAGCGCGGAGCGGGCGTCGGCGACGAGCATGACCGCGCCGTTCTTGGCCGCGTCGAAGGCCGTCACGTTGATGTTGAGGAAGCGGGCCCCGCCGAACAGCGTTCGTGAGGCGGTGGTGAAGTCGGTGTATCTGGTGCCGACGCCGATGACCAGGTCGGCCGTGCGGGCCAGCTCGTTGGCGGCAGCCGTACCGGTGTGACCGATGGCGCCGACGGCCAGCGGCGAGTCCCACGGCATCGCGCCCTTGCCCGCCTGTGTCTCGGCGACGGGCACGCCATGGGCGGCGGCGAAGTCGCGCAGCGCGTCGGTCGCGCCGCTGTAGATCACGCCGCCGCCCGCGACGATGAGCGGCCGCGAGGAGGAGCGCAGCAGCTCGATCGCGCGGGACAGCGCGGCGAGTTCGGGCTCGGGGCGGGCCACGTGCCAGACGCGCCGCTCGAACAGCGCGGCGGGCCAGTCGTGGGCCTCGGCCTGCACGTCCTGGGGCAGCGCGAGCGTGACCGCGCCGGTCTCGGCGGGGTCGGTGAGCACGCGCATGGCCTGCATGAGCGCGGAGGGAAGCTGCTCGGGCCGGTTGATCCGGTCGAAGTAGCGCGAGACCGGCTTGAATGCGTCGTTCACGCTGACGTCGAGGGAGCGCGGGTCCTCCAGCTCCTGGAGCACCGGGTTGGCGACCCTGGTGGCGAAGATGTCGCCGGGCAGCAGCAGCACGGGGATGCGGTTGATGGTGGCCAGCGCCGCGCCCGTGACCATGTTCGTCGCGCCTGGGCCGATCGAGGAGGTGCACGCGAACGTGGACATCCGATCCCGCATCCTGGCAAACCCGACGGCGGTGTGGACCATCGCCTGCTCGTTGCGGGCCAGGTAGTACGGCATCTGGGCGGCCTGCGTGGCCAGCGCCTGGCCGATCCCGGCCACGTTGCCGTGGCCGAAGATCCCGAAACAGCCCTCGATGAGCCGGTGTTCCACGCCGTCGCGCTCGGAGTACTGCTGGGCGAGGAAGCGGACCAGCGCCTGGGCCACCGTGAGTCTCATCGGTTCCTCCCGAAGGGCAGCCTGGGGTCGACCTGCTGCTGCTCCCAGGTGCCGCGGATCCAGGCGTGGCGGGGGTCGTCGCAGAAGGCCATCGAACGCTCCTGCGCGGGCCCGGCCAGCACGTTGAGGTAGTAGAGGTCGTAGCCGGGCGGCGCCATCGAGGGGCCGTGGTAACCGCGCGGCACCAGCACCACGTCGCCCGACGACACCTCGGCCAGCACCTCGTGGGCGCCGTAGACGCGCTGGTAGCCGGGGCCGCCCTCGAAGTAGTAGATCTCCTCCAGCACCGCCTCGCGCTCGGAGGCGGTGTCGTGCTTGTGCGGGGGGTAGGACGACCAGTTGCCCGCGGGCGTGAGCACCTCGACGGAGACGAGCTTGTCGCAGTCGAAGGCGTCGGGCGCGCAGAAGTTGTTGACCTGGCGGGAGGCCGCTCCCGCGCCGCGGATCTCGACCGGCACCTTCTCCGCCGGGCCGTACCTGACGGGAAAGCGCCTGGTGGCGACCGCGGACGGCAGCGCGAACCGGCCCTCGCCGCGGACCCTGACCTCGGCGTTGATGGGCAGGTAGGCGAAGTCGGTGACCGACTCGAAGACCGAGCGGCGGCCCTGGAGCGCCAGCCGTACGCCGTCGGCCTCCACCATGCACGAACCGGACAGCGGCAGCACCAGCATCTCCTCCGAACCCGTGCGGAAGGAGACGGTCTCCCCCGACAGGTTCAGCGTGCGCAGCCCGGAGTAGGTCCACCCGGCGCTCTCGGGAGTGATCTCCAGTGCCCACGGCGAGCGGGCGGTGCTGCCTGCCGGGATGAACGTCATGTGACCTCCAGCATCGCGACGGCGGTGTCGACGGCGGCGGCCACGTCGTCGTCGGGCGGGTAGAGCAGGGCGCGGCCGACCACGAGCCCGCGCACGCCGGGCAGGCGCAGGGCCTTGCGCCAGGCGGCGTAGGCCAGGTCGGGGGTGTCGCCGGGGTCGCCGCCGAGCAGCAGCGTCGGCAGCGTGGTCGCCCGCATGACGCGCTCCATGTCCTCGACGACGGGGATCTTCAGCCAGGTGCGGGCCGAGGTGGTGCCGAGCGCCTGGCCGACGTTGATCGCCCTGATGACGCCCTCGGGGGTCAGGTCGTGGCCGGAGCGCCGCGACCAGAACGGCTCGACCATGGCGACCAGTCCTTCCCCTGCCAGCTCGCTGACCGCCTGGGAGCAGGCCGACAGCGTGGCCGCGGTGCCTGGCTCGTCGAGGGCGATCCTGCACAGCATCTTGCCGCCGTCGAGCCGCATGCGCACGATCGCGGCCGTGTCGTAGGCGGTGAATCTGTCGTCGAACTCGAACACCGCGCCCTGGATGCCGCCGCGGTTCATCGAGCCGATGACCACCTTGTCGTCGAGTTCGCCGAGCAGCAGCAGGTCCTCGATGATGTCGGGGGTGGCCAGCAGGCCGTCCACGCCGGGCCTGGCCAGCGCGGTGCGCAGCCGGTCGAGCAGCTCGACGCGGCTGCCCATGGCCAGCGGCCGGCCGCCGACGGCGAGCGCGCCGCGCGCCGGATGGTCGGCCGCGATGATCATGAGCTGGTCGCGCTCGCCGAGCAGCGGCCTGCGCCTGCGCACCGCCGCCGCCTGCGCGACCCGTTCGGGGTGGCGGGCCCTGATCTCCTGGATCTGCCGGTAGTCACCCATGCGCGAGCACCTCCTCGACGGTGGGCATCGCGGGGGCGCAGGCCAGCCGTCCCGCCACGATCGCGCCCGCGGTGTTGGCGAAGCGCAGCATCCGCTCCAGCGGCCAGCCCGCCAGCAGTCCGTGGCACAGCGCGCCGCCGAAGGCGTCGCCCGCGCCGAGCCCGTTGACGACCTCGACCTCGACCGGCGGGACCTCGACGCTCTCCGCGGCGCTCATCCCGACCACGCCCGCGCTCCCCCGCTTGATCACCGCGAGCTCGACTCCTGCCTCCAGCAGGATCCGGCCCGCCTTGTACGGCTCCCGCGTCCCGGTGGCCACCTCGACCTCGTCCACGTTGCCCACGGCGACGGTGACGTGCCCGAGCGCCCTGCGCACCTGGTGCATGGCGTCCTGGGCCGAGCCCCAGAACATCGGCCGGTAGTCGAGGTCTAGCACCGTGTGCGTGGTGCGGCCCCGCGCCCGCCAGGCGGCGAAGTGGGCGGCTCGCGAAGGCTCCTCCGACAGCCCCGTGACCGTCGACCAGAACAACCTGGCCGTCCTGACCGCGTCGAGCGGCAGCTCCTCCGGGTGGATCACCAGGTCGGGAGCCTTGGGATAGCGGTAGAAGTACAGCGGGAAGTCTTCCGGCGGCCGGATCTCGCAGAATGTCACGGGGGTCGGCAGGCCCTCCACCTCCGTCACGAACGAGTCGTCCACGCCGTAGGAGCGCAGCGCGTCGTGGACGAAGGCGCCGAACGGGTCGGCGCCCGTCCTGGTGATGACCGCCGCGCGCTCGCCGAGCCTCGAGGCGGCCACCGCGACGTTGGTCGGCGAGCCGCCCAGGTACTTGCCGAACGTCTCGACCTCGCGCAGCGACACCCCGACCTGAAGGGGGTAGACATCGACCCCGACGCGTCCCATCGTCAGGACGTCGATCATGCGAGGCCGTCCAGGTAGGCGATGCTCTGCCTGACCCAGCGCTGCGGGTCGTCGGCGTCGCTCGACAGGACCACGTCCTGCTCCATGACGTACCAGCCGTCGTAGCCGGTCTTGTCCAGCGTCGCCACGATGGCGGCGATGTCGACGTCGCCCTGCCCGAGCGGCCGGTAGACGCCGGCCTTCACCGCCTCGGTGTAGGTGAGGCCGCCCTCGCCGACCCGCTCCGCGATCGCGGCGTCGACGTCCTTGAGGTGGACGTGCGCGATCCTGCCGGGGTCTCTCCTGGTCAGCTCCAGCGGGTCGGTGCCGCCGATCAGCAGGTGCCCGGTGTCCAGGCACAGCGGTACGGCCGAGCCGTCCACCACCCGCTCCACCTCCTCCCGCGTCTCGACTATGGTGCCGACGTGCGGGTGGAGGGTGACCGTACGGCCGAACTCGCGCGCCTCGGCGGTGATCCGGTCGAGGTTGTCCAGCAGCGTCTTCCACCCCGCGGCGTCGAGCTCGGGGCGCTGGTCGTAGCCGTCGCCCCCGCTGTCGGCGGCCAGCACCATGACCTCGACGTCGCCCTCGGCGAAGTCGCGCATGCGGGCCCGTATCCCCGGCAGCGGGTCGTGTCCCTGGTCGTGCAGCACGCACGGCAGGAACCCGCCGACGGCGCGCAGGCCGTACTCCTCCAGCAGTGCCTTCCTGTGCGTGGGCGAGGGCGGCAGGAAGCCGTCGGGGCCGAGCTCGGTGGCGGTCAGGCCGAGTGCGCGCATCTCGGCGAGCACCCGCTCGCGTTCCAGCTGATGACCCCAGTCCGGCACCTCGCACACGCCCCACGAGATCGGCGCTCCAGCGATCTTCATGTGCTGACCTCCTCGACAGCGACGACGCGGCCTTCCCTGCGCGACTTCTCCGCGGCTTCCGCGATGTAGAGAGCGGCGAGCGCGTCCTCGATGGTGCACGGGCTCGTCCTGCTGGTGAGGAAGCCGTCGATCTCCGCCACGTAGGCCGCGCGGAAGCGGGTGACGAAGTCGGGCCACGGCTCGCCGGGCGGCTGCAGCCCCTCGGCGCTGGTCAGCGGGGCCCGCGGGTCCAGGCCGACGACCTGGGTACGGCGGGTGCCGGCCAGCTCCATCCGCACGTCGTAGCCCGCGCCGTTGTACCTGGAACCCTGGAGGGTGACCAGGGTGCCGTCGTCGAGCGTGAGCAGGGCCGCGCTGGTGTCCACGTCGCCCGCCTCCTTGAAGAAGTCGGCGCCCCTGTTGGCGCCCGTGGCGTAGACGCTCGCCACCTCCCTACCCGTCACCCAGCGCAGGATGTCGAAGTCGTGAATGTGGCAATCCCGGTAGATGCCCCCTGACATGGGGATGTACTCGGCGGGCGGGGGTGAGGGGTCGGCGGTCAGCAGGTGGATCCTGTGCAGGTCGCCGAGCTCTCCCGCGCGCAGCGCGGCGGCCGCCGCGACGTAGCCGGGGTCGAAGCGGCGCTGGAAACCGATCTGCACCCTGTTGCCCGCGCTCGCCTCCAGCACCTTCAGCGTCTCGTCGACCGTGGGTGCGACCGGTTTCTCGCAGAAGACCGGGATCCCGAGGCGGCACGCCTTGATCAACAGGTCGGCGTGGGTGCTGGTGGGCGTGGCGATGACCAGCGCGTCGGCCTCGAACGGGTCGCCCTCCCTGCCGTAGGGGGAGCTGCGCACCGGATCCCACACGATCAGGTCGTCCACCAGCGGATGCGCGGCCAGGGTTTCAGCATGAAAAGCCCCAATCCTGCCTAAACCCAGCAGACCGACACGCATGACGCCTCCAAGGGAGTCGGGGATCTCTTTCTAACCTTCTATCCCATTCTTTGTCCAGACATTCTTACCTTTAGCCGTCTTACCACTTCAGAGGCCCTGTGGGCGGGCAACCGGGCGAACCCGACCACGACCGCGGGCGGCCCCTGCGCGAAGCGCATCGGCCCCACCGGCTCCGCCGACAGCCCCTCGGCCTCGGCCGCGGCCGCCACCGCCCGCTCGTCCCACGACCGCGGCAGGTCGAGGTAGGCGTGCAGGCCCGCCTCGATCCCGCGCACGCTCACCTCGGGCAGGTGTTCGGCCAGCGCCCTGACCAGCGCGTCGCGGCGCCTCCTGTACTCCCTGCGCATCCGGCGCAGGTTGCGGTCGTAGCCGCCCGAGCGCAGGAAGTGGGCCAGCGCGTACTGCTCGATGACGGGAGAGCCGAGGTCGAACTCGCCCCTGGCCCGCCGTACGGCGTCGGCCAGGTCAGGGGGCGCGGCCAGCCAGCCGAGCCGCAGCCCGGGTGCCAGCGACTTGCTGACGCTGCCCGACAGGATCACCCGGTCGGGCGCCAGGCCCTGCAGGCAGCCGACGGGATCGCGATCGAACCTGAACTCGGCGTCGTAGTCGTCCTCCAGCACCAGGCCGCCCCACTCCATCAGCGCCGCCCTGCGGGCGGGCGAGAGCACCACGCCCGTCGGGTACTGGTGCGCGGGGGTGACGAGCACGGCCTCCACACCGTCCAGCCTGCTGACGTCGAGGCCCTCCTCGTCGACGGGTACCGGCACCAGTTCGGCGCCCGTCCTCCTGAGCAGCGGGACCTGCCGGTGGCTCGTCGGGTCCTCGACGCCGAGCCTGGGGCCGTTCAGCACGTGCAGCAGCAGGCTCAACCCCTGGGCCACCCCGCCGACGATCACCAGGTTGTCGGGGCTGACGTCGGCGGCGCGCACCCGCTTGAGGTAGCTCGCCAGCTCCTCGCGCAGCTCGATGACACCGCCGGGGTCGCAGTAGTCGAAGGCGTCGCCCGGCATCGTGGTCAGCACGTGCTTGAGCGCGGCCAGCCAGCGTTCGCGGGGGAAGCCGCTCAGGTCGGGCGAGGTGGCCCGGCGCCCGTGGTAGGGGGCGCACTCGCGGGCATCGACCGGCTCGGGCTCCCTGCGGGCCATCGGCGCGACCACGGTGCCCGCGCCGACCCTGGCCAGCAGGAAGCCCTCGGCGACAAGCTGCTCGTAGGCCTCGACCACCACGCCCCTGGAGACGTTGAGATCGCCCGCCAGCTCCCTGCTGGCGGGCAGCCTGGTGCCGGGTTCGAGCCTGCCCTGCCTGATCGAGTCGCGAAGGTTCCCCGCGATCTGCCCGGCGAGCGCCCCTAGATCACGATTTATCGGGATATGGAGGTCGGCCAATTGGTCCCCTCATTTGCCGCATCATTGGACTGTCTGGGCGAACCATTCGATTCCTAGCATGCCGTACATGAGAAACGGCGTCATCGGGGCGGCCACCGCCATGTTCCTCGTCGGCACCCTCGCGGGGGTCTCGGGGCTGATCCAGAACTATCCGGTGTACGGCGGGCAGGCCGTCCGCTACCTGGCCGCGGCGGTCATCCTGCTCCTGGTCACGCGCCTGGCCGGCCACCGCTTCGTCAGGCTCACCGCACGCGAGACGCTGCTGCTCGCCGGGCTGTCGGTCTTCGGCCTGGTCATCTTCAACGTGTGCGTCATCGAGGCCACCAGGCACGCGGGCCCGGCCCTTCCCGGCACGGTGCTGGGCACCGTCCCGCTGGTGCTGGCCCTGCTGGGCGGGCGGCCCGCGCCGAGGCTGCTGGCCGGGGCCGGATTCGTGGTGGCCGGCGCCGTCCTGGCCGCCGGTCTCGGCAGCGGCGACCTGCCCGGCCTGCTGTGGTCCCTGGGCGCGCTCGTCGGGGAGGTCAGCTTCTCCATGCTGGCCATCCCCCTGCTGCCCAAGCTCGGCGCGATGCGGGTCTCGGCCTACTCGACGGCCCTGGCCGTACCCCTGCTGGTCGTGATCGGGCTGGCGGTGGAGGGCTCCGGAATGCTGCGCGTCCCCACCCTGGCCGAGGGGCTCGGCTTCGCCTACCTCGCGGTGGTGGTGACGACTATCGCCTTCTTCCTGTGGTACTCCTCGCTGCCCAAGCTCGGTCCCGGTACGGCCGGCCTGTTCGCGGGGCTGATCCCGGTCGGCGCGATCGTCACGGGGCTCGCGCTCGGCGTCGCCGTGCCGAGCGCGCCCGACCTGCTGGGCGCGGCGCTGGTCATCGCCGGTATCGTCGTCGGCCTCAGTGGTGGCGCCAGACCCGCCGATGTGGATGGTGTTCCCCTACCTGCCACTGGCCGCTCTTGATGCCCGACAAGACGATGAGGACGACGGCCAGGCCGAGCAGGCCCACGACGAGGAGCGCGAATCCGATCATGAAGAAGATGGGCAGTTCCATGACGTCCCTCCTCCCCTAAACGTTCGGCCGATCCGCCCCACAGGGACACCTCTGTGGCCCCATGAATCGGAAAAATCGCCCGGTTCGTCCCGCGGTTCTTTCTGGCGTACGCCAAGCCGTACCCTCTAGGAGGACCGAAAGGATCGAGGGACATGCCCCAGTTCGACTACACCGACCTGCTTCCGCTAGGCGCCGACGACACCGAGTATCGGCTGATCACCAGCGAGGGGGTGCGGAAGGTCGAGGCTGCGGGACGCAGCTTCCTGGAGGTCGACCCGGAGGCGTTGCGGCTGCTCACCGAGACGGCCGTCCACGACATCTCCCACTTTCTACGCGCCAGTCACCTGGCCCAGCTGCGGAAGATCGTCGATGACCCCGAGTCGAGCGGCAACGACCGGTTCGTCGCGCTCGACCTGCTCAAGAACGCCTCCATCTCCGCCGGAGGCGTGCTGCCCATGTGCCAGGACACCGGCACGGCGATCGTCATGGGCAAGCGGGGCCGCCACGTGCTGACCGACGGCCGCGACGCCGAGGCGATCTCGCGCGGCGTCTACGACGCCTACACCAAGCTCAACCTGCGCTACTCGCAGATGGCTCCGCTCACCATGTGGGAGGAGAAGAACACCGGCGACAACCTGCCCGCCCAGATCGAGCTGTACGCCGAGGACCCCCACGGGCACGCCGACGAGTACAAGCTGCTGTTCATGGCCAAGGGCGGCGGCTCGGCCAACAAGTCGTTCCTCTACCAGGAGACCAAGGCGGTCCTGAACGAGAAGCGCATGCTGGCCTTCCTCGAGGAGAAGATCCGCTCGCTCGGCACCGCGGCGTGCCCGCCGTACCATCTCGCGGTGGTCATCGGCGGCACCAGCGCCGAGTACGCGCTGAAGACCGCCAAGTACGCCAGCGCCCGCTACCTCGACTCGATCCCGACCGAGGGTTCGGCCTCCGGCCACGGCTTCCGTGACCTGGAGATGGAGCAGAAGGTGTTCGAGCTGACGCAGAAGCTCGGCATCGGCGCCCAGTTCGGCGGCAAGTACTTCTGCCACGACGTGCGCGTCATCCGCCTGCCGCGGCACGGCGCGTCCTGCCCCGTGGCGATCGCCGTCTCCTGCTCGGCCGACAGGCAGGCGCTGGCCAAGATCACGCCTGAGGGCGTCTTCCTGGAGAAGCTGGAGACCGACCCCGCGCGCTTCCTGCCGGAGACGACCGACGAGCACCTGTCCGACGACGTGGTGAAGGTCGACCTCAACCGCCCGATGCGGGAGATCCTCGCCGAGCTGACCAGGTACCCGGTCAAGACGCGCCTGTCGCTCTCCGGGCCGCTGGTGGTGGCCCGCGACATCGCCCACGCCAAGATCGCCGAGCTGCTCGACGGCGGCGGCCGGATGCCCGACTACCTGAAGGACCACGCCGTCTACTACGCGGGCCCCGCCAAGACCCCGACGGGCTACGCGTCGGGCTCCTTCGGGCCGACGACCGCCGGGCGCATGGACTCCTACGTCGAGCGCTTCCAGGCCGAGGGCGGATCCATGGTCATGCTGGCCAAGGGCAACAGGTCCAAGCAGGTCACCGAGGCGTGCCAGAAGTACGGCGGCTTCTATCTCGGTTCCATCGGCGGGCCTGCCGCGCGGCTGGCGCAGGACTGCATCAGGAAGGTCGAGGTCCTGGAGTATCCCGAGCTGGGCATGGAAGCGGTGTGGAAGATCGAGGTGGAGGACTTCCCCGCGTTCATCGTCGTCGACGACAAGGGTGACGACTTCTTCACCGATCGGACAGGGCCCGTGCTGTCCATCGGGCGGCGCTGACTCGTCTGGTCGAGGGGGCCGGCACCTTCCGCGGGTGCCGGCTCACCGAGGTGGGTCGGTGAGGGGCGCGTACCTTCTACGGTGACGCGCGGCCTGCTCACCGAGGTGTGGTCGGTCTCGGACGACCGCACCTTCGTCGGTGAGTCAGGCGGCGACCAGGCCGCGGTGGGGGGCGACGACGGAGCCGTCGGGCAGCAGCAGACCGGTGTCCTCGAACAGGACCACACCGTTGCACAGCAGGCTCCAGCCCTGGTCGGGATGGGACGCGATCACGTGCGACGCCTCACGGTCGGCCGCGTCGGCGGCGGGGCAAGCGGGTCGGTGACTGCACATCATGCACCTCTCAGATGACTCTCCTGGGTTATTCATGTGGTGGGCCTCGTCGCCCTGGAGGGCTCCCTTCGCGCTGGAGATCGTGTGTTTCCCACTCCAACGCTGCCGGATGCCTTCGTGGTTCCGCTGAACCTCTCTACCTTCATGATGACGGTCGCCACCGACAGATTCGATGGATTTTGTGGCAGATCGGTTCATGGATTCAGGGTGCGTCGAGGCGCTGACATCCAGCTTGCAATCCGCTGACCGCGAAGGCGTCAAGCCCGTGCGCGTGCGGCGGGCGGGGTGGACCCGCCCGCCGCACACAGGACCAAACTGACACTGCCATTCTGAGGTAGTTGCGAGAAGTTCGCAACAAGGTGGAGTCCTAAGCCTATGGTCTGATGCAGATGCGAACTCCTTGCAATAGTGTCGAGAGGCATTGATCACTTGGAGGTGGATCATGGGTGCCTACACCCTTCCTGACATGCCCTACGACTACGCGGCGCTCGAGCCCGCGATCACCGGCGAGATCCTCGAACTGCACCACGCCAAGCACCACGCCGCCTACGTCAAGGGCGCCAACGACACTCTTGAGCAGTTGGCCGAGGCTCGCGACAAGGAGCAGTTCGGCGGTCTCGTCGGCCTGGAGAAGACGTTCGCCTTCCACCTCTCCGGCCACGTGCTCCACTCGATCTTCTGGGAGAACCTGTCCCCCGACGGCGGCGACCGCCCCGACGGCGCGCTGCGCGACGCGATCGACGAGCACTTCGGCACCTTCGAGGCCTTCCAGAAGCAGCTGACCGCCGCCACCAGCGGCGTGCAGGGCTCGGGGTGGGGCGTGCTGGCCTACGAGCCGCTCGGCGGGCGCCTGGTGGTCGAGCAGGTCTACGACCACCACGGCAACGTCGGCATGAACACCACGCCGCTGCTGGTCTTCGACGCCTGGGAGCACGCGTACTACCTCCAGTACCGCAACGTGCGCCCCGACTATGTGGAGAAGCTCTGGGGCCTGGTGAACTGGAACGATGTCGCCAAGAGGTTTGCTGACGTGACGAGTCAGGCGGGTTGACCGAAGTTCGCAACTTTTTATCGGCCCGGCCTCTACTGGTCGGTTTCCGCAAATAGGTAAGCTGCCTGCCATGCGTGCGCCGTCCGGTTACCTCCTAGCCGCGCGCTATCGGCTCATGGAGCCGGTCGGCCGCGGCGGTATGGGCACGGTTTGGCGAGCGCACGATGAGTTGCTCGACCGTTACGTAGCGGTCAAGGAGGTGCGCCTGCCCACGGTCCTCGACGAGGAGCTGAGGGCCGAGCTCTGCGCGCGCACCGAACGCGAGGGCAGGGCCACGGCGATGGTCGCCCATCCTTCGGTGATCACCGTCTTCGACGTCGTCACCGAGGACGAACGTCCCTGGATCGTGATGGAGCTGCTCCAGGCCAGGTCCCTGGAGCAGCTCATCATGGAGGAGGGGCCGCTGCCGCCGCGCAGGGCCGCCGAGATCGGCAGGCAGGTGCTCGGCGCGCTGCGGGCCGTCCATGCCAAGGGCATCCTCCACCGCGACGTCAAGCCCAGCAACGTGCTGGTCACCGACGACAGGGCGGTGCTCACCGACTTCGGCCTGGCCGCCATGGAGGGCGACGCCTCCATCACGCAGGCGGGCATTGTGCTCGGCTCGGCCGGATACATCGCGCCCGAGCGGGTGCTCGGCGCCAAGGCCAGCCCCGCCGCGGACCTGTGGTCGCTCGGCGCGACCCTCTACACCGCCGTCGAGGGCAGGGGCCTGCACGGCAGGCGTACGGCGGCCGCCGCCCTGGCCGCGCTCACCAGCGGCGAGCCCATCCCCATGCTCAAGGCCGGGCCGCTCGCGCCCGTGCTCGACGCCCTGCTCAGGATCGACCCGGCCACCAGGCTCGACTCGGTGCGCGCCTCGCTCATGCTGGCGCGGGTCGCGGCCGGAGGGGCGGCGGAAGACCCGCTGGCCACCAGGACCGGCAGGATCCCGCGCCCCGGCCCGGCGCGCAGGCCCACCCACCGCGGCCTGCACCGGGCGGAGACGACCGCGCCGACCCCCGTGGTCCCGCTCCCCCGGGCGCATCGCAGGCCTGGCGAGGGCGTCCACAGGAAGGTCGTCGAGCAGCGCCCCACCCCCAGCGCCTACGCCCGATTTATGGCCACAGTGATAAAGTTGTTCCTCCCTCGACGCTTTTGGCCGCGTGAACTTCGCAAGCGTGGTTAAAGCGTTCTCCAAGCGAGAATAGATATCTTCTTCTCATGCCGGAACAGCAGACGCGCCTGCTCGCGGAACGCTATGAGCTGATCACTCCGATCGGCAGAGGGACGATGGGAACCGTGTGGCGGGCCCACGACCGTGCCCTCGGCCGCGAGGTGGCGATCAAGGAGATCCGCCAGGATCCTGGGCTCACCGAGGAGCAGCGTGCCGAACTGCGCGAGCGCATGGTCCGCGAGGGCCGTACCGCCGCGCGGATCAGTCACCCGTCCGTGGCCTCGATTCACGACGTGCTCATCCAGGACAACAGTCCGTGGATCATCATGGAGCTCGTCGAGGCCCGCTCCATGGAGCAGGTCATCGAGGAGGAGGGGCCGCTGCCACCCCGGCTGGTCGCCGAGATCGGCGTCGACCTGCTGGGCGCGCTGCGCGCCGCCCACGCGCAGGGCGTCACGCACCGCGACGTCAAGCCGGGCAACGTGCTCATCACCGAGAACGGCAGGGTCGTTCTCACCGACTTCGGCATCGCCAAGGCCGAGGGCGACACCCGCCTGACCAAGACCGGCATGGTGATCGGCTCCCCCGGCTACACGGCTCCCGAGCGGGCTCGCGGCGAGTACACGGGCGCGGAGTCCGACATCTGGTCGCTCGGCGCGACCCTCTACTTCGCGGTGGAGGGCAGGCCCGCCTACGAGCGCGCGACGGTGGCCGAGACGCTGGCCGCGCTGATGACGGAGAGCGCCGACCCGCCCACCCAGGCGGGAGCGCTGCGCCCGGTGCTCGAAGGGATGCTGAACAAGGACCACCGCCTGCGGCTGACCGCGGCCAAGGCGGAGACCCTGCTGCGGATGGTGGCCGACACGCCGACCACCGACATCCCGAAGGTGATGGAGGCATTCGACCCAGACAGGACCATGGCCGTGCAGCGACCCAAGCCCGTACCTCAGCCCGAGCCCCAGCCCGCCGGGCCGGTGGACGAGGGCGCCATCGTCACCTCACGGCTGACCCTCCCCAACACCCGCGCCGACAAGCCGGTCTATCCGCCGCCCGGCGCCGCGCCCGCCACCCAGGGCCAGCGTCCGTACGGCGAGGCGGGCGGCCCTGGAGCGTTCTCAGGACCCGCAGGCCAGCAGGGGCCTGGCGCGTTCTCAGGACCGGCAGGCCAGGACGGCAGGGGGGCGTTCGCGGGCCCGGGAGCGGGCCCGGCGGGTCCAGCGGCCGGTCCGGTAGTCGGGCAGCCCGGGCCCGGTGGTCAGGCCGGTCCTGGCGGGCATCCCGGCGTCCAGCCTGGCCCCGGTGGGCAGGTCGGCCCGGGTGGTCCAGGGGTCGGTCCGGGCGTCCGAGTCGGTCCAGGGGGTCCCGGTGGGCAGCCTGGTCCCGGTGGGCCTGGGTTCGCCGGATACGCGGGCCCGCCGCCCGCCGCCCAGCGCAACGGCATGCACCCTGGACAGGGCGGCCCCGCCGTACCGGCTGCGCCGGTCGGGTACGGGAGCGACCATCCCGACCGCCAGCCCGGGCTGGGCACCGACCTGTTCGCGATCGCGGGAGGCGGCGCGCCGGGACAGGAGGGCGAGCAGGAAGGCAACAGGGCGGGCGTCCTCATCCTCATCGGCGTCGCCATCGTCGCGCTCGCCGTGATCGCGATCCTCGTCATCGCCGCCATCTCCTGACCGGGAACGCCATCTCCACACCCAGGCACGCCGTCCCCGACCCAGGGACGCTGTCTCCTGACCCCCGGCACGCCGCGCTCGATCCGGATCGCACAGACTTGGATCCATGAGTGAATTCCGGATCGAGCACGACTCCATGGGTGAGGTCCGCGTCCCGGTGGACGCCCGCTGGCGCGCCCAGACCCAGCGAGCCGTGGAGAACTTTCCCATTTCGGGACGCCGCCTGGAGCCCTCTCACATCGCCGCCCTCGGCCTGATCAAGGCGGTGGCCGCCGAGGTGAACGCCGAGCTGGGAGTCCTCGACAAGAACGTGGCCGAGGCCGTCGCCCAGGCCGCCGCCGACGTCGCGGAGAACGAGTACGACGCGCACTTCCCCATCGACGTGTTCCAGACCGGCTCGGGCACCTCCTCGAACATGAACGCCAACGAGGTCGTCGCCACGCTGGCGCAGGAGCGGCTCGGCCGTCCCGTGCACCCGAACGACCACGTCAACGCCTCGCAGTCGTCCAACGACGTGTTCCCCACCTCGATCCGGGTCGCCGCCGCCACCGAGGTCGTCTTCCACCTGGTCCCCTCGTTGCAGCACCTGGCGATCGCGCTGCGTGCGAAGTCGACGGAGTTCGCCGAGGCGGTGAAGTCCGGCAGGACCCACCTCATGGACGCCACTCCCGTGACGCTCGGCCAGGAGTTCGCCGGGTACGCCTCCCAGGTCGAGCACGGCGTCAACCGCGTCAAGTCCGCCCTCGTCCACGTGGTCGAGCTCCCGCTCGGCGGTACGGCCGTCGGCACCGGCATCAACACCCCGCCCGGCTTCGCGGCGAAGGCGATCGAGAAGCTCAGCGAAGCGACCGGCATCAAGTTCGTCGAGGCCGAGGACCACTTCGAGGCCCAGAGCAGCCAGGACGCGATCGTCGAGCTGTCCGGCCAGCTGAAGGTCGTCGCCGTCTCCCTGAACAAGATCGCCAACGACCTGCGGTGGATGGGCTCTGGCCCGCGCGCCGGGCTCGGCGAGATCAACCTGCCCGACCTCCAGCCGGGCTCCTCGATCATGCCGGGCAAGGTCAACCCGGTGATCCCCGAGGCCACGGCCATGGTCGCCGCCCAGGTCATCGGCAACGACGCGGCCATCACCTTCGCGGGCGCCTCGGGCAACTTCGAGCTGAACGTCATGCTCCCCGTCATCGCCAGGAACATCCTGGAGTCGATCGGCCTGCTCGCCAACGTCTCCCGCCTGCTGGCCGACCGCTGCGTCTCCGGGATCACCGCCAACACCGAGCGGCTGCGCGAGTACGCCGAGTCCTCGCCGTCGATCGTCACGCCGCTGAACCGGCACGTCGGCTACGAGGAGGCCGCCAAGATCGCGAAGCAGGCGCTGGCCGAGCGCAAGACCATCCGCGAGGTGGTCATCGAGCGCGGCCACGTCGCCAACGGCACCATCTCGGAGGCTGAGCTCGACGCGGTCCTGGACGTGCTGTCGATGACCAGGCCCGCCCCCTGAGCGCGGCCCACCCGAAGGACGGGGCTGGCGTCCTTTGGGGGGCAGCGGGGGCGGCGGGCAACGGTATTCGCGGCATATCCCAACGTTCTCCCCTGCCTGCGATAACGATTCGCCAACGCCGCCATCCGATCGCCCCATCACGTCGTCAGAGGATGTCGTCGACCCTCTGGCGAAAGGCAGGCCACCCCCGTGCAACAACCGGATTTCGTTTCGCGCACGGGTGTCGGCGGCGTCGGCGGCCGGGGTATCGATGCCGGTGTGGCCGTCCCGCGCCCGCGGGGAGCCGAGGGAGGCGGTGTGGGCATCCCAGGACTGCACCACAGATCGGCGCAGCGCGGTCCGCCGTCGCTCCACGAGGTTGTGAGCACCCGTTAATCCCCCGAAGGAGCGAGAGGAGGCGTGGCGCCACCGACGGCGTCACCGACCAGATGAAGATGCTGTTTCTTCGCCTCGTGCAGGCCATGCGCGCGGCCAGGGCCAAGGACCTGACCAGGCACCTGTCCGCCACCCCGCTCGAGCACATCTACGCCCGTTTCGGACGCGACATCCTCGCCCAGGCCGCCCAGGACCGCACGCTGTCCGACGCCATCGCCAGGGAGGTCGCCGAGATCGACAGGTCGCTGGAGGAGGAGGGCGTGGACCCCACGCCGGTCGAGCTGCGTTCCTTCCTCATGGGCTACGGCCAGGGCGTCATCGACTCGGCCGTGATCAGGCCCGACCTGGTCGCCCAGGACACCAGCTGCGGCAGTGTCTACCCGAGCTCGGTGGTGAAGCTGGGCGCGCTGAGCCAGAAGGCGTTCGCGGGCGGGCTCATCAGAATGACCACATAGTGATCGACAGAGGTATGTGGGCGGGCTCCATGTGTCTCGGGAAGGGAAGGGTCTAGGGTCCGAGGCATGACCGACGAGCTGACCGGGCGAACCGCCCTGGTGACGGGGGCGGGCAGCGGGATCGGCAGGGCCTGCGCCGTCAGGCTGGCCGCCGCGGGCGCCAGGGTGCTGGCCGTGGACCTGTCGGCCGAGTCCGCCGAGCGGGTGGCGAAGGACACGGGCGGCGTCGCGGTCGTCGCCGACCTGTCCGACCCCGGCTTCCTCGACGCGCTGCCCGACGAGCCCGTCGACATCCTGGTGAACAACGCGGGCTTCCAGCACGTCGCGCCGATCGAGGAGTTCCCGCCCGAGACCTTCGCCAAGATCGTCAAGGTCATGCTGGAGGCGCCGTTCCTGCTGGCCAGGCGGGTGCTGCCGAGCATGTACGCCACGGGCTGGGGCAGGATCGTCAACATCTCCTCCGTCCACGGCCTGCGGGCCTCGCCGTACAAGGCGGCGTACGTGGCGGCCAAGCACGGGCTCGAAGGGTTGTCGAAGGTGATCGCACTCGAAGGGGCGGGTAAGGGTGTGACGTCGACCTGCGTCAACCCCGGCTACGTGCGCACCGAGCTGGTGGAGCGGCAGATCGCCGCGCAGGCCGCCTCGCACGGCATCCCCGAGTCGGAGGTCGTGGAGCAGATCATGCTCGCCCCATCCGCGATCAAGCGCCTGATCGAGCCCGAGGAGGTCGCCGAGCTGGTGGCCTACCTGTGCGGGCCGGCGGCCTCGTTCATCACCGGCGTCTCCCTTCCCGTGGACGGTGGATGGACGGCTCGCTAGCGTTCCTCGACCTGCTGGCGCGCGAGGCGTCGGCGGTGGAGTTCGAGGGGCCGATACTCAAGGCCAGGGCCGAGGGCGCGAGCGCGCGGACGATCGAGGAGCTCGAAGAGGCCAAGCTGGCCGCGCTCAAGGTCCGCGCGCTGCTCAGGCGCAGGGCCCGGCGTGAGGCGGAGCTGAGCGCGCTCTACGACACCGCGGGCGACCTGGCGGGGCTGCGCGACCTCGACGCGGTGCTCGAGGCGATCGTGCACAGGGCCAGGCAGCTGCTCGGCACCGACACCGCCTACATGACGCTGCACGACCCGGAGCGCGGCGACACCTACATGCGGGTCACCGACGGCTCGATCTCGGCCGCCTTCCGCGCGCTCAGGCTGGCGATGGGCGCGGGGCTCGGCGGTCTGGTGGCGCAGACGGCCACGCCGTACTCCACCGCCGACTACTTCGCCGACGCGCGCTTCCGCCACACCACCGACATCGACGAGGCGGTCAAGGAGGAGGGTCTGGTCGCCATCCTCGGCGTGCCGCTGCGGCTTGGCCAGCGGGTGATCGGCGTGCTGATGGCGGCCAACCGCAGCGCGCGGCCGTTCGCGCAGGAGGAGGTGTCGCTGCTGGCGAGCCTGGCGGCGCACGCCGCGGTCGCGATCGACAACGCCAGGTTGCTGCAGGAGACGCGCAACGCCCTGGAGGAGCTGTCCAACGCGCACCGGATCGCCAGGGAGCACAGCGACGCCGTGGAGCGCGCCGCGCTGGCCCACGACAGGATGACCTCGCTCGTGCTGCGCGGCGGCGGGATCGAGGACGTGGCCGCCGTGGTGACGGAGGTGCTCGGCGGGACGCTCGCCGTACTCGACGAGACGGGAAGGCCGCTGGTCGGCGAGGTGGAGCAGGGCGTCCTCGACGCGGCGGTGCCGGGCAGGACCCTCCGCAGGGGCGACCTCATGATCACCGCGAGCGCGCCGCTGTGCACGCTGGTGCTGAAGAGCGATCCGCACAGACGTGACGCCGCCGACGAGCGCATCCTGGAGCGGGCGGCGCTGGTCTGCGCGCTGCTGCTGCTGTTCCGCAGGAGCGTGGCGGAGGCCGAGGGCAGGGTGCGCGGCGAGTTGCTCGACGACCTCATCTCCCGGGCGGCCGAGGATCCGCAGGGCCTGACCGACCGTGCCCGCAGGCTCGGCGTCGACCTGACAGCTCCGCACGTGGTCGTGGTGGCCAGGCACGAGGGGCAGCGCGAGCGGGCCGCCTTCTGGGCCTCCTCGCAGGCCACGCTCTCCGGCGGCCTGGCCGCCGCCCGCGGCCAGGAGGTGGTGCTGCTGCTGCCCGGCGCCGACCCCGGCGTCGCGGCCCAGCGGGTGGCCGCCGAGCTCACCATCTCGCTCGGCTCGGCCGCCACGGCGGGAGCGACGGGCCCGATCATCGATCCCACGCACGTGCCGCGCGCCCACAGGGAGGCGCTACGCTGCGCGGAGTCGCTGCTGGCCCTGGGCCGTACGGGCGATGGCGCGAGCGCGGCCGAGCTGGGCTTCGTCGGGCTGCTGATCGGCGAGGGCCGCGACGTGGGCGCGTTCGTCTCCGGTTCGCTCGGCCCCGTCATCGACTACGACGAGCGCAGGGGCACCGCGCTGCTCAAGACGCTCGCCGCCTACTTCGGCTCGGGCGGCTCGCCCTCGCGTACGGCCGAGGCCATGCACATCCACGTCAACACCGTCACCCAGCGGCTCGACCGCGTCGCGCAGCTCCTCGGCGAGGGCTGGCAGGACCCCGAGCGCGCTCTGGAGATCCAACTGGCGCTCCGGCTGCACCGGCTCAGCGGCTGACCCACATATCACCCTCCCAGAGTGTGGGGTGCGCGCCCATATGAGTGACGCCGGTCACTCCTTACCGTGGGCGAAACCCCCCACTCCCTCAGACAGGCGAAAGCTCATGAGCATCAAAAAGATCGTGGCCGCGAGCCTGATCGGTACCACCATCGAGTGGTACGACTTCTTCCTGTACGGCTCGGCAGCGGCACTCGTGTTCAACAAGCTGTTCTTCCCCGAGGCCGACCCGCTGACCGGCACCCTGCTGGCCTTCCTCACCTACGCCGTCGGCTTCATCGCCCGCCCGCTCGGCGGCCTGATCTTCGGCCACTTCGGCGACCGGCTCGGCCGCAAGACGCTGCTGGTCATCAGCCTGCTCATGATGGGCATCGCGACCTTCCTCATCGGCCTGCTGCCCACCCACGCCTCGATCGGCGCGGCGGCGCCGCTGCTGCTGACCGCGCTGCGCCTGGTGCAGGGCTTCGCGCTCGGCGGCGAGTGGGGCGGCGCGGTCCTCATCGTCTCCGAGCACGGCGACGCCGGCAGGCGCGGATTCTGGGCCTCGTGGCCGCAGGCCGGCGCTCCCGGCGGCAACCTGCTCGCCACGGGCGTGCTCGCGCTGCTGGCCGCCTTCCAGTCCGACGAGGCGTTCCTGGCGTGGGGCTGGCGGGTGCCGTTCCTGCTGTCGGGCGTGCTGGTGCTGGTCGGGCTGTGGATCCGGCTGTCCATCAGCGAGTCGCCGGTCTTCCAGCAGGCCCCTCCCCTGGAGGACAAGACGCCGCTGGCGGCCGTGCTCAAGCACCACCGGCGTGACGTGCTGATCGCCATCGGCGCCCGCATGGCGGAGAACATCTCCTTCTACCTGATCACCGTCTTCGTCATCACCTACGGCACGACCGTCGTGAAGCTCGACAAGCCGACCATCCTGAGCGCCGTGCTCATCGCCTCGGCGATCCACTTCATCACGATCCCGATGTGGGGCGCGCTGTCGGACCGTGTGGGCCGCCGCCCGATCTACCTGACGGGCGCCGCCGGCATCGGCGTGTGGATCTTCGCGTTCTTCCCGCTCATCAACACCGGCGGGTTCGTGCTCATCACCCTGGCCGTGACCGTGGGCCTGCTCTTCCACGGCATGATGTACGGCCCGCAGGCCGCCTTCTTCTCCGAGCTGTTCGGCACCAGGATGCGCTACACGGGCGTGTCGATCGGCGCGCAGCTGTCGGCCATCGTGGCGGGCGCGCTGGCCCCGATCATCGCGGTCGCGCTCCTGCAGAGGTTCGGCACCTGGGTCCCGATCGCCGTCTACCTGGCCGTCGCGGCGCTGCTCACGCTCGTCGCGGTCTACGCCGCCCGTGAGACGCAGGGCAGCGACCTGGCGGAGGGGAAGAAGGTCAAGGCGTGAAGGTCGTCACCGCGAGGCTCACTCACAACGTCCTGAGCGGGCCTCGCGAGGAGGGCGAGCCGGTGCTGTTCGTCCACGGCAACGTCTCGTCGGCGGCGTTCTGGCGCGACATCCTGGGCGCGCTGCCGCAGCCGTACCGGGCGCTCGCGGTGGACCTGCGCGGCTTCGGCGACAGCGACCCGGCCCCGGTGGACGCCACCCGCGGCCTGCGCGACTTCTCCGACGACCTGGTCGAGCTGATCGAGGCCATGGAGCTCGGGCGGGTCCACCTGGTCGGGTGGAGCATGGGCGGCGGTGTGATCATGCAGCTGCTGCGCGACCGTCCCGCCCTGGTCCGCTCGCTCACCCTCGTCAACCCCGTCTCCCCGTACGGCTACAGCGGCACGGAGGGCGCCGACGGCGTGCTCACCCACGCCGACGGCACCGGATCGGGCGCCGGCGCCGCCAACCCCGACTTCCTGGCCCGCCTCGCCAAGGGCGACCTGTCGGACGAGGCGGCCACCTCGCCCCGCAGCGTCTTCCGCTCCGCCTACGTCGCCAGGCCCGTCCCCGACGAGGACTTCTACGTGGCCGCGATGCTGACCACCAGGGTCGGCGAGGACAACTACCCCGGCGACGCCGCCACGTCAGAGGCGTGGCCCGGCGTGCGGCCTGGCACCCGCGGCGTCCTCAACGCCCTGGCGCCCACGCACTTCCGCATCGACGACCTGCACACGATCGACCCCAAGCCGCCGATCCTGTGGATCAGGGGCGCCGACGACGTCATCGTCTCCGACGCCTCGCTGTTCGACCTGGCCCACCTCGGCGGGCTCGGGGTCGTGCCCGGCTCGCCAGGCACTCCGGCACAGCCCATGGTCGCCCAGACCAGGGCGGTGCTGGAGCGCTACGGCGACTACCGCGAGGTCGTGCTCGACGAGTGCGGCCACAGCCCTCATCTCGAACACCCGGAGGAGTTCCGCAGGCTGCTCGTGGAGCACCTTCAGTCGCGCAGGTAGCGGTGCTTGCCCGCCCGTGCCAGCCGTACGAGCAACCGTGCGCCTGGCACGCGACGGGCCAGCCTGCGCACGGCCGTGTCGTGGCCCATCGGGTCGCGTTCGGGGTCGACCGCCGTCACCGGCACGACCTCGACCCGGCCGCGTCGGAGCTGCAGTGAGAAGCGCAGGCCCGTCTCCTGCTCGTCGGTGCGCAGCGACGTCAGCCACGAGCCAGGGCCGAGCTGGTCCTTGCCGGGCAGCAGCCGGGCGACGGGCACCTTGGCGATCAGCTGCCCCGCTGTCTTGCCCGGCAGTCCCGGCTCGACCAGCGCGGGCGCGCTGACCTCCCGCTGGCGGGTCGAGTGGCGCAGCACGAGCTCGATGGCGGGCCCGCCGCTCGGCGGCACCCACGGCACCGGCACCACCACGTAGATGTGGCGCTGCTGCCTGGTGACGGTCGTCCCGCGCGAGACGAGCGAGATCGAGTCGCAGAACGACCTGGGCTCGATGCACAGGCTGAGCCCGCCCTCGTCGTTCCAGCACGGCACGACCAGGCGCCGCCTCGGGCGCTCGGCCAGCACGCCCAGGCAGGTGAACGGCGCGTCGGAGTGCCTGACCCTGGTGGCGGCGCGGTGCGCTCCGCCGTACATCCTGACGTGGACGGACCACAGGCCCGACGGCAGCGCCTCGCCGAGCGCGGCGGTGGTGACGTCGACCCGTGCCTGCCCGTGCACCTGGACCCTCGCTCTGCCGCGCTCGCGGACGCGCACGGTCTCGCAGGTCACGGGGACGAAGTAGACGTCGCCCGTCTCCTCGTGCCTGACGTAGACCTCGATGCGGGCCTTGTCGACGGCGTCGGTGACGTCCGTGACCGCGTCGGGCAGCAGCGTCTGGTCGACGGAGCCGGGGGGACGCCAGTACAGCCGGTCCTCCTCCTCGCGGAACCTGGCGGGCTCGCCCGCCGAGGTGTGGATCTCCACGGCGAGGTCGAGCTCCAGCACCTCCCCCGACCAGCGCACGTCGCTCACCTCGGCCCTCAGCTCGGCGCGCCGTGACTCGTTGGCGAAGCTGATGATCTGGTCGAGGCGGCCCGCGCGCATCATGGAGGCGACGGCGCGCAGGTGGACGGGCAGGTAGCGGTCCAGGCGCTCGGGGAAGCGTTCGAGCACCAGCTCCCTGAAGATCGTGAAGATGAGGCCCCTGTCGACCGACGACCCGGCGAAGGCGGGGGTCAGGAACGGGCGCAGCACCATCGAGCGGTACCAGAACGCGTAGATCCGGTCGCGCTGACGGCCTTCCTCGGTGCCCCGGTCGACGACGTCGAGCAGCGCGCGCAGCTCGGTGACCACGACCGCGGCCTCGTCCGTGCGCTCCTGCTGCTCGCCCAGGTGGCAGCACACCTCGTCGGCCACCACTGTGATGATCTTGGCCTTAAGGTAGGCGCGCAGCGAGAACGCCTGCTCGGCCACCTTCCCCCCGGACACGGCGAAGCCGAGCCGTTCCTCCTCCAGGAAGGCCCGCCGGTAGAGCTTGTGCGGCGTGAGCAGCGTGAGCAGCCGGTCGCGCAGGATGTCGGCGCGCTCGCTGTTGGCCTCGAAGGCGGCCATGGGCGGCCCCGTGTCGCGCACGAGCCTGCCGACCAGCACGTCGGCCTCCGTCTCCACGGCCCGCTGGTGCATCAGGGCCAGCGCCCCCCGCTCCAGCCGGTCGCCCTGGTCGAGCAGGTAGACGTAGTCGCCCCTGGCGCTGGCGATGCCCACGTTGCGCCCGCGCAGCGACGAGCCCGTGTACGGCAGGTGCAGCACCCGCACGTTGCGCCTGACGGACGCGACGGTGTCGAGCCGCTCGGCGGTCCCGTCCGTGGAACCGTCGTCCACGAAGATCACTTCGTACTCGTCGGGCGGCAGCGTCTGTTCCAGGACAGAACGGATGCACGCGTCGGCGGTGTCGCCGGGATTGTGAACATTCACGATCACGCTGACCTTCACACGGCCAGCGTGGGCCGTCGGATCAGCGTGAGCGAGCGGACTTGCCCATCACTGAGGGTGTCAGTACCAGCCCGTTGCCATGGAATGACCCCAGGCACCACAAGGCGTGCCGTATCGGCCCTTGATATAGCCCAGACCCCACTTGATCTGGGTTTCCGCATTGGTCTGCCAGTCGGCGCCCGCGCTGGCCATCTTGCTGCCGGGCAGCGACTGCGGGATGCCGTAGGCGCCCGAGTAGCGGTTCATGGCCCGCTCGTTCCAGCCGCTCTCCTTGTGCCAGAGCTTCTCCAGGCAGCCCCACTGGTCGTCGCCGAAGCCGAAGCCTGCCAGCATGCCCTTGGCCACGGCCTTGTTGGTGCCGGGCGAGGGGTTGCTGCCCGGCGGGAAGTTGGCCGCGGGGATGCCGTCGCCGCCGGGCCCCTGGGCGACGACCTTGATCGGGTTGAGCTTGGGCTTGCCCTTGCGGCCGGCGGAGAGCTGGTCCTTGCGCATCGCGTCGACGGCGGCGGACTTCAGCACGTCGGCGCTGGGGTCCTGGGCGAAGGGGTCGCCGCCGAGCAGGCCGTTCATCTCCGCGAGGGTGAGCTCACGCGGGGGCGGGGCCGTGGCGTTCTGGTAGGCGGCGTAGGCGACGAAGCCGCCGCCGCCGAAGACGACCACGAGGGTCAGCCCGACGATCAGAACCCGCTTGGGTGTCAGCCTGGAGGAACGCGCCGGGCGGCGCCGGCCTCGGGGCACCTCGGGGGTGGGCTCGTTCTGCGGACCTGGGTTCACGACCTATGAGCTTGCCCTGACCTGGGGGGTGGTCCGCAACCCGAACGTGGCTTTTCGTTGGGATTACCTTGACCAACCAGGGCTTTTCGGATCATGTGATATTCGTCACACCCCGAGAGCGGTCCGCCCCTCGCACCCCCGCGCCGAGGGGAGGACCCTCCCCAGGCTGCCTGGCGTTCTTTGTAGTCTTGTGCCTGAGATGTCACAGTTTCATGACATAGAATGCATTTCCCCAGGTAGGAAGAATAATGTGCGCGTGGCCGGAATCCTCCTCGTCGAAGACGACCCCTCCGTTCGGACCGCGCTCGAGCTGGCTCTGACCCGCCAAGGTCATTCCGTCACCGCCTACGCGACCGGCGAGGAGGCGCTCGACCACGTCAGGTCGCGCCGGCCCGAGATCGCCATCCTCGACGTCATGCTTCCCGGCATCGACGGCGTCGAGGTCTGCAGGCGCATCCGCAGGCTGGACCAGCTGCCCGTCATCCTGCTCACGGCCAGGGGCGACGACCTCGACGTGGTCGTCGGCCTGGAGGCGGGCGCCGACGACTACGTGGTCAAGCCGGTCGAGCCGCGGGTGCTCGACGCCCGCATCAGGGCGATCCTGCGCAGGGCCGAGTCGGCCACCTCCGACCGCATCACCTTCGGCGACCTGGTCATCGACAGGGGCGCGCTCAAGGTGAGCCTGGCCGGCAAGGAGATCCACCTCACCCCCACCGAGCTGCGGCTGCTGCTGGAGCTGGTCCGCCACCCCGGTCAGGTGCTCAACCGCCGCTACCTGCTGCGCGTGGTCTGGGACCACACCCACGTGGCCGACTCCCGCCTGGTCGACGCCTGCGTCCAGCGGGTGCGCGCCAAGATCGAGCCCAGGCCCGCCGAGCCGACGTTCATCCACACGGTGCGCGGTTTCGGCTACCGGTTCAGCCCACCGTGATCGCGTTTCTCACCGGCCTGCGCGGCCGGCTCGTCATCACCTTCACCGTGGTCGCCGTGGCGGCCTCCGCCCTGGTCGCCGGCATCGGATTCGAGCTGGCCAAGGGCGCGCTGATCGACCGGATCACCAGGGACGCGGTCGACAACCTCACCAAGGACCTGCGGCGCATCGACTTCGCCGTCGGCGACCTGCGCCCCGGCGAGGTACCGCCGAGCGGCGAGGAACTGGACAACCTCGCCAACTCCCTGGCAGGCCCCGACCGCCACACGCTCCTGGAGTACCAGGGCCTCTACTACCGGGACGAGGCGGGCGCGTTCGGCCCCGACGACGTCTCGGGAGAGCTGCGCGGCCAGGCGCTGCGCAAGCTGGTCAGCCAGCGCCGGATCATCGACGGCGAGCTGCGGCTCGTGCTGGGCACGCAGGTCTACCGGGCGGGCACCGACGACATCCCCAGGCCGACGGGCCTGCTGGTCTACGAGTTCGTGTCGCTGGGCGAGGAGGAGCGGACCCTGGCCAACCTCAGGGTGGCCTTCGCCCAGGCCGGCGCCATCACCCTGCTCATCGCGCTCGCGGTGGCCCTCCTGTCGGCCAGGCACGTGCTCCTCCCCGTGGGCAGGCTCAGCGCCGCCGCCCAGGCGCTCGGCCGCGGCAAGCTGGACACGCGGCTGCCCGTGCGGGGCAAGGACGAGCTGTCCGAGCTCACCGCCCACTTCAACGACGCCGCCGCGGCGCTGGAGCTGAGCGTCTCCGAGCTGCGCGCGCTGGAGGCGATGTCGCGCAGGTTCGTCGCCGACGTCTCCCACGAACTGCGCACCCCGCTCACCGCGATGACGGCCGTGGCCGACATGCTCTCCGAGGAGGCCGACCGGCTGCCCGACCAGCCCGCCAGCGCGGTCAGGCTCGTGCTGTCGGAGGTGGAGCGGCTCAGGGAGCTGGTGGAGCACCTCATCGAGGTCAGCAGGTTCGACGCGGGCACGGCCACGCTGGCGCTGGAGTCCGTCGACGTCGCCGACGCCATCGGCGACAGCCTGGAGGTGCGCGGCTGGAGCGAGGACGTCAGGGTGCAGGCCCCGACGGGCGTCGTCGTCAACCTCGACCCCCGCAGGTTCGACGTCATCGTGGCCAACCTGGTCGGCAACGCGCTCAAGCACGGCGGGCCGCCCGTCCTGGTCACCGCCCGCAGCACGCCCAACGGGCTGGAGGTGAAGGTGCGAGACCACGGCGAAGGCATTCCACCCGAGGCCCTGCCGCACGTCTTCGACCGCTTCTTCAAGGCGGGCACCGGCCGCGTCCGCAGCCAGGGCAGCGGCCTGGGCCTGTCCATCGCGCGCGCCAACGCCCAGCTGCACGGCGGCACGATCTCGGTGCGCTCGCAGAAGCCCGGCACCCTCTTCACGGTCTGGCTGCCCCACGCATGAGACGACTGCCGTTCCTCCTGGCCGCCCTGCTGCTGCTCACCGGCTGCGGCATCACGCCCAGCCCGGTCACCGCGATCACGGCGGCCCCCGTGATCAGCACGGAGCCGATCTGGGCCCAGATCTACCTGATCAAGAAGGGCCGACTGACGTTGCAGCAGGTCAGGGTCGCCAGCAAGACCACCGAGGACCTGATGCGCACGCTCATGGACCTCGCCAACCATCCCGTGGAGTCCGGCCAGGACACCGACCTGTACGGCATGCGCTACCAGGACGTCGACTCCGAGCCCCTGGGCCAGCGGACCCAGCGCATGGACCCGGACAACAAGAGCCTCGTCCTCTACGTCACCCTGCGGGGCGAAAGGGAGCTGAGCCGGGTGGCGCTCGCCCAGATCGTGTGCACCGCGCGGATGCGGCCGGAGATCGCCAAGGTGCAGGTCAACATCACCAGGAGCGTCTCGCCGTCGTCGACGTCGGGAAGGCGCACCTGCAAGGAGTTCCACGACCTGGCTCCCGCGGGCGCGCCTTCCTGAGCCGCGCTACATCGTGATGTCCTCCAGCATCTCCGTCACCAGCGCGGCGATCGGAGAGCGCTCGGACCTGGTCAGCGTGACGTGCGCGAACAGCGGATGGCCCTTGAGCTTCTCCACCACCGCCACGACGCCGTCGTGCCTGCCGACCCTGAGGTTGTCACGCTGGGCGATGTCGTGGGTGAGCACGACGCGGGAGTTGGCGCCGATCCTGCTCAGCACGGTCAGCAGCACCCCGCGCTCCAGCGACTGCGCCTCGTCCACGATCACGAAGGCGTCGTGGAGCGAACGGCCGCGGATGTGGGTGAGCGGCAGGACCTCCAGCATGCCCCTGTCGAGAACCTCCTCGATCACCTCGGGCGTCGTCACCGCGCCCAGCGTGTCGTAGACGGCCTGCGCCCACGGGCCCATCTTCTCGCCCTCGGAGCCGGGCAGGTAGCCGAGCTCCTGGCCGCCCACCGCGTAGAGCGGGCGGAACACCACGACCTTGCGGTGCTGGCGGCGCTCCAGAACGGCCTCCAGGCCCGCGCAGAGCGCCAGAGCCGACTTGCCGGTGCCCGCCCTGCCACCCAGGGACACGATGCCCACCTCGGGGTCCATGAGGAGGTCGAGGGCGATGCGCTGCTCGGCCGAGCGGCCGTGCAGGCCGAACGCCTCCCTGTCGCCGCGGACCAGCCGTACGGACTTGTCGGGCAGCACCCTGCCGAGCGCCGAGCCCCTGCTGGACAGCAGCCGCAGGCCGGTGTGGGCGGGCAGCTCGCGCGCCTCCTCCAGGTCGGCAGTGCCGTGCTCGAAGAGCGTGCCGACGTCGTCGGTGGTGACCTGGATCTCCGCCATGCCGGTCCAGCCGGACTCGGCGACCAGCTCGGCGCGGTACTCCTCCGCCGACAGGCCGATCGAACCTGCCTTGACCCGCAGCGGCAGGTCCTTGGACACCAGAACGACGTCCTTGCCCTCGGCCGCCAGCGTGCGCGCCACGGTGAGGATGCGGGTGTCGTTGTCGCCCAGCCTGAAGCCGACCGGCAGGATCGACGGGTCGCTGTGGTTCAGCTCGACCCTGATCGTGCCCTCACCCGTCGGCATCGGCTCGTCGAGCCTGCCGTGCCGTACCCGCAGCTCGTCGAGGTAGCGCAGTGCCTTCCGCGCGAAGTAGCCCAGCTCGGGATGGTGCCTCTTGGCCTCCAACTCCGTGATCACGACGATCGGGAGGACGATCTCGTGCTCGGCGAAGCGGGTCATCGCCGCCGGGTCGGCGAGCAGGACCGAGGTGTCCAGCACGTAGGTGCGCTTGGTGGGGTAGTTGCTCGAGGACACTGCCACACGTTCTCCCCCGGGCGCCCGTTGGATTGGGCACCCTGCAGACGAGGCGGGAATTCGGACCGGACCCGCACCCGCGTGGGGCGCCGGGGACCGGCCCCCCTCGGCAGGTCTGTGCGCAAAGGCGGGCCCTCTCCGGAGTGACCGGCCTGTGGCCGACCACTTCCAACGTTAGGTCCTGAATACCCGCCACGCGCTGTTCGTGAACGTGGCTCAGGACCCGTAGCGTCGGTGCCTCGCGGCGTAGTCGCGCAGCGCCCGTAGGAAGTCGACCTTGCGGAAGTCAGGCCAGTAGGCCTCGCAGAAGTAGAACTCCGAGTGGGCGCTCTGCCAGAGCATGAAGCCCGACAGTCGCTGCTCGCCCGACGTCCTGATGAGGAGGTCGGGATCGGGCTGGCCGCGAGTGTAGAGATGCTCCGCGATGTGCTCCACATCGAGAACCTCGACCAGGTCCTCGATGCTCGCCCCCTTGCTTGCTTGCTCCTGGAGGAGTGAGCGCACCGCATCGGCAATCTCACGTCTTCCTCCATACCCAACCGCAACGTTCACAATCAGCCCTGGACGGTGCGATGTAACTTCTTTCGCGTTTTTCAGGACATTGGCGGTCCGGTCGGGCAGCAGATCGAGCGCGCCGACCGGGCTGATACGCCAGCCCTCGTCCACGAGCTCCTGCGTGACGTCCTCGATGATCTTCAGGAGCGGTTCGAGCTCCTCCTTGGGGCGGTTGAGGTTGTCGCTGGACAGCATCCAGACGGTGACGACCTCCACGCCCGCCTCACGACACCAGGTGAGCAGCTCGGAGATCTTGTCGGCGCCCTTCCTGTGCCCCTTGCTGACGTCGCGCATGCCCATCGCGCGCGCCCAACGGCGGTTGCCGTCGATGATGACCCCGACATGGCGGGGGAAGTTGTCGCTGTCGGCTGACAGCTTGGCCTCCAACCGGCGCTCGTACAGCCGGTAGACCAGATCGCGCAGGCCCACGGAGTCCCTCCCCAGCGGTGCTGTGCCCTTTGTGGTCGACTCACGACCTAACCAGGCAATTATCACCGCCTTTCGAGACTGCTGGCCCCCTCCATCGGATTCCTCGCCAGTTCCCGAGGTTCCAAGGCGCCCTCCGCCTCGGCGACCAGTGATCCCACGAACACCGCGAGTTCGCCCGAGGTCAGCACCGCCCGCAGCCCGACCCCCGGCGGACCCCAGGCCTCCACGAAGGCACGCCGCGTCAGGCGCCACTCGCCGGCGCCGCCGCGCCCCGGCACCCAGGCTGCGAGGGTGCGCAGCCGGCAGCGCAGTTCACCGCCGCCCACCGCATGCGAGTGGGAGCGGTACCTGAAGGCGAACAGCTCGCCGTCCGGCTCGTTCCCGGGGAACCTGTCGTCCGGATCGGGCCACGCTCGGGCCTGCCCGCACTCCGCGCGGGCGTCACACACCCCGCGCGCCAGGCGCGCCAGGAACCAGCCGCACCGCTCCCCCACCATCCCGTACGGCGCGCCGTCGCGATGCAGCGCCAGGGTGATCTCGTACGGCACGCCGAGGCTGTCCGTGCACGCGACCGGAGTGACGCTCAGGTATGAGCCGTCGACGCAGCGTAGTCCACCCATGCACACCAGCTTTTCCGCACTAAATCCCGCTTAATCCATAGAAACGGGCTGCAGTGCCGCCAAGCACCTTCGCCTGGTCGATCCCCCCAAGAAGCGCTCGGTACACCGTGAAAACCGTCTGGTAGTCGGCCGCGAGCAGGGCCACCGGCCAGTCGCTGCCGAACATCAGCCGGTCAGGGCCGAACACCTCCACCGCGTGCTCGACGTAGGGCCGCAGGTCCTCCACCGTCCAGTTGACGTGGTCGGCCTCGGTGACCAGGCCCGACACCTTCGCGTACACGTTGGGGCAGCCAGCGGCGGCGCGCAGCAGCGAGGCCCACGGTTCGAGCTCGTGGGCGGCGATCCTGGGCTTGGACAGGTGATCGATGACGATCTTGAGTGTGGGATGGCGCCCGGCGATCGTGACCACGTGCTCCAGGTGCCGGGGCAGCAGCGAGACCACGTCGAACGGCACGCCCGCCCCGGCCAGCAGGCCCAGCCCTTCGAGCACGGCGTCCCGGACCAGCCAGTCGGGGTCGGGCTCGGTGTGGATGAGGTGCCGGACGCCGACAAACTTCGGATGTCTTCCGTAGCGGTCGAGCGCCTCGGCGGCCTCGTCGGGACGGTCGAGCGGGACCCAGCCGACGACGCCCCCGATGAAGTCGTGCGCGTCGGCGTGGGCGAGCATGGCGTCGGTCTCCCAGAAGGAGTCGTCGGCCTGCACCACGACCGTGTGGTCGACGCCTGCGGCGGCCAGCTCGGGGGCGAGATCCTCGGGGGCGAAGGCGCGGTAGAGGACCGGGAGGTCGGGGGTGGGCCAGGAGTACGACCCGGTCTCCAGGTTCCAGAAGTGCTGGTGCGCGTCGACTATCACGCGGCAAACATAGGATGTCTGGCCGAGCAGAGCAAGGGCTGTCGTGCTCACGGGCCCGGACTGGTCAGCGAACGACGGATGGAGAAGGGCCAGCGCCTGCGGGGGCCCGGAGCGAGGTCCGGGTTGCGGGGGTTCGGCGCGGGAGGCGGGTCGTGGAGGATTCCTCGGGTGCGCAGCCAGTCGGCGAAGTCGTCCGCGTCGGCGCGGTACCCGGGTGGGGGTTCGGTGCGGGCGGCGGCGTAGGCGGCGAACTCGGCTGCCAGGTCGGGGCCCGCCGCGGTCGCCGCGTCGGGGCGCAGCCTGGCCACGATGCCGCGTCGCTTGGCCACCAGGCTGCGCGCCTGGACCGCCAGCCGTACCGCGTCGAAACCGGCGGGTGGGGTGGCCCCCGCGACCAGGGCCGCGACCACGCCCGCCTGCGCGGCCCCCATTCGCTCCCGGACCTCGTCCACCGTCACTCCTGCGCCTCTCCTCGCGACCGCCGTCTCCGCCCGCGGCCTTGCCCCAGCGGTCCCGATCCCGCTCGCCGCCGACTCTCCAGCGGTGGCCGCCCCTCTCACCGCCGACGCCCCACCCGTTGCAGACTCACTCACCGCCGACGCCCCACCAGACGTCGACCCGCTCACCACGGTCCCTCACCGAGGGTCGCCTCTCTCGCCGCCGACGCCGCCGACGCCGCGCGCCCGGTCGGCGTCTCGCTCGTCGCCGGTGTCCCCGGTTCACGGAGTGGCCGGGTGTGGGGGCCCGCGTTTTCCGTCGTGCCCGCCTGGGAGCTCGTCAGGCGGCGGGCGCCGGCGGCGATGGCGGTGCGGACGCGGTCGAGTTCGGTCGCCAGGGCGGCGTCGCTCGGGTAGTGGTCGTCCCACTCCAGCAGGACGCCGGGCGGCGTCACCCGCGCGCACAGCTCCTCCAGGACGTCCAGCACCTGTTCGGGCACTGTGTGGGCGTGGGTGTCGTGCCAGATGCCGTCGTGCAGGTGTCCGCCGGCCACGTGCACGTAGGCGAGCGAGGCCAGCGGCAGCACGTCCAGCGCCTCCACTGCCGACAGGTCCAGGTTGACCTGGTTGGTGTAGAGGTTCGCGACGTCGACGAGGAGCTGGACTCCGGTGCGTTCGACCAGTTCGCCCAGGAACTCCGCCTCGGTCAGCTCATCCTCGGGCCAGCCGAAGATGGCCGCCACGTTCTCCAGCGCCAGCGGAACGGGCAGCGCGTCCTGGGCGCGCATGATGTTGTCGGCGACGACCGCGAGCGTCTCGCGGGTACGCGGGACGGGCAGCAGGTGGCCCGCCTCCATCCCGCCCGCTCGCACGAACGCCAGGTGCTCACTGACCAGCGGCGCGTCGAGGGCCTTCGCGCAGGCCGCCAGGTGGGCCAGGCGCACGGGGTCGGGAGGGGTGGCGTCGCCGAGGCCGAGGCCGACCCCGTGCGGGACGACGGGGATGCCCCGCTCCCGCAGCACCCGCAGCGACTCGGGGAGCGCGGCGGGCCTGATGTTCTCCGCGACGACCTCCACGAAGTCGACGTCGGGAAGGCGTTCCACGGTCAGGTCGATCTCGGGCCGCCAGCCGATGCCCACCCCGAGCGGGTTCATCGGTCACCCACCGCCGCAGCCGCCGCCGCACCCGCCGCCGCAGCCCGACCCGCCGCCGCTGGAGCCGCTGCTGGAGCCGCCGCACGAGGACGAGCCGAAGTCGCCACCGCCGTAACCGCTGTCGGAGCCCGAGCCGCCGCCACACGCGCCCGAGGCGCAGCCGCCCGACGAGGAGGAGGACGCCTTGGTGTTGACCTCGTCCTCGAGCTCCTGCCTGAGGGAGGAGTCGTCGAGTTCGCTCAGGCCGTACAGGGCGACGGGCATGCCGACGGCGAACGCCAGGTCGGGGGCGTGGGAGCGACCGGCGCCCCGTACGTGCAGCCCCTGTGCCCTGGACAGCTCGGTACGGCCCGCGGCGCTCAGCGTGTCGGTGAGGGCGCGACGCGTCCGCAGGACGACGATGCGCCCGCCGACCCAGAGGCCGGCGCAGATCAGCAGCGTCCCCACCGGGACGAACCCGGCGGGCACCGTACCAAAGGTGATCATCGCCAGCGTGAAGACGCCGAGGACGGCCGCCAGCCCCGACCAGCCCGACAGGCGGGTCACGTAGGTGCGGACCGGCGTGAGCGAGCCATCGGGCACGATGAGGCCGACCGCCATGAGGTGGTGCCGCAGGTCGTCGATGACCGGCCCGTTGCCGACGTCGTGGCGCAGCACGCTCACGGACGCCCCGCCCGGCCTGGCGGCGACGGCGGCCAGCACCGCCCGCTCGACGGGATCGTCCGCGGTCGCGCCCGCCACGTGGTGCACCGATCCGCCGCGGGAGAGCCGCAGGCTGCCCGCCCTGGCCATGAGGGCGATGGCGGTGTTGACGACCCGCCGGGGGCCGCCCGCGAGGTAGGCGAGCTCGTAGTGGCCGAGTTCGCCGCGGCCGGTGGTGACCGCGACCTCGCGGACCCTCGCGTGTTCCCTCCTGAGTGAGGACGCGGTGCCGGTGACCGCGACGACCAGGAGCAAGGCGAGGATGAGCAGAACGAACTCCATGCACTGCCTCCCTGAAGAAGGAGAAATGCCCCGTCTCCTATGAGACGTGCGGTGTCCCTTCAAAAGTTTCCCCCAACCGGGGCAAGCTCAGGAAGACCGCATCAGGCCGGTGCATGGCAGGCGGAAGGACTGTTCTCCGCCATGCCGGGCCGTACCGCCCGGCATGGCGTCGGCATCACAGGCGGTCGAGCAGGGCCTCGTACTCGGCCCACAGCTCCTTCGGCAGGTGGTCGCCGAACTTCTCGAAGTGCGCGGGGATCAGCGCCGCCTCTTCCCGCCACACCTCACGGTCGACGGTGAGCAGCGTGCGCAGGTCCTCCTCTGGCAGGTCGAGGCCCTCGGTGTCGAGCTCCTTGGGCAGCAGGCCGATCGGCGTCGGTACGGCCTCGGCCTCGCCGTTCAGCCGCTCGACGATCCACTTGAGCACGCGGCTGTTCTCGCCGAACCCCGGCCAGATGAAGCGCCCTGAGTCGTCCTTCCTGAACCAGTTCACGTAGTAGATGCGCGGCGGCTTGGCACCCTGGCGGCGGCCGATCGACAGCCAGTGGCCGAAGTAGTCGCCCATGTTGTAGCCGCAGAACGGCAGCATCGCGAACGGGTCGTAGCGCAGCTCGCCGACCTTGCCCTCGGCGGCGGCGGTCTTCTCGGAGGCGACGTTGGCTCCGAGGAAGACGCCGTGCTGCCAGCTCAGCGACTCGGTGACCAGCGGCACCGCGGTGGCGCGGCGGCCGCCGAACAGGATCGCCGAGATGGGCACGCCCTTGGGGTCCTGCCACTCCGGCGCGATGGTGGGCGCCTGGGAGGCGGGGGTGGTGAAGCGGGCGTTCGGGTGCGCGGCGGGCTCGTCGGACTCGGGCGTCCAGGAGCGGCCCTTCCAGTCGGTGAGGTGCGCGGGCGGCTGGTCGGTCAGGCCCTCCCACCACACGTCGCCGTCGTCGGTGAGCGCGACGTTGGTGAAGATGCTGTTGCCCCACAGCGTCTTCACGGCGTTGGCGTTGGTGGTCTCGCCGGTGCCGGGCGCGACGCCGAAGAATCCGGCCTCAGGGTTGATGGCATACAGTCTGCCGTCTTCGCCATAACGCATCCAGGCGATGTCGTCGCCGATCGTCTCGACCTTCCAGCCTGGAATGGTCGGCTGGAGCATGGCGAGGTTCGTCTTGCCGCAGGCGCTCGGGAACGCGGCGGCCACGTAGCGGGTCTCACCGGTGGGCGGCGTCAGCTTGAGGATGAGCATGTGCTCGGCCAGCCAGCCCTCGTCACGCGCCATCACGCTGGCGATGCGCAGCGCGTAGCACTTCTTGCCGAGCAGCGCGTTGCCGCCGTAGCCGGAGCCGTACGACCAGATCTCGCGGGTCTCGGGGAAGTGGCTGATGTACTTGGTCGAGCTGCACGGCCACGGCACGTCCTGCTGGCCCTCGGCCAGGGGCGCGCCGACGGAGTGGACCGCCTTCACGAACTCGTCGCGCTCCTCGATCAGGCGCAGCGCCTCGGCACCCATTCTCGTCATGATCCGCATGGAGACGGCGACGTACGGCGAGTCGGTGATCTCGACGCCGAGCTGCGAGATGTCACCACCCAGCGGGCCCATGCAGAACGGCACGACGTACATCGTGCGGCCGCGCATGCAGCCCTTGAACAGCTCGCCGAAGGTCTTGCGCATCTCGGCGGGCGCGATCCAGTTGTTCGTCGGGCCCGCGTCCTCCTCGCGCTCGGAGCAGATGTAGGTCCGGTCCTCCACCCGGGCGACGTCGCTCGGGTCGGACTTGGCGTAGAAGCTGTTGGGCCGCTTGGCGAGCCGGGTGAAGGTTCCCTGGTCCACGAGCAGGTTCGTCAGGCGCGTCCATTCGGCCTCGGACCCGTCGCACCATTCGATCCTGGCGGGCTGGGTCAGGGCGGCGATCTCGTTCACCCAGTCGGCCAATTTCTGGTTGGTCGTCGGGGTGGGTACTTCCACGGAAAGGGACACGGCGGTGGCTCCTCCACTCATTTCTGGGCCACGTCATCATTATCGACTAATGCCGACAAAGGCGAATTGGAGTAGACCTTTGCGCAGGCAGTGGCCGTGGTGGAGGGGGAACCTACCCATCGAGAAGCGATTTAAAGAAAGGGAAGTGGTCCAGACCAAGAGAAAAGGTCTAAACCAATGTGCGCATTGGTTCAGTCCATTCCCGAAGGGCCCGCCGCTCTAATGCGGTCGACGTGCTGCAGGGCGTCGCGCAGCTCCGAGAGCCAGGTGTCGGTGTGCTTGCCGACCAGGCGTACGCACCAGGCGAGCGCGTCGCTGCGACTGCGGGCCACGCCCGCGGAGACCAGCGTGTCGAGAACCTGCCGCTCGGACTGGCGCAGCCGGGTCATGACGGGCACGGACAGTGTGGTGAACATCACCGTCTCGTCGCCGCAGACGACACCCCACGAGACCTTGCGGCGGAACTTCCGCTCGGCCTCCGACGCGATCTCGATACGGCGCTCCCTGGTCTCCTCGCGGAAGCGCCTGATGAGGCCGTCGATCATGGCGGCCTTCTCGGCCTCCGACTCGGCCTCGGGCTCGGGCAGGGTGCCGAGCACGGCGATCTCCTCGCGGTCGAGGACGATGGTGACGGGACCGGTGAACCAGGTCTCGGGCAGGCGTCCGGTGAACCACGCGCGCAGTGTGCTGGCTGCTTCGTCAGTATCCATGTAATGAGAATTACACACGCAATGGGCAAGAGCCAGCCTTGGCTGGACTGTCAAGGAAACGCTGTCAGCGAACGCGAGCCGCGACGCGCGGGCTGACTCGGACGACGCCCGCCAGCCCGCGTGTACTGAGCGGTGAGATCTTCACCACGTCGCCGGTCCTGGGCGCCTGCAGCACCTTGCCATTACCCCAATAAATCGCCACATGGGAGATGTAGCCGGGGTTGGTGGGGTCAAGCCGCCAGAAGATGAGGTCGCCCGGCTGCGCCTGCGACAGTGGCACCTGCGGCCCCGCCACCCACTGCTGGTGGGTGACTCGTGGCATCCGGACCCCCGCCTGCGCGAACGCCCACTGCACCAGGCCCGAGCAGTCGAAGGTGTCGGGACCCTCGGCCCCCCACACGTACGGCCGGCCCAGCTTGCCGACCGCCGCCCGCAACGCGGTGGTCAGCTGCCCGGCCGACATGAACGAGCCCGAGCTCCACTGGGTGACCCGCTTGGGCGCGGCCAGCACCGGATTGATCGCGGCGACCTGCGAACCCTTGGGCAGCACCCGCAGCAGCGCCCTGCGCAGGGTGGAGGTGTCGACCTTCGGAGCGCTGATCACGAGCGCGTTGTTCTGCGGGAAGCCCAGCGCGCGGGCCTTGTCCCTGGAGAGGACGGCGTCCACCGCGCCCATGCCCATCGTCGCGTAGGCGCCGATCCTGAGCTGGCCGCCCGGCCCCGGCACGCTGCGGCCCAGCGTGAGCCCGCCGTCGTTGCCGAGCACGAACGAGACGGCCACGTCGCCGCCCGCGACGTTGGCCCACAGGCCGTCGGACGAAGCGGTCACCTTGGGCGTGTACGCCCTGAAACTGGAGGGATCGACGCCGAGCGTCTGCACGCGCTTGCCGTCGATCTGGACGGAGGCGGCGTCGGCGAGCTCGACCGCCTGGATGCCCTTGACCCTGACGACCTTCTCCATGGTGGAGCGCCGTAAGGGCTTGCGTGTCACCACGAACACGCTGGGCGAGCGGAGCTTGCCCAGCGGCCGCACGGGAGGCGCCGTCTTGGTCTCGGCGACCAGGTCTTCCTGGGGCGCCAGCTTCTTGGCCGTCACGGCGGTCGAGGCCGGCTCCTGCTCGGAGAGCTCACCGAGTAACGCCACATCGGCGGCGATCACCATGGCCAGCGTCACCGCGATGAACGGCACCAGCCGGTGACCGCGCGGCGGCCGCTTCGGCCGGTGACCGTACGGGCCGGGCGGCGGCGCGGGGCGGCGGTCGCCGTACACCAGGAAGGACAGGTCCTGCCTGATCCCGCCACCGGCACGCTGAAGATCCGCCGGGCCAGCGGCCCGGCGGATCTCCTCTTCTGGACTCAGTTGCCGATGTACGGCACGGCCTCGAGGATCTCGACCGTGTTCTGACGGCCGTTGGGCATGGCGTAGGTCGCCTTCTCCCCGATCTTCTTGCCGTTGATCGCGGCACCGAGAGGGGACTTGGGCGAGTAGACGTCGATCGGCGCGCCGGTCTCCTCGCGGGAGGCGAGCAGGAAGGTGACCTCGTCATCGTCGCCCTCGAAGCGGATCGTGACGGTCATGCCGGGGCCCACCACGCCCTCGGTCTTGGGGGCCTCGCCCACCCTGGCGCTGTCGAGGAGCTGCCTGAGGTGGTAGATGCGGGCCTCGATCTTGCCCTGTTCGTCCTTGGCCGCGTGGTAGCCGCCGTTCTCTTTCAGGTCGCCCTCTTCGCGAGCAGCCTCGATCTTCTTGGCGATGTCAACACGGCCCGGGCCCGAGAGGTAGTCGTACTCCTCCTTCAGGCGGTCGTACGCCTCCTGCGTCAGCCAGGTGACGTTCTCATCGCGAGAGTAGGCCACGGGTTCTCCTTGCTTCCTTAGGGGGCCCTGAGTTCACTTGGGATTGCGAATCGCGAAAGACTAACAACTTTACCCGCTCGAACGCTTCCCCAAATGTCTCACTATACGAGATTGCAGTACTGGATGTGGACGGAAGAGGCCTGGCCACTGATGTCCAAGCTCTCCTTCAGTCGGGTATACCCCTCGCCGGCCGGAATCTTTACTTCCTTGCTGCCGACTTCCACATGGTTCGCGTCGGTGGCGCGCAGGCGGCACACCGCCGCCCTGTCGGCGGGCTTGGCGATCTCGAAAGTGATCTCAGCGGAGTCGGGCCTGGAGGCGTCGAAGGCGACGACCTGCTTGGTGACCCCGACGTTGCCGGTGGCCGACCACATCACGTAACCCCAGCCACCTGCGATGATCGCCACCAGCACGGCGATCACGACGTGGACGACGAACCTGCCCTGCCGCTCAGGACGGTCGCTGAAGTCGTCCGGGGTGCCGAGAACCGGACCGTTCTCGACATCTCTGGTGGCCATGACGGAATCTCCCTGCACTCCCTGGTGTTGTCCGAGACAATTGTCGCCTGCCGGGGGTCCGCCCCTGCGACCCGCCCAAGAGAAGTAAACCTCTTACGGCGAGTGACCCGGTCCGAAGTGAGGAGACAGCGAGCCAGTGAGCGCACCGCTGAGGCTGATGGCCGTCCACGCCCATCCCGACGACGAGTCGAGCAAGGGCGCCGCCACCATGGCGCGTTACGTCGCGGAAGGCGTTGAGGTCCTCGTCTGTACCCTCACGGGCGGTGAGCGCGGTTCCGTGCTCAACCCGAAGATGGACCGCCCCGAGATCGTCGCCAACATCGGCGAGGTCCGCCGCAAGGAGATGGACCGCGCGCGCGAGATCCTCGGAGTGCGCCAGCGTTTCCTCGGTTTCGTCGACTCGGGCCTGCCGGAGAACGAGGACGAGGCGCTGCCCGAGGGCTGCTTCGCCCTCCAGCCGCTGGAGGAGGCCACCAGGCCGCTGGTCGCGGCGGTGCGCGAGTTCAGGCCGCACGTGATCCTCACTTACGACGACGACGGCGGCTACCCGCACCCCGACCACATCATGACCAACAGGGTGTCGGTGGAGGCGTTCGACGCGGCCGGCGACCCCGACCGCTACCAGGGCACGGGCGACCCCTGGCAGCCGCTGAAGCTCTACTACCAGATGGGCTTCACCAAGGAGCGCTTCGAGGCGCTGCACGACGCGATGAACCAGCGCGGCATCGGCTCGCCGTACGCCGACTGGATCGCCCGCTGGGAGGACCGGCCCCAGAAGTGGCCGGTGACCACGCGGGTGCCCTGCGGCGACTACTTCAAGACCCGCGACGAGGCGCTGATGGCGCACGCCACGCAGGTCGACCCCGACGGGTTCTGGTTCGTGTGCCCGAGGGAGCTGCAGCAGGAGATCTGGCCGACGGAGGACTTCCACCTGGCGCGGTCGCTGGTCGACACCAAGCTTCCGGAGGACGACCTGTTCGCGGGCATACACGCCGAGGAGACCGCGTGCGCGTGCAAGTAAGCTGGAGGCGTGACGTACTTCGCCATTGGTGACGTGAGCCCGGGCATCCTGGGCTTCACCGTCGTGGCCCTCATGGGATTCGCGCTCTTCTTCCTCATCAAGTCGATGAACAAGCAGATCTCCAAGATCGAGGTCCCGCACGAGGCCGACCTGGACAAGAAGTGACCGACGAGGTCACGATCGTCGACAACCCGGACGAGCACCGCTTCGAGATCCACGTGGGCGACACGCTCGCCGGGTTCGCCGAGTACAAGCTGCTGCCCACGACCATCGTCATCACCCACACCGAGGTCGACCCGGCCTTCGAGGGCAAGGGTCTGGCGAGCCGGCTCGTCCGGCGGGCGCTCGACGTGAGCAGGGACACCGGGCTGAAGGTGCGCCCGCTGTGCCCCTACGTGGCCGAGTGGATCAGCCGCCACCCCGACTACCAGGCCATGGTCGAGGTCGAGGTCGAGTAAGAAAACTGTGGCGGAACCGCCACAGTTTCAGTCCTCGGGTTTTTCAGTCTTCGGGCGACCAGGCGCGCTCCAGCGCCTCCGGCAGCCCCCACCAGCCCAGCGGCGTGAGCACCTCGTCCTCGTCCACGATGCCCAGATACGACCACAGCCCGGTCACGTGCGTGAACAGCGTCTCCGTGGTCTCGATGTCGTCGGGATCGTCCATGTCGACCGTGATGTCCTCCGACTCCGCGATCAGCCGGGCGATCCGCTCGGGCGAGGCCAGCACGCCCGGCCCCAGCCTGGCCAGCGCCGCCACCGCGGCCAGCCAGTCGGCGTGATGGATCGCGCACAGCGCGGCCAGCACCGCCTCCTCATGGCTGAGCTCCTCGTGGTTCTCCTCCGCTTCCAGATCCTCGTCCAGGTCGGAGATCGGCCCCGCGATGCCGGCCACGACCGCCAACCACAACTCACGGTCGTCCTCGGGCATCAGCCCGCCCTCGAACCCCGCGCACGCCCGCAGCACGTTGCCCGGATAGCCGGGGAACACGAGCATCTCCCTGAGCCTGGCCGCGGCGTTGCGCAGCTCGGGCTCCGGCAGCTCCGGCCGTTTGGGCAGTTCGGCGACGATCCGCCGCAGCTCGGCCAGCGCGTAGGACTCCTCCTCGTCCCACGCGGCGAACAGCTCCTCGTCCTGCTCGTCGCTCACCACCAGGCTGGGCACCCTGCCGTCGGGCAGCGCCGTGTTGAGCCAGCGCTCCTGCAGCTCCTCGTAGGCGGCGCGGGCGGCGGGGTTGCCCTCGGCCAGCGCGTCAGGGTCGATCTCGCCCGCCTCGACGCGCTGCTCCAGGAAGGCGACGAAGCGCGCGTGCATCTCCTCGGCGACCGGCCCCCGCTCGTCCTCCTCGGGCCAGACGAAGTAGCTCGGGGTGAGCAGGATCGGCTCGCTGCCCGAGGCCTCCAGCCACCGCTGCACGTCGCCCACCGTGGCCGTGCCCGCCTCGATCGCGCTGAGCGTGCTCCTGGCGGTGTCCCAGAACGTCGCCGAGAGCGGGTTGCCCACGGCCATCATGGCCCGCCGCAGGTCGGGCAGCGCCACGAGCGCCACCCCCGAAGGGACGGCCAGCAGCGCGCGGGCCACGTCCCTGCGGGTGAGCGCGGTCGCGGGGCGCTCGGCATGGGCGCTCACGAAGTCAAGGTCCACGCTCGGTAACCTACCCGCCTCTCCCCTCCGTACGGGTCCCCCACACGGGTCTTAGCTGGGAGCACGCGTGAGAGGCTGGCCTCATGAACAGGCTGAAGAATGCCACCAGCCCCTACCTCCAGCAGCACGCCGACAACCCGGTCGACTGGTTCGAGTGGGGTCAGGAGGCGTTCGAGGAGGCGCGGCGGCGTGACGTGCCGCTGCTGATCTCGGTCGGCTACTCAGCCTGTCACTGGTGCCATGTCATGGCCCATGAGTCCTTCGAGGACGCCGAGACCGCCCGTCTCATGAACGAGCGCTTCGTCAACATCAAGGTCGACCGCGAGGAACGGCCGGACGTCGACGCCGTCTACATGAGCGCCACGCAGGCCATGACGCAGCACGGCGGGTGGCCGATGACGGTGTTCGCGACGCCGGAGGGCCACCCGTTCTACTGCGGCACCTACTTCCCGAAGCCGCAGTTCCAGCGCCTGCTCGTCGGGGTGCACAATGCGTGGGTCGGCGACCGGGAGCAGGTGCTCGACCAGGGGTCGAAGGTGGTCGAGGCGCTCACCGGCGGTTCGAGGCTGCCGAGCGGTCCCGTGCCGACGCGCGAGACGCTGGCGCTGGCCGTACAGGACCTGATGCGGTCCTTCGACCAGGCGCGCGGCGGGTTCGGCGGCGCGCCGAAGTTCCCGCCGTCGATGGCGCTGGAGTTCCTGCTGCGCTACCGCGGCGACGGCGTGGCCGTGGCGCGGGAGATGGCGGGCCGCACGCTGGAGGCGATGGCCAGGGGCGGGATCTACGACCAGCTCGGGGGCGGGTTCGCGCGCTACAGCGTCGACGCGGAGTGGGTGGTGCCGCACTTCGAGAAGATGCTCTACGACAACGCGCTGCTCCTGCGGGTCTACACGCACTGGTGGAAGGGCTCGGGAGCGCCGCTGGCCAAGCGGATCGCGCTGGAGACCGCCGAGTGGCTGCTCAGGGAGATGCGTACGCCGGAGGGCGGGTTCGCCTCGGCGCTCGACGCCGACAGCGAGGGCGAGGAGGGCAGGTTCTACGTCTGGACGCCCGACCAGCTGCGCGAGCTCCTCGACCCGGACGACGCGGCATGGGCGATCGAGCTGTTCGAGGTGAAGGGCACCTTCGAGCACGGCACCTCGGTGCTGCAACTGCCCGCCGACCCCGGCGACGCCGAAAGGTTCGCGCGGGTGCGGGCGCGGCTGATGGCCGCCAGAGACGAGCGGGTACGGCCCGGCCGCGACGACAAGGTGGTCGCGGCGTGGAACGGCCTGGCCATCGCGGCGCTCGCGGAGACGGGAGCGGTGTTCGAGCGGCCCGACCTGGTGGAGGCGGCGCGGGCGGCGGCGGAGCTGCTGGAGGAGGTGCACCTCGACGGCGATCGGCTGGCGCGCACCTCGCGCGACGGTCACGCGGGGCGCAACGCGGGCGTGCTGGAGGACTACGCCGACCTGGCCGAGGGGCTGCTGGCGCTGTACGGGGTGACGGGCGAGGTGCGGTGGTTCGCGCTGGCGGGACGGTTGCTGGATGTGGTCCTGTCCCGGTTCGCCGACGGGTCCGGCGGGTTCTTCGACACCGCGGACGACGCCGAACGGCTGTTCCAGCGGCCCCAGGATCCGACCGACAACGCGACGCCTTCGGGGCAGTTCGCGGCGGCGGGGGCGCTGCTGTCGTATGCGGCGCTGACGGGGTCGGCGCGGCATCGGGAGGCGGCGGAGTCGGCGCTGGGCACGGTGTCGGTGCTGGCCGGAGGGCATGCCAGGTTCGCGGGGTGGGGGCTGGCGGCGGCCCAGGCCGCGCTGGCGGGGCCCGTCGAGGTGGCGATCGTGGGGCCCGAGGACGATCCGCGCACGAGGGCGTTGCACCGGGCGGCGCTGCTGGCCGACGTTCCTGGGCTGGTCATCGCCCTGGGCCGGGAGCCCGCCGACGCGAACGCCGGGGTCCCGTTGCTGGAAGGGCGCGGGCTGGTCGACGGGGCGCCGGCGGCCTACGTCTGCAGGGGGTTCACCTGCAGGCTCCCGGTGACCACCCCCGCCGACCTGCTGGCCGAACTGGCGGCTCCCCTGTCCGCTTAGCGGGTTCCGGGGCCGCTGGAGGTGCCTGGCTGGCGGGTGCCCGGGCCGCCTGAGGTGTCGTCCAGTTGGTCGGGGTTGGGGGGCGCGTCGCCGTCCGGTGTGCCGGTGTTGTTCGGCGTGTCCCTGTTGTTCGGGGTGTCGGTGTTGTTCGCGTCGCCCCTGTCGGTCTCCTCAGGGACGACGGGCGTGTCGGCTGGGGACGTCGTCTCGTCGGGCTGCGGCGTGTTCTGCTCGTTTTCCTGCTGGTCGCCGCTCCACCGCTCGTCGCGCCAGTCGTCGCCGCTGTCGTAGCCGTTGTCGTACCCGTCGCCGTTGTCGTACCCCTGGTCGCCGTCGTCCTGCCGGTCCCAGCCGCCGTAGCCGTACGCGGACGGTTCGGGGAACTGCTCGACGGCCTTGCCCTCCAGGGCCTCCGTCATGAACGCCTTCCAGATCCGCGCGGGCAGCTGGCCGCCGAACTGCACGCCGTACCCGGGGACCTCGACGGTCTTGTTGTCGTCGCGGAACATGTTGACGGCGGTGGCCAGCTGTGGGGTGAAGCCGTTGAACCAGACCGCGCCCGAGCTGTCGGTGGTGCCGGTCTTGCCGGCGACCGGCCGGTCGTAGAGGCGGGCGCCGGTGCCGGTGCCGTACTTGACGACCTGCTCCATGGCGTAGATGGCGTCGGCGGCGGCCTGCTCGCCGACCATGGTCGTCGACTTGGGCTTGATGTCGGTCTTCTTGCCGTTGGTGTCGGTCACCGACTTGATGACGTGGGTCTCCATGTGGACGCCGCCGTTGGCCAGGCTGGCGAAGCCTGAGGCGTTCTGGACGGCGCTGACGGAGGCGACGCCGAGCGGGAAGGAGGCCGCGATCTTGTGCTGGTCGAGCTGGGCGGCGGGGATGCCGGCCGCCTCGGCGACCTTGGCGACCTTGTCGAGGCCGATCTTCTGGCCGAGGTCGACGAAGGCGGTGTTGACGGAGTTCTGCGTGGCACGGACCAGGTCGATGTAGCCGTAGGAGCGCCCACTGTCGTTGGGGATGGGCTGCGAGGCGCCGCGCACGGAGATGGGCGAGTTGCCGTTGACGGTGGTCGACAGGTCGAGGCCGTTGTCGAGGGCTGCCGCCAGCGTGTACGGCTTGAACGTCGAGCCCGCCTGGACCTTGGCGGAGAAGGCGTTGTCCCACGACTGGTCCTTGCGCCCGCCGTAGAAGGCGACGACCTCGCCGGTCTTGGGGTCGACGGCGGCAAGACCGGTGCGCACCTTCTTGGACGTGGAGTCGGGCAGCACGGAGGTCACCGCGCGCTCGGCGGCGCCCATGAGGTCCTTGTCGAAGGTGGTGACGATCTTCAGGCCGCCGTTGTCGATGTCCTCGTCGGTATAGCCGCGGGCATTGAGCTCCTCGCGGACCCTGTCGACCATGACCTGGTCCTGGCCCTTGAGCGCGAAGGCGGCCCTGGGCTTCTTCAACGCGGGGAAGACCTGCCCGGCCGCCTCCTGGGCGGCGATGGCACGGGTCTGCACCATGGCGTCGACGATCGCCTTCCATCGTGCTTTCGCGGCGTCGAGGTCGGCGCCCTTGGGGTCGGCGAACCTGCTGGGCTGCTGGATGACCGCGGCCAGGTAGGCGCCCTCGGCGACGGTCAGGTGCTCGACGTTCTTGCCGAAGTAGGCCTGGCTGGCGGCCTGGATGCCGTTGGCGCCCCTGCCGAAGTAGATCGTGTTGAGGTACTGCTCCAGGACCCAGTCCTTCGACTTGGACTGGTCGACCTTGATGGAGATCAGGATCTCCTTGAACTTCCTGGTGAGCGAGCGTTCCTGGCTGAGGCCGCTGTAGTAGTTGCGGACCATCTGCTGCGTGATCGTGGAGCCGCCCTGCAACTGCTTGCCCGTGACGGTGGACCAGACGGCTCGGGCGGTGCCCTTCAGCGAGACGCCGCCGTCGGTGTAGAAGGAGCGGTTCTCGGCGGCGATGACGGCCTCGCGGACGTGCGGGGGCACCTGGGCGAGCTTGACGTTCTTACGGTTGACGCCCTGCTTGGCCAGGACGGTCTTGCCGTCGCGGTAGTAGATGACCGAGCCCTGCGCCGTGGCTTCCTTCTGGGTGCTGTCGGGGATGGGCGTCATGGCCCAGGCGACCCCGAACAGACCGACCATGGCGAGGATCCCGGCGCCGAACGCGATCGCCACCCAGCGGAGTATCCGCCGTTTCCCCATGCTCTTCGCCACAGACTCCCCCAAGCTCAGCAACCCCCGTCAGCTGTGCGGAAGGCCAAGAATAAACGATCGGTAACGATGCTACGGCTTTCGCACGCCTCGTCGTGGTACATCCGTGACCAACGGCATAACTCTGTACGGCACCGGCGTGTCGAGGACGATCACCGAGGAAGTGCGCAGAACCCCTTGTACGGCGACGATCTGGTCGATGACCCGCTGAAGGTCGGAATTGGTGCGCGCGACGACCCTGCACAGCAGGTCGCTGCCGCCGGTGATGGTGTGGACCTCCAGCACCTCGGGGATGCGCGCGAGCTGGTCGGCGACCGGGTCGTGCCCGCTGACCTGACGGATCTCCATGGTCACGAACGCGGTCACGTCGTAGCCGAGCGCCGCGGCCGAGACGTCGGGGCCGAACCCGGTGATGACCCCCCTGGCGATCATCCGGTCGAGCCGAGCCTGCACCGTGCCGCGGGCGACGCCGAGCCTGCGCGAATACTCCAGAACTCCGAGGCGTGGCTCGGAGGAGAGCAGACTGAGCAGTTTGGCGTCCAGTTCGTCGATGGTCATGGACAGATTGTCCACTGTTTCAAGTGACAGTTGCACAAGCCGTCCATATAAATCGACAGTTGTCGGTATGAGCGATGAGTTTCCGGTCAAGGGCATGGACGCCGTGGTGTTCGCCGTGGGCAACGCCAAGCAGGCGGCGCACTACTACTCCACCGCGTTCGGGATGAAGCTGGTCGCCTACCGCGGCCCCGAGAACGGCAGCAAGGACGAGGTGGCCTACGTACTGACCTCGGGGGGCGCGCGGTTCGAGTTCCGTTCCTCGGTACGCCCGGGCACTGAGGTGGCCCGTCATGTCGCCGAGCACGGCGACGGCGTGATCGACCTGGCCATCGAGGTGCCGGACGTCGAGGCGGCCTACGAGCACGCCATCGCGCGGGGCGCTCGGGGGCTGGCCGAGCCGTACACGCTGGAGGACGAGAACGGCAAGGTCGTGCTCGCGGCCATCGCCACCTACGGCGAGACCAGGCACACCCTGGTCGACAGGTCCAACTACTCGGGCGCCTACCTGCCCGGCTACCGTCAGGCCGAGCCGATGGTCGCGCCTCCGGCCAAGCGGTTCTTCCAGGCGGTCGACCACTGCGTGGGCAACGTCGAGCTCGGCAAGATGGACGAGTGGGTCGAGTTCTACCGGAACGTGATGGGCTTCACCAACATGGCGGAGTTCGTCGGCGACGACATCGCCACGGAGTACTCGGCGCTGATGTCGAAGGTCGTCGCGGACGGCACGCGCAAGGTCAAGTTCCCGCTCAACGAGCCCGCGATCAGCCGTAAGAAGTCGCAGATCGACGAGTACCTGGAGTTCTACGGCGGCCCCGGCGTGCAGCACATCGCGCTGGCCACCAACGACATCCTCACCACTGTCGACAACATGCGCGCGGCGGGCGTGGAGTTCCTCGACACGCCCGACTCCTACTACGACGACCCCGAGCTGCGCGCCAGGATCGGCGAGGTGCGAGCGCCGATCGAGGAGCTGAAGAAGCGCAAGATCCTCGTGGACCGCGACGAGGACGGCTACCTGCTGCAGATCTTCACCAAGCCGGTGCAGGACCGCCCGACGGTGTTCTTCGAGCTGATCGAGCGGCACGGCTCGCTCGGCTTCGGCAAGGGCAACTTCAAGGCGCTGTTCGAGGCGATCGAGCGCGAGCAGGAGCGCCGCGGCAACCTGTAGCCACCCATATCCGTCCTGGCCGGACCACCCCCGGCCAGGACGCGGCACGCCCTGGCCGTAGATGCCTGATCTGCGGCAACGACTCGCGTAGGCTGCCTGGTCATGCGCTGTGCTGTGCTCCTGACGCTCCTGGGCGCGGTCGCCTGCGCCCCGTTCACCGGGGCCGAGGCTCCGCCCGCCTCCTCCGCGCCCTCGGCGGCGCCGCAGGGCAAACAGGGGCAGGGCATCGGCGATCCCGACTTCCCCGCCGACGGCAACGCGGGCTACGACGTCACCCGCTACCACCTCAAGATCGGTTACGACCCGGTCGTCAAACACCTGGACGGCCTGGCGACGATCCAGGCCAAGGCCACCCAGCCACTGTCGCGCTTCAACCTCGACCTGTCGGGCTTCAAGGTCGGCAAGGTCACGGTCGACGGCGCGCGGGCCACGTTCGAGCGGGCGGGCAGCGAGCTGACGGTGACCCCCGCCGGGGGGCTGCGCGCGGGCCGCGCCTTCACCGTCGCCGTCGCCTACAAGGGCACGCCCAAGCCGATGAGCGACCCCGCCAACCTCGGCACCTACGGGTTCATCCCGACCGCCGACGGCGCTTTCGTCACCGGCCAGCCCAACGGCGCCAAGACCTGGTTCCCCGCCAATGATCACCCCGCCGACAAGGCCCGCTTCGACTTCGAGCTGACCGTCCCGCAGGGCCTGACGGCGCTGGCGAACGGCGAGCAGACCAGACAGCCCGTCACCCGCGGCGGCAAGACCACGTTCGCCTGGTCGGAGAAGCATCCGATGGCGACCTACCTGGCCACGATGACGCTCGGCAAGTTCGAGCTGCGCGAGGGCAGGACCGCGACGGGCATCCCCAACCTGGCCGCCGTCGACCCGAAGTTCGCCTCGGCCCTCAGCGGCCTCCACACCGTCTCCGGCGAGGCCACCGACTACCTGGCCACGGTCTTCGGCCCCTACCCGTTCTCGTCGACGGGCGGCGTCATCGACGACTACGCCGCGGGCTACGCGCTGGAGAACCAGACCAAGCCGATGTACGGCGGCTTCCGCCCCGAGGACGCCATCATCGCCCACGAGGTGGCCCACCAGTGGTTCGGCAACAGCCTGTCCATCAAGCGGTGGAAGGACCTGTGGCTCAACGAGGGCTTCGCCACCTACGCCGAGTGGCTGTGGTCGGAGCACAAGGGCAAGTCGAGCGCGCAGCGCGTCTTCGACACCCACTACGCCAGGACCGCCGGTGACCCGATGTGGGCCTACCCGCCGGGCCGGGCGCGGCCCGACGACCTGTTCAACGAGTCGGTCTACACGCGCGGCGGCATGGCGCTGCACGCGCTGCGCAAGAGCGTGGGCGACACCGTTTTCTTCAAGATCGTCAAGGAATGGACCGCTCGCCACAAGTACGGACATGTCACGACGCCGCAGTTCATCGCACTCGCGGAGCGGCTGTCGGGCAAGCAGCTGGACCAGCTCTTCGACACCTGGCTCTTCGAGCCGAGAAAACCGGTCTTGTCCTGATTCCGTTTAACGGAGTATCTTGATCGCCATGCCGAGAAGATCTACGGAAGTCAGCGAGCCGATGTACTTCGTGCTCGCCGCGCTCCTCGACGGGCCCCTGCACGGGCACGCGATCGTCGGCCGGGTCATCGAACTGTCCCGCGACCGCGTCAAGCCGTCGATCAGCACCCTCTACGGCATTCTCGAGCGTCTCACCGCCCAGGGCACACTCAGCGTCGACCGCGAGGAGGTCGTGGACGGCCGCAACCGCCGCTACTTCCGCATCACCGATCGCGGCAGGGCGATCGCCGAGGCCGAGGCCGAGCGCATGCATCACGCCGCCAGCGTGATCAGGGGCCGCCGCGACCTGGGCCTGACGTGACGCCGCTGGAGCGGCGCTACCGGCGGCTGATGTGGGCCTACCCCCGTGCCTACCGCTCGGCGCACGGCGAGGAGTTACTCGACGTCCTGCTCGCGCACACCGACCCCCTGCGTTCGCGGCCGCCGCTGAAGGAGGCGGCGGGACTGCTGGTCAACGGGGTGCGGGAGCGAGTCTGGCAGGCCACCGCGGCACCGATCTGGACCGACGGCCTGCACCTGGGCGTCACCGTGCTCTGCGCGGCCAACCTCGCCGCGTCGCTGCCCTATGTCACGTCGATCCCGGTGTGGTGCGCGCTGTCCGCGCTCGGCCTGATCTTCGTGCTCATGGGCCGGGTACGGCTCGCGCTGCCGCTGGTCCTGCTGGCCGGGATCAAGTCGTGGGCGATAGGCGTCGGCGTCGTCTTCGTGGACGCCACACCGCTGCCCGTCGAACCGGCCTTCCTGATGCGTGACCCGCTCTACGCCAACAGCGGCCCGATCGGCGCCGCCGCCGGACCGCTGCTGGCGTGCGCGGGGCTGGCGATCCTGGCCACGCGCGGCGAACGGCTACGGCGGCGATCGCTGTGGTGGCTGGTGACCGTACCCCTGCTGGCGGCGGCCGATCCCGCGTCGATGACGCTCGACGACCCCGCTCCCGTCGTCCTGACCAGGATCGCGACCGAGATCGTGGCGCTGGCGGGCGCGGCCTGGGCGGGACGGCTGACCGGCGACCAGCGCTGGGCGCTGGCCGCCGCGCTCCACCTGGTGGCGGTCTCCGCCGCCGTCGGTGAGCACCTGATCGACCAATCACGCCAGAACCTGGCCTACTGGGGGCTGCTGGCGTTCCTCACCCTTGTCGCGGTCGTCGTGCCGCGCGGGTCGCGCACGCGCGCGTTCGACTGACCTTTCATCCGATCTGGAGTTTTCCATGCGTCGTGTCACGTGGTTGCTTTCGCTTGCCCTCATATCGGGATGCGCGGCCGAATCGACCGCCACCCCCGCCCCCGCCAAGGGGCCGGATCCGCGGCCCAGGATGGAGCAGATCAAGGCCGACTGCATGAAGCAGAAGGGCTTCAAGTACGTCCCCTATATCACGCCGGATCGGCCGGATCCCGATCTGAGCAGCTACGAGGCCATGAAGACCTACCGCCAGAAGTACGGCTTCGGAGTGTTCGGCCAGTTCGTCTTCCCGAAGGATCCCCTGACCGGCAGCATCGAGAGCGATCCCGGGAAAAACGACCCGAACCGCGCGATCAGCGCGAAGTTGAACGACTCCCAGCACGAGGCCTACAACGAGGCGAAGGACGGCTGCTACCAGAAGGCCGCCAAGGAGGTGCTGAAGAAGGAGGCGGAGTCGATGTTGGATGGAGCCACCCTGCTGCGGGGGGCCAGGGAGGAGTTGGAAGCCACCGAGATCGACGGCGACCCCGAGCTGGTCGCCCTCGCCTCGGACATGGGCAAGTGCCTCGTCGGCAAGGGGCGGCGGGTGTCCTCGACCCAACCGACCACACTGGCCAAGAGGGGTGAGGAGCTGTTCTGGGACGAGATGGAAAAGCTCGGCGACAACCCCCACGAGATGCCGGACATCACGCCGGAGCAGGCCCGGCCGCACCTGGACAAGGAGGTCAAGGCGGCGCTGGAGGACCTGGAGTGCGGCAAGGAGTTCTACACCCGCTACGCCCCCAAGAAGGCTTCGATCTCGGCCCGGGTGTGGGCGGAGTACGGCCCGCTGCTCGGGGCTTTTTAGACGAAGACCTTGAAGCCCTCGTGCGCGAGCATCCCCAGCACCTCGTCGCAGTGCGCCTGGCCACGGGTTTCGAGCTGGAGCCGCACCTCGACCTCGTCGACGTGCAGGCGGGCGTTGACCCGCTCGTGGACGATGTCGATCACGTTGGCGCGCAGGTCGCCGAGCGTGGCCAGCAGCGCGGCCAGCACGCCGGGACGATCGGGGAGCCTGATCCTGACCGTGAGGTAGCGACCGGCGGCGGCCAGGCCGTGCCGTAGCACCTTGGACAGCAGCAACGGGTCGATGTTGCCGCCCGACAGCACCGCCACCACGGGCGGCTCGAAGGCGTGCGGGTGCGCCAGCAGCGCCGCCACCCCCACCACGCCCGCGGGCTCGACCACGAGCTTGGCCCGCTCGACGCACAGCACGAGCGCGCGGGAGATCTCCTCCTCCGACACCGTCACCACGCTGTCGACCAGATAGTGGATCATCTCGAACGGCAGCTCGCCTGGGCGGCCCACCGCGATGCCGTCGGCCATCGTGCCCGTGGGGTCGACGACCACGGGCTCACCCATCGCCAGCGAGGCCGGGTAGGCGGCGGCCTGCTCGGCCTGCACGCCGACGATCCGCACGCCGGGCCGTAGCGACTTGACGGCCAGGGCCACACCCGCGGCCAGCCCTCCGCCGCCGATGCCGAGCACGATCGTGCCCGTTCCGGGGAGCTGCTCGATGATCTCCAGGCCGATCGTGCCCTGGCCCGCTATGACGTCGGGGTGGTCGAAGGGGTGGATGAAGACCGCGCCCGTCCGCTCGGCGTGCTCCTTCGCCCTGGCCAGGGCGACGTCGACGCTGGCCCCGCCCAGCACGACCTCGGCGCCGTAGGCCTGCGTGGCCTCCACCTTGGGCAGCGGCGCGGCCTCCGGCATGTAGACGGTGGCCCGCGCGCCGAGCAGGCCAGAGGCGAGCGCGACACCCTGCGCGTGGTTGCCGGCGCTGGCGGCGACCACGCCCCTACGCCGCTCGTCCTCGGCCAGCTTGGCGATGCGGACGTAGGCGCCGCGGACCTTGAACGAACCGGCCCGCTGGAGGTTTTCACACTTGAGGTGTACGGGACCGCCGATGGCCTCCGACAGGACGCGCGACCGGAGCACCGGAGTCTGGACGGCGACACCCGCCAGGAGGTCGCGCGCGGCCACCACGTCGTCGAGGGTCACTCGCGGGAGCACCATGCCGCCCAGTCTCCCACTCGCGCACGCGACGACTTGACCATACTTCGTTAGCCGAAGTATGGTCCTCCGCATGCCAAAGCGATCACTGGCGATTCTCCCCTTGGTCTTACTTCTGGGATGCGGCGCCGAGAACACAGGGAAAGCAGCGACGGATCCGCCCCCTGAAGGCGCCACCACCAAGCGAGCTACCTTCGAGAACGCCCTGGCGACCTGCATGAAACAGGCCGGGTTCAGCTACCTCCCCAACCTGGGAACCACCGAGCGACCCGACCCCGCCAAGCAGGACGCGGGCGACTACGACGCCCTCAAGGATCACCGGCAGAAGTACGGGCTGGAGATCTTCGCGTCGTTCGTGTACCCCGACGACCCGAAGGTCAACCCCTTCGCCGACGAATCCCAGGAAGACCCCAACGGGCGCATCATCTTCTCACTGTCCAGCACCCAGCAGAAGGCCTACCTGAAGGCTAAGGACGCCTGCGTGACCAAGGAGGCCGAGCGGGTGCTCGGCAAGCGGGTCTCCTCGGACGTGGACCTGATGACAGGCCCGGCCATGGCGTTCGAGGAGGCCGCGCGCAGGGAGCTCGACGGCGATCCCCAGCTCGTCGACCTGGCCGCCGCCTACGGTGACTGCCTGGCGGGCAAGGGCTACCGGGTCGCCTCGACGAAGCCGACCGAGGTGGCGACGACAGTGCGGAAGATCTTCCAGGGCCAACTGGAGGCCATCCGCAAGAAGCAGGATCCCGGCGCCGAGCCCGCCCCCAAGGGGATCGTCCTCCGGCCCGACCTGTCATCCGACCAGGCCAGACCGTATTTCACCAAGGAAATCAGGAGCGCGCTCGACGACCTCGAGTGCGGCAAGGAGTTCTACCCCGTGTTCGGTCCGAAGCAGACCGCGCTGAGGGTGCGCATCGACGCGGAGTTCGGGCAGTGAGGCGTGCGGCGGCGCTGTTCGCCCTCGCGCTGGCGGCCGGGTGCGGGGGCACCCCGGCCGAGACCGCGACCGAGCCGAGCACCCAGGCGCAGGGGGTCGAGCACCGCAAGGAGGCCGAGCTGGCCACCTGTATGAAGGGCAAGGGATTCAAGTACGTCGCGTTCGTCGCCAAGGGCCGCAAGCTGAGCGAGCAGCGCAAGGCGGCCAACAGCGGCGACCACGCGGCGATGCAGGCCGAACGCGGCAAGTACGGCTTCGGGCACTTCTCGCTGTACGTCTATCCCAAGGACTTCGACTCACCGATGTACAAGCCGGACAACCCGGAGATCGATCCGAACTGGGCGATCCAGACCTCGCTGTCCGAACAGCAGTACAAGGCCTACAACACCGCCCTGGATGCCTGCTACGCATCCGCGATCAAGAAGATTACCGGCAAGACCGTGAAGTCCTCGATGGACTACTACGAGCAAGCGGACAAGACCAAGACCCAGGTCAAGGCGCGCGAGCTCGACGGCGATCCCGCCCTGACGGAGAAGGCCGCGACCATGGCCGACTGCCTGAAGGGCAAGGGCTACCGGGTGCCGAAGGCCAACCCCACCGCGCTCGCCACGCGCGGCTGGGAGGAGACCCGGGCCCAGGTCGAGCACCTGGGCAAGACCGACGACGTCGACGACAGCAAGCTGCCCGAGGGGCAGTTCTACGAGCCCACGCTCACGCCCGCGCAGGCCAGGCCGTACCTCACCAAGGAGATCAAGGCCGCGCTCGACGACCTCGAGTGCGGCAAGGACTTCTACGCTGCCTACCTGCCGAAAGAGCAGGAGATCGACGGGAAGGTCAATGATGAGTACGGACTGTCTTGACGATACTCCGTTGAACGAAGTATGTTCTCGGCCATGCCCAAGGGATCATCCGGTTTGAGTGAGCAGACCTACTTTGTCCTCGCCGCACTCCTGGACGGTCCGCTCCACGGACACGCGATCATCAAGAAGGTGGTCGACCTCTCGCAAGGCAGGATCACGCTGGCCGTCGGCACCCTCTACGGCGCCCTCGACCGGCTGGCCGCCAACGGCGTCATCATGGTCGAACGCGAGGAGATCGTCAACGGCCGCAAGCGGCGCTACTTCAGGATCACCGACGAGGGCAGCGGCATGGTCGAGGCCGAGGCCAGGCGCATGCAGCAGGCGGCCGCCGTGGTGACGGGGCGGCACAGCCTGGGGGCCACGTTCGCATGACCTCGCTCGAGCGGCGTTACCGCTGGCTGTTGCGGGCCTACCCCAACGCCTACCGGGCCGACCACGGGGAGGAGCTCCTCGACATCCTCCTGGAGAGCGCGGCGCCTGGCCAGGCGCTGCCACCGGCGCGCGAGGCCTACGCCCTGCTCGTCGGCGGCCTGCGCACCCGGATCATCTCGGCGGCACAGGGGCCCGCCTGGGTGGACGGGCTGCACCTCGGCGTGACGGCGCTGGCCGTGCTCAACCTGGCGGTGCTGGTGCCGTACGCCACCAGCGTCCCGCTGTGGCTGGCGCTGTCGGCCATCGCGCTCGTGCTCATCCTGCGTGGCCACGTACGGCCGGCGCTCCCGTTCGCGGGAGCCGTCGCCGTCAAGGTCACCGCGATCACCATGGGACGGCCGTGGCTGGACGACACGCTCCTGCCCGTCTATCCCGACTTCCCCGAGGAGCTGTGGTCGGGTCCCGCGCTGTACGGCAACGGCGGCCCCGTTGCCCCGCTGACCTCCAACGTGCTGATCATCGCAGGGCTGCTCGCCCTGTCGGCCAGGCGTGAGCGGCCTCGCACCCGCTCGTGGTGGTGGCTGGCGGCGGTGCCGCTGGTCGCGGGAGCGGACCCGGCGTGGCTCGACATCGTCGCGGGCTCGCCCACGGCCATGACGAGGGTGTGCGTGGAGGCGGCGCTGCTGTTCGGCGCCGCCTACGCCGGCCAGATCACCGCCGATTCCCGATGGGCGATCGCGGCGGGCGTCTACCTGGTCTCCGCGACGGCCGTGATCTACGAGAACGGCGTGGTCTACCAGAACATCGCCACCCTCTCCCGGCAGGACATCGCCCACGCGGCCCTGCTGGTGGTGCTGACGCTGGCGGCGGCCCTCGTGCCGTACCGCGCCAGGCGCCGCATCCTTCTCTGACGCGCCGCAGGGCCGTGAGCTCTGTTCGGCATGCCCGAAAACTAGGAGTTCCGACGTGAAGTCCCCCCGGAAGGTGCTGATCGGCACCGTCGCCGGAGTGATCGTGATCGCGGGGGTCGGCTGGGGAGTCAGCACCAGGCTCCGCTCGCCCGCCGACGAGGCGGCCCTGCGCAAGCCGCCGAAGGCCTCGCTGGTCACGGTGCCGGTCGAGCGCACCAAGCTGGTCAGCACGATCGTGGTCAACGGCACCCTCGAGTACGGCTCGCCGCTGCCGATCACGCTGGCCGGGGTCGTCGGCGGCGCGGACGCCACCCAGCGCGCCACGCGCGCCCCCCACCCCGGCAAGGTCACCGAGGGCGGGATCCTCATGGAGGTGAACGGCAGACCCGTCTTCGCCATGTCGGGCAAAGTGCCGATGCACCGCACCCTCGCCCCGGGCGCGCGGGGCGACGACGTCAAGCAGGTGCAGCGCGCGCTGCGCAGGCTCGGCTACGGCACGCGCGTGACCGGCGTCTTCGACCGGGCCACCATCACGGCGGTCACCAGGTTCTACGCCAAGAAGGGCTACGAGGCCCAGCAGCCCACCCTGGAGGCCCGCCAGCAGCTCGACACGCTGCGCAAGGCCGTACAGACCGCGCAGGAGACGCTGGCCGTCGAGCAGAAGACGCTCGACCAGGGCGGCGATGTCCTGCCGTTGAAGCTGAAGCTCACCAACGCCAGGGCGGATCTGAAGGCGGCCGAGCTCGCCCACCGGCAGGCCGAGGAGCAGCGGTACACCACCGACGACGTCGCCAAGATCGAGGCCGCCGACACCGCGGTCAGGGCGGCCGAGGAGAAGGTGCTGCAGGCCGAGCAGGACCTGGCCGCAGCCAGAGCGGAGAATGACAGGCCCGAGCCAAGCACTCCGCCCGCCACGCCCGGGGCCACCCCCGCGCCTTCGTCCGCGCCGCGAACGCCCAAGGACACGACCCTGCTGGAGCTGAAGGTGTCCAACGCGCGCGCCGACCTGGAGGCGGCCCAGGGCGTTCACGCCCGGATCGAGGAGGAGGCGCGCCAGGCCCGCGACAAGAAGCTGACCGAGCTGAGCAAGGCCGTGCGCGACGCGAAGGAGGCCGTCGCCGTCGCCGCGCAGGCGTTACGGCAGGCCCGCGAGCTGTCGCCGGTCAAGCTCAAGGTCGCCAACGCCAGGAAGGACGTGGGCGCGGCCAAGGCGTTGATGGCCGAGTACCTGAGGACCTACGGCACCACGATCCCGCCGGGCGAGCTGGTGTTCCTGCCGAAGCTGCCCGCCCGCCTGCACAAGGCGGGCGTCAAGGCGGGCGAGACCGTGGACAAGGCGATCGCCACCGTGACCAGCTCGTCGTTCGTGGTGACGGGCTCGGTGGAGGCCGCCGAGGCCGACCTGCTGAAGGACGGGCTGGAGGCGGTCATCGAGGGCCCCACAGGCAAGACCTATCCGGCGCGGCTGATCGCCTTTGGCGAGAAGGCGAAGCTCGCCACCGGCGAGGCCAAGGCGGGTCAGGGGGAGGGCGAGGAGGGGATGAGCTCGGAGCCCGTGCTGATCAGCCCGCTGTCGGAGAAGGGGCTCAAGCGGCTGTCGGGCTCGAACGTCGTCACGAGGGTGACCGTGGGCGCGACGGACACCGAGGTGCTCGTCGTCCCGGTGGCCGCGGTGATCACCTCGGCGGACGGCAGAGCGCGGGTGCGGGTGGAGGTCGCGCCGGACAGGACCAAGGACGTCGAGGTCCGCACGGGACTGACCGCCGACGGCAAGGTCGAGGTCACCGGCGAGCTCAAGGAGGGCGACAGGGTGGTGGTCAACCGTGCCTGAGCCCGTCATCTGCCTGGAGGCGGTCTGCAAGCAGTTCGACGCCGACCCGCCCGTGCGCGCGCTGTCGGACGTCTCGCTGGTGGTCAAGCCCGCCGACTACCTGGCGATCATCGGCCCTTCGGGATCGGGCAAGTCGACGCTGCTCAACGTGCTCGGGCTGCTCGACACGCCCACGTCAGGCAGCTACCTGCTGGACGGGATCGAGACCACCGCGCTGCGGGACGGCGAGCGGACCAGGCTGCGCGGCAGCCGTATCGGCTTCGTCTTCCAGTCCTTCCACCTGCTCGCCCACCGCAGCGTGGCGGAGAACGTGATGCTCGCCGAGGTGTACCGCAGCGGCGCCGCCCGGCGCGAGCGGAAGAACCGCAGGGCCAGGGCGCTGGAGGCGCTCGACCGCGTCGGCCTGTCGCACCGGGTCGGCTTCCTGCCCGACCGGCTGTCGGGCGGCGAGCGGCAGCGGGCGGCGATCGCCAGGGCGCTCATGGGCGGCCCCTCCCTGCTGCTGTGCGACGAGCCCACCGGCAACCTCGACAGCCGCAACACCGACGCGGTCCTCGACCTGTTCGACGACCTGCGCGGCCAGGGGCTGACGATCGTGGTGATCACCCACGAGAACGAGGTGAGCGACCGTGCCGAGCGCAGGGTAAGGATCACCGACGGCATCCTGGTGGAGGAGTAGTGGACCTCCGCGACCTGCTGAACGAGGCCATGGCCGGCATGCTGGCCCGCCCCGTCAGGACCGCGCTCACCACGTTGGGCACCGTGCTCGGCATCACCACGCTGGTCGTCACGCTCGGCATCGCCGCCACGGCGGGCAACCAGATCGTCGGCAGGTTCGACGAGCTGACCGCTACAACGGTCACCGTCGAGGTACCCGAGGAGGCCAAGATCGTCGTCGCGTGGGACGCCGTCGACCAGGTGACCAGGCTGCGCGGGGTGACCTCGGCCGCGGCGGTCGCCGAGACGAAGAAGAGCGCCAACCTGACCGTGCGCTCCAACAAGATCGTGGACCCCACGAGGGTGACCGACCAGACCCTCACCGTCGTCGCCGCCAGCCCCGGCCTGCCCCAGGCGGTCAAAGGCAGCATGGTCGAGGGCCGCTTCTTCGACGCCGGACACCTCGCGCGCAAGGACAAGGTGGTCGTCCTCGGCGAGCAGGCGGCCAGGATGCTCGGCATCACCCGGTTGGATCGCGCGCCCGCCGTCTTCATCGGCAAGCACGCCTACACCGTCATCGGCGTCCTCGGCGCGATGAAGAGGGAGCGCAACCTCAGCAGCGCGGTCATGGTCCCGCCCACGATCGGCGGCCGGTTCGGGCTCAAGGACGTCACCAGGGTGCTCATCAACACCAGCCTGGGCGCCGCCGACCTTGTGGCCAGGCAGGCTCCGCTCGCGCTCAGCCCCGGCAACGAGGACACGCTGGCGGTGATCGCCCCGCAGACCCCCACGAGGGCGCGCGACGGCGTGCAGAGCGACGTCAACTCGCTGTTCCTGATCCTCGGCCTGGTCTCGCTGGTCGTCGGCGCGGTCGGCATCGCCAACGTCACGCTGGTCACCGTCATGGAGCGGGTCGCCGAGATCGGCCTGCGCCGCTCCCTGGGCGCCGCGCGCAGGCACATCGCCACCCAGTTCCTGCTGGAGTCGACGCTCACGGGCCTCACCGGCGGGGTGATCGGCGCCAGCCTCGGCGTGGTCGCGATCGTCGCCGTCTCGGCGGCCAAGCAGTGGACGCCCGTGCTCGACCTGCGGCTCGCCGTGGTCGCGCCGCTGGCGGGGGCGCTGGTGGGGCTGCTGGCCGGGCTCTATCCGTCACTGCGGGCCGCCCGCATGGAGCCGGTCGACGCGCTGCGGTGAAACCGGTGACACCTGTCAGGAGGAGAAGACCAGGATCGAGGCGGTGAAGCCGTGCACGTGGTTCTGGCCCGCCACCGGGCCCACCTCTCCCGCGGCGAAGAAGCCCGCCATGCCGATCGAGCCGAGCGTGTCGCGCAGCGCCACCGCGTCGTGGTCGGCGGTGCCGAACATCGCCGACCCCCTGCCGTTGCAGGCGAACAGCAGCGCGCCGTCGATCCTGCCCAGCTCCTCGCGGTGCGCGTCGAGCAGGTCGTAGAGGTCCTCGTCGGCGGTCGCGGCGTCGCGCACCTGGAAGCGCACGGTCCTGCCGATGTCGACCACGTCCCCGATCGCGACCGCCTCCCGCTCGGGATCGATGCCGAGGACCCCGCGGATCAGGAAGTCGCCCCGCTCGTGGTGCTCGGCGTACTCGTCCATCGCCACGCCGATCTGCAGGCCCGACGCGACCAGTTCGCGGTCGTCCTCGTCGAGGTCGGTGACGATGTCCTCCAGCCTGGCGAGCGCGGGCTGCCCGGCCAGCTCCAGCAGCAGGTTCTCCTCCGCGCTGGTGACGACCATGGTCGGGCCGATCGGCCTGCAGCCCTGGCTGACGACCGTGCTGACCTTGACCTCGCCGCTCAGCAGGACGCCGATGGCGCCCTCGGTGTAGACCTCGCCACCGGCGAACAGCCGCACCGAACCCCTGCCCTGCAGCCCGTTGGCCAGGCCGCCGATCAGCGGCAGGTCGCCGAGCACCTCGGCGGAGCGCTCGACGAAGGCGTCGGTGGGGAAGCTGTAGGGGTCGGCGAGCAGGATCGCCACCCTGTCGTCCACCTGGCGCTCGGGCAGACCGATGACCACGAACCGGTCCTCGGCGCTCAGCGTCTCCAGCGCGAACGTGGTCAGCCGCCCCCCGTCGAGGGTGGCCGCCCAGGCGCTGACCGACGGCGTCAGCTCCACACCCTGACCGTCGCCGATGACGCCGGTCGCGCTGCAGCCGATCACATGGGCGGCCGGTGCCATCGCCATGGCCCGCTGGCCCGCCCTCGCCACGTCGTCGGGGTCCTCACCGCAGATGAAGAAGCAGACGAGGTCGGCGGGGCCGCTCAACCCTGCCAGGGCCTGCCTGACAGCCGTTTCCGCGGCTGCGACCAGGTCGGATCCCACGGCGAGGCCGTCCGCGATTCGGCTCGTCAACAGGGCCACGCGTCTCGCCTCCCTACGCTTCGGTGGTTACCCTCGGGCGGATTCTCCCCACTGCGAGGACAAGCACGCGCCCTTATCGTCACGCATCAGTCAAATCCGAAAGACATTCCCGCATTCCCCATAGGCGACGTAGTCTCGAACGCGTGCATCAGCCTCGTATTCTCCGCGAGTTGCGAGAGAGCGGCCACGCCCATCGCAGCGTCAAAACCGAGGTCCGCGACAACCTGCTCGCCAGGTTGCGGGCGGGCGAGCCACGCTTTCCCGGCATCGTGGGCTTCGACGACACCGTCCTGCCCCACCTCGAGCGCGCCCTGCTCGCGGGCCATGACCTGGTCCTGCTCGGCGAACGCGGCCAGGGCAAGACCCGGCTCATCCGCACCGTCACGGGACTGCTCGACGAGTGGACCCCCGTGGTCGAGGGGTGCGAGATCAACGACCACCCCTACGCGCCGGTCTGCGCCCGATGCGTACGGCTGGCCGCCGAGCTCGGCGACGAGCTGCCCGTCGACTGGAAGCACCGCGACGAGCGCTACGGCGAGAAGCTGGCCACGCCCGACACCTCGGTCGGCGACCTGATCGGCGACGTCGACCCGATCAAGATCGCCGAAGGCCGCACGCTCGGCGATCCCGAGACGGTCCACTACGGCCTGGTGCCGCGCACCAACCGCGGCGTCTTCTCCGTCAACGAGCTGCCCGACCTGGCCGAACGCATCCAGGTCTCGCTGCTGAACGTGCTGGAGGAGCGCGACATCCAGGTCCGCGGCTACAACCTGCGCCTGCCCCTGGACATCCTGCTCATCGCCAGCGCCAACCCCGAGGACTACACCAACCGCGGCCGGATCATCACCCCGCTGAAGGACCGCTTCGGCGCCGAGGTCCGCACCCACTACCCGCTGACGGTCGAGGACGAGCTCACGCTCATCCGCCAGGAGTCGATGCCCGACATCGGCGCCGACGTGCCCGAGCACCTGGTCGAGGTCATCGCCCGCTTCACCCGCCTGGTCAGGGAGTCGACGGCCGTCGACGCCCGCTCGGGCGTCTCGGCGCGCTTCTCCATCGCCGCCGCCGAGACCGCCGCGGCCTCCGCCGTACGGCGGGCGGCGATCACCGGCGAGGAGCGCGCGGTGACGCGCGTCTGCGACCTGGCCACCGTCGTCGCCAGCCTGCGCGGCAAGGTGGAGTTCGAGGTCAGCGAGGAGGGGCGGGAGATCGAGATCCTCGCGCACCTGCTGCGCCGCGCCACCGCCGAGGTCTTCCGCGGCAGGCTCGGCGGCCTGGACCTGGCGCCGCTGCTGGACAAGTTCGCCGCGGGCAACCAGGTGGAGTCGGGCGAGCTGGTGCCGGCCGCCGAGCTGCTGCGCCGGATCGGGCCCGTCGAGGGCCTGGCCAAGGTCATGTCCAAGCTCGGCATGGGCACCGGCGAGGAGTCGCCAGGACACGCGGCGGCCGCCCTGGAGTTCACCCTGGAAGGGCTTTACCTCATGCGCCGCCTGTCGAAGGACGACGTGGACGGAGTCGCCGTCTATCGCACCTGATCCGCCGACACGCTCGGGTAAACATTTTCCCGATCTCCCGCGTCCTAGATGATGAACCTACGACCTCGGGGGAGATCATGCGTGTGCTCGCTCTGACCGCCAGTGCAGTCCTGTGCGCCGGCCTCTGCGCCACCGGCGCCGCCTCCGCCGCGACCGCCGGTTCGGTGGCGTCCGACTCGGTGGCGTCCGGCTCGATGGCGTACGGCTTCGCCTGGGCCGACGGCAAGGGCGTGCTGCGGATCACGCCCGCCCGCGCGAGTCTCGTCAAGGAGCACGGCATCCTGCGCTACAAGCTCAAGGCCGTGGCCGGCGCCAAGGAGATCAGGCTCGACTACACCAAGGCCGCCTACCGCCGGATCACCGTCGCGTGCGACCTGGTCGAGACCGAGGGCCACGTGGCGCTCGACGGCAAGGGGCTGGGCAGGACGAAGTGCGGGCCCGCCGACCTCGCCTTCACGCTGCAGCGCGGGCCCGCCCCGGTCAGGGTCGACTACTCCGGCAAGCAGGCGGTCACCGTCAGCGAGTTCCTGACCGACTGGGGCGAGGCGAAGACCGCCTACGGCACGATCAAGCGGATCAACGACACCACGGTCTCCTTCAAGGGGATCAAGCTCGGCTACACCCACGCCGTCGGCTTCAACCGCGTCACCGCCTCGTGCTCGTCGGGCTGGCTGTCCGGCAGGCCCGTCAACGCCGACCACGACGGGCTCGGCACCAAGCACTGCGCCGCCGCCCACCTCACCAAGGTGCTGAAGGCGCAGCAGCACCCTGTGCTGGTCAAGGCCGACTACAACCCGCTGAGCGGCGAACTGCAGGAGGTGTGGGAGGTCTTCGGCGACGCATAGACGGATATCTCGGGTTAGCGTGTGCCCATGGTCTACCGCTATGGCGAGTACCACGATGGGCCGGACCCGCTCGCTCCGCCGTACGACGTGCGGGCGGCTCTCGACGAGATGGGCGACGCCATCCTGTCCGGCTCCACCCCTGTCCACGCGCTGCGCGATCTTCTCAAGCACGGCCTGCCCGGCGCGCAGGACCGCAGGGGCCTGGACGACATGCTGCGCGAGGTCCGGCGCCGCCGCCGCGAGCTGCGCGAGCGCGGACGGCTCGACGGCACCCTCGACCGGGCCCGCTCCCTGCTGGACAAGGCGATCGGGCAGGAACGTGCCGAGCTGTTCCCCGACCCTTCGGACGACGCCCGCCTGCGGGAGGCCTCGCTCGACGCGCTGCCCGACGACACCGCGAGCGCGATCCAGGAGCTGAGCTCCTACGAGTGGCGTTCGGCGGCGGCCAGGCAGACCTTCGAGGAGCTTCGCGACCTGCTGCGCAGAGAGGTGCTCGACGCGCAGTTCAAGGGGCTGCGCGACGCGCTGGCCAACCCTGATCCGGCCGCGATGGAGCGGATCAGGCAGATGATGAGCGACCTGAACGACATGCTGGACAGGGATGCCCGAGGCGAGCACACCCAAGCGGACTTCGACTCCTTTATGTCGAAATATGGCGACATGTTCCCTGAGCATCCGCGGACGCTCGAGGAGCTCGTCGACGCCTTGGCCCGCAGGGCCGCCGCCACCCAGCGGATGCTGGCCTCGCTCACCCCCCGCCAGCGCGAGGAGCTCAGCGCCCTGATCGACCAGACGCTCGACCAGGCCGGGCTGTCGGAGCAGATGCGCCGCCTCGGCGACTCGCTCTACGCCCGCAGGCCCGACCTGGCCTGGGGCACGCCCGAGCGGCTGACCGGCGAGGAACCCATGGGCATGGGCGACGCCGTGACCGCGCTGGAGGAGCTGGCCGACCTCTCCCAGTTGGAGGCCGCGCTCCGCCAGGACTACCCCGGCGCGCGCCTGGACGACATCGACGAGGCCGCCATCCGCCGCGCCCTCGGGCGTTCGGCGGTCGACGACCTCGAGGCGCTGAAGCGGATCGAACGCGAGCTGGAGGAGCAGGGCTACCTGCTGCGGCGGCGCGGCAAGCTCGAACTGACGCCCAAGGCGGTGCGCCGCCTCGGCGAGACGGCGCTGCGGCGCGTCTTCGCCTCCCTCGACGCGGGACGGCGCGGCGACCACGACCAGCGTGACGCGGGGTCGGCGGGCGAGCTGACCGGATCGTCCCGGCCGTGGCGCTTCGGCGACGAGCAGCCGATCGACGTGGTCCGCACCCTCGTCAACGGCATCCGCCGTACCGACGCCGCCCGCCGTACCGACCTCGACGATCGCGCGCCCCGCCCCTCGGATCACCCCCAGCAACCCACCGCGCTGTCTCCCGGTAGTCCCCAGGAAACCCCCGCACGCGCATCGGGGCAGGGCGGCGGCCACCTCGGGGGGCGCTCGCGTACCGCCATCCAGCGGGCCCGGGTCCGGCTGTCGGTGGACGACTTCGAGGTCAGCGAGACCGAACGGCGCAGCGCCGCCGCCGTGTGCCTGCTCGTCGACCTGTCCTACTCGATGGCCCTCAGGGGCACCTGGGCCGCCGCCAAACAGACCGCGCTGGCGCTGCAAGCCCTGGTCGCCGCCAAGTTCCCCCAGGACGCCGTGCAGATCGTCGGCTTCTCCAACTACGCCAGGGTGCTGCAGCCCGACGAACTGGCGGGCCTCGACTGGGACATGGTCCAGGGCACGAACCTGCACCACGCCCTGCTGATCGCCGGTCGCCACCTCGACCGGCATCCCGATTTCGAGCCGGTCGTCCTCGTGGTCACCGACGGTGAGCCGACCGCGCACCTGATGCGCAACGGCCGCTCCGCCTTCGAGTGGCCGCCCTCCCCCGAGACGCTGGAGCTCACGCTCGCCGAGGTCGACAAGATGACCAGGCGGCGCGCGACGATCAACGTGTTCATGCTCGCCGCCGACGACCGGCTGCAGGAGTTCGTCGACGAGGTGGCCAGGCGCAACGGCGGCAGGGTCTTCTCACCCAGCGCCGACCGGCTGGGAGAGTACGTCGTCAGCGACTTCCTCCGCCAGCGCAGGGCGCGTTAGGCGTTGAACACGGAGCAGTAGTAGCTGAGCGCGACGTCGAAACCGTCGCGGCAGTTGCGATGGGAGCGGTAGCAGGGCCGCCAGGCCGAGCTCGCCCCGACGCCCGCGCGGGCGTCGGCCAGCGCGCTCGGCACCCGCTCCGGCTTGGGCAGCAGCCCGTGGCCGAGGTAGCGCACATCGGCCAGCTCGGAGTGCTCACCGCGGCTACCGGCGACGAACCGCCCCAGGCGCCAGCCGCTCTCCTCGTCCCAGACCAGGGCACTGCCGTCACCCAGCCGAACGGTGGCGTCACGCGGGTCGCACGGCCCCTCCCACCAGTCGCCCACCTCGGCGCCGAGCAGGCCGACCACCTGGCTGACGTAGGAGAACGGCTGGCGTACCCACTCGTCCGAGTACGGCTCGACGTGCCTCACGGCCACGACGGCACCCCCTTGTGCCTGGGAAACGGATAACCAACCATACCGGCGCTGAACTTATTCCATTGCCAGACCGTCTAGTCATTACGGACGATGTTGGGGGAAGGAGGAACGCCATGCTCGCCACCATTGTGATCATCGTCGGGATGGCCCTGGCCATCGCGGCCTTCGAGCTGTGCATGAGCTGCCCTCACGACCGCGATGATTCGCGGGAGGAGAGTATTTCCCGGTGAGATCACCGGAGGACTAAGGTCAGCCCCATGAATAGCACGTTGCTCTGGCTGCACATCGCGTTCGCGATCTTCGCGGTCGGACCGCTCACCGCCGTGATCATGGCCGCGCCGCGCGCCATCCGGGCCAAGAACTCGGCCGTCGTGCAGGTCCTGCAGCGCATGACCAGGATCTACGGCTTCGGCTCGCTCGGGGTGCTGATCTTCGGCATCTGGCTCGCCGTCAGCCTCGGCGTGATCGGCGAGTGGTACATGTCGGCGTCGATGACGCTGTTCCTCGTCTCACTCGTCCTGCTGTTCCTCGTCGAGCGCGACCTTCGCGCCGCGGTCAGGGCGTTCTCCACCGAGACCCCTGCCGACGACGCGAAGGTCGAAAGCGGCCGCATCGCCGCGCTCGGCGGCCTGATCGGCCTGATCTACCTGGTGATCCTGTTCCTGATGGTCGTCCCCGGCGCCTAACCCAGCGCCTGGGTGAGGTCGGCCAGCAGGTCGTCGATCGTCTCGATGCCGACCGACAGCCGCACCAGGTCGCCAGGCACCTCCAGCGGGGAGCCCGCCGCCGAGGCGTGCGTCATCCTGCCCGGGTGCTCGATGAGCGACTCGACGCCGCCCAGCGACTCGCCCAGCGTGAACAGCTTGGTCCTGTTGCAGATCTCGACGGCCTCCTGCTCGCCGCCGTCGACGCGGAAGGACACCATGCCGCCGAAGCGCTTCATCTGCTTGGCCGCGACCTCGTGGCCGGGGTGCTCGTCCAGGCCCGGGTAGAGCACCTGGGTGACGCGCGGGTGCGCGAGCAGCAGGTCGACCACGCGCTCGGCGTTGTCGCAGTGGCGGTCCATCCGCACGCCCAGCGTCTTGAGCCCGCGCAGCGTCAGCCACGCGTCGAACGGCCCCGCGACCCCGCCGATGGCGTTCTGGTGGTAGGCGAGCTCCTCGCCGAGCGACGGCGACGCCGCGATCAGCGCGCCGCCGACGACGTCGGAGTGGCCGCCGACGTACTTGGTGGTCGAGTGCACCACCACGTCGGCGCCCAGCGACAGCGGCTGCTGCAGGTACGGCGAGGCGAAGGTGTTGTCCACCACGAGCAGCGCGTCGTTGTCGTGCGCGAGCTGGGCGAGCGCCGCGATGTCGGCGATGCCGAGCAGCGGGTTCGTCGGCGTCTCGACCCAGATGATCCTGGTCTTCTGCGTCATGGCCCCGGCGACGGCGGCCAGGTCGCCCAGCGGCACCGGGTCGTAGTGCAGGCCCCACCGCTGGTGCACCTTGGCGAACAGGCGGTAGGTGCCGCCGTAGGCGTCGTTCGGGATGATGACGTGGTCGTTGGGCTTGCACACCGTGCGCAGCAGGGTGTCCTCGGCGGCCAGGCCCGACGCGAACGCCAGCCCCCTCGCCCCTCCCTCGACCGCCGCCAGTGCCTCTTCCAAGGCTGTCCGCGTCGGGTTCGCCGAGCGGCTGTACTCGTATCCGCCCCGAAGGCCGCCCACGCCGTCCTGCTTGTAGGTGGACGTGGCGTAGATCGGCGGCACGACCGCGCCGGTCGTCGGGTCGGGCTCCTGGCCAGCATGAATGGCCAGGGTCTCAAATCCGTTGCTCATACCCCCCACGCTAAACCGTGAGGCCCGTGATCCGTCCCCCAACCGATCACGGGCCTCACGCCGTCACGGGCGGCCTGTCCCCCAACCGCCCACCCGTGACGAGTTCTCGGGTGTCTTCTTGTGTGTCACGCCGCCTGCGCTTCGCTCCGCTGCTCGGCGCGTCGCGGCAGCCGTACGACGTCGGCGCCGAGGTGGCGGCCGCTGGCGCCTTCGGCGGGCTCGCCGTTGATCCGGGACAGCAGGACCGGGTCGGCCAGCGCGAGCAGCAGCACCACGACGAGCCCGACGGCCAACATCACGAATCCGATCACGACCATTTCCCCTCATCTCCTTCGACGCTTCAAGCATCGGCGTGCGGCGGGTGTTCCCGCCTCCGCTGAAGGATTGGTCCGCAGGTGGGGCCCTCGGCCGAATGGTTGATATGGGTTGTCCGACTTCCGGCCTAGGCTCAGGTGCCGTGGGGGACAACAAACGATTCGTCTACTGGGTCAGGCGGCTCAGCGAGATAGCCATGATCGGCTGGCTGGGCCTGCTGCTGCTGGTGGACCTGGTGGTCCCGATCAACGTGGGCGGCCCGCAGTACCTGGTGCCGGTGTGCGGCGCGGCCGGGATCGCCGCGGTGGTGCTGCGCAGACGCTACCGGGTCGAGGGCTTCGTCGTGCTGTTGTCGTGCTCGCTGGCGACCTCCCTGGTGATCCAGCTGAGCGGCGTGCCTGGCCTGCCGGGCATGGCCGAGAGCGGTTCCCTGCTCATCCTCGTCATCGGGATCCTGCGGCACGTCGAGCCCGTTCCGAAGGCGGCGGTGCTCTCGCTGGTCGCGATGGGCGTCCTCATGGCCGAGGGCGGCATGCGTGACTATATGAACGGCGGCCTGGCCTTCTCCTTCCTGCTGTTCATCGGCTGGGCGATCGCGGCGGGCGTCGGCGGCTACCTGCGCTTCATGCAGGAGCGCCGCACCGAGGCCATCCATTCGGTACGGCGGGCCGAACGCCTGGAGCTGGCCAGGGAGCTGCACGACCTGGTGGCCCACCACATCACCGGCATCGTGGTCCAGGCCCAGGCCGCCCGCACGGTGGCCGAGATGAAGCCGGAGGCCGTCGTGCCCGCCCTCGACGCCATCGCCAACGCCGGAGCCGACGCGCTCACCTCGATGCGCCGCCTGGTCGGGGTGCTGCGCGCCGAGGACGAGGCGGCCCGCACCCCCGGCACCTCGCTCGCCGACCTGCGCCTGCTGACCGAGCGCTTCTCCGCCAACGGGCCGAACGTGGCCTTCGAGGTCGGGCAGGGCATCGACGACTCCACGCTGCCGCCCGAGGTCATGACGACGCTGCACAGGGTGCTGCAGGAGTCGCTCACCAACGTCCGCCGCCACGCGCCCGGCACCGGCTGGGTGGAGGTCGGCCTGCGGCGCTACGACCGGATCGTGGTGCTGGGGGTGCGCAACTACGGCTCGGCCACCGACCCGCGCCTGTCACGGCTCGGCGGCGGGTTCGGGCTGGTCGGCATGGCCGAGCGGGTCGAGGCGCTGGGCGGCAGGCTGATGGCGGGCCCCACCGAGGAGGGCGCGTGGGAGGTGCGTGCCGAGTTCCCGCTGCCCTGAGGCGTGGGCCTCGGCGTAGGCGGGCTCGCCCAGCTCGGCCAGCGCCCTGGCGGCGATCCGCTCGACGTCGCCGCGTTCGGCGGGTGGCAGAGGGGCGCCGACCGATTCCCTGATGGCGGCCGCCGTACCGAGGAATCTGGCCGAGTCGCGGGCGGGCAGCGCGCCGGCCAGCCCCTCCAGCGCCAGTGCCACGGCTCTCGGGTCGCCGCTGGTCCGCGCGCTGGCGTAGCCCTCGCGGTGCAGCGCCAGCGCCGCGGCCGCATCGCCGCGCTGCTCGGCGACGAAGCCCAGCTCGGCCAGGATGAGCGCGATCCCCGGCTGCCCGTCGACCTGCCGCAGCCAGTCGAGCCAGGGACGCAGCAGCCGGTCGGCCTCCTCCAGTCGTCCCTGCCGCCGCGCGCCCAGCCCGAGGCCGAGCACCGCGTGTTCCTCTGCCGACTTGTACGACTGCTCGGCCGCCAACCTCCTGGCCCGCTCGTGGTAGTCGTCGGCCAGCGCGTAGTCGCCCCTCAGCAGCGCGGTCCTGCCCAGCACCGACAGCCGGAAGGCCGATTCGAGCCCCAGCTCCTCCGCCAGCCGCAACCCCTGCTCCCGCCACCTGGCCGACTCCTCGTAGTCACCGCGGATCTCCGCGAGCAGGCCGAGCGTCTCCATCGCCTCGCTCTGGCCCCAGCCGTCGCCGACCTCCCGGAAGATCGCCAGGCTGCGCTCGCCGTCGGCGGCCATCGCGGCCAGGTCGCCGCGGACGAGCGCGAGCTTGGCCCGCACGTCCAGCGCCGCCGCGACGCCCCAGCGGTCGCCCAGCTCCTCGAAGGCGGCCAACGCCCGCTCCACCCTGACCTCGTGCGCGGGGTGGTCGCCGTAGGCCCACCGCACGTAGCTGAGGAACCAGTCGGCGAAGGCCGCCCCCGCCCCGTCCAGCTCCTCGTACGGCACGGCCCGCGCGCTCGCGCCCGTCGACAGCGTCATCCCGGTCTGCCACGCCGCCGCCAGCGCCCGTTCGCTCGCCAGGCCGCCGCCGTACGACAGCGCCCTGGCGATCGCCCTGCTCGCCTCGCCCCGCCTGCCGCGCAGGAACCAGTACCAGCCCATCGAGGTCACCAGCCGCAGCGCGTGATGCTCGCTCTCCATCGCCAGGCGCAGGTTGGCACCCTCGGCGTCGAGTGTGCGCAGCCACTCCCCCTGCGCGGCCCCGCGCAGCCGGGCCCGCTCGGCCAGCTCGGTGTAGTAGGCCGCGTGCCGTTCTCTGACCGCGTCAGCCTCGCCCGCCTCCGCCAGCCGTTCGAGCCCGTAGGCCCTGACCGTCTCCAGCAGCCGGTATCGCGGCCCCGGGCTCACCAGCGACCGGTCGACGAGCTGGGTGAGCGTGTCGACGACGTCGACGCCCGGCTCGGCGCACACCCGCTCGGCCGCCTCCAGCAGGCACCCGTCCGCGTGGACGGCCAGCCGCCGCAGCACCACACGCTCGGACTCCGACAGCAGCTCCCAGCTCCAGTCGATGACCGCGCGCAACGTCTGCTGCCTGCCGGGCCCGCCCCTGCGCCCCGCGCCGAGCACCCTGAACCTGTCGTCGAGCCGTACGGCCAGCTCCCGCACGCCCAGCGCCCGCACTTTCGTCGCCGCCAGCTCCAACGCCAGCGGCAGCCCGTCGAGCCGCTCGACGATGGTCGCCACCGTCTGGGCGTCGCCGTCGTCCAGCACGAAGCCGCGATCGGCCGCGCCCGCCCGCGCGGCGAACAGCCGTACCCCGTGCTCGGTCTCCAGCGGCGGCACCGGCCACACCCGCTCCCCCTGGACGGCCAGCGGCTCCCTGCTCGTGGCCAGCACCCGCAGCCCTCCCGCGGCTGCCAGCATCGTGGCTACCAGGTCGGCGGCGCTGTCGACGACGTGCTCGCAGTTGTCCATGACGAGCAGCAGCCGCCGGTCGCGCAGCGCGGTGACCAGGCGTTCGACCGGGCTCGCAGGGGTGCCGTCGTCGCGGATGCCCAGCGCCTCGATCACCGCCTGGACCGGGTCGGTCGTCGCGGCCAGCTCGACCAGCCGCGCGTCCTCCAGCCGTCCGGCCGTCTCCAGCGCGAGCCGCGTCTTGCCCACGCCGCCCGGCCCCGTAAGCGTCACCAGGCGGCCCGCGTCGAGGAGCGCGCCCACCTCGGCGACCGCGTCGGCCCTTCCGATCAGCTCGGTCATGGGCAGGGGGAGCCTGCCCGCCTGCTCTCGTGTCGGGCCCATTCCGGGCCCCATGCCGGGCCCTTCGAGCGAGGGGTCCTGGCGCAGGATCGCCTCGTACAGCGCGGCGAGCTCCTTGCTCGGGTCCACGCCCAGCTCGTCGGCCAGCAGCGTCCGCACCTGCGCGTAACTGTCCAGCGCCGCACCCTGCCGCCCTGCCCGGTAGAGGGCGCGCAGGTGCAGGCCGCGCAGCCGTTCCCGCAGCGGATGGCGTTCGACCAGCGCGCCGAGCTCCACCGGCTCGCCGAGGGCCAGCCGTACCTCAGCCTGGTCTTCGAGCGCCGTCAGGCGCGCCTCCTCCAGCCGCGCGGCCGCCGCGGCCGCGAACGGCGCGTCGGCGTGGTCGGCGTAGGCGGGACCCCGCCACATCGACAGGGCGTCGGCCAGCAGGCCCGCGCGCGCCTCCAGCGTGCCGCGCCTGGCCCGCGCCACCAGCGCCGCGAACTCGTCGGCATCGACGCGCGCCCCCGCCAGGCGGTATCCCGCGGGCTCGCGCACCACTGTCCCGGGGCCGCCGAGCGCGCGGCGCAGCTGCGAAACCCGCGCCTGCAGGGTCCCGACCGGATTGCCGGAAGGACGCTCGCCCCACAGGTCGTCGATCAGCGTGTCCACGGGCACCGGACGGCCCTCGTGCACCAGCAGGTCGGCCAGCAGCGCCCGGACTTTGGCCTCGGGCACGCGCACGGCGCTCCCGTCGTCCGCCCACACGGCCAGCGGCCCCAGCACTCCGAAACGCATGACCCGTAGCTAACCAGAAGGAATCCATAAGGGCGGTGGCCGAGGCTGAGGCCATGACAACGCATGTGACAGTGATCGGGCTCGGCGCGATGGGCTCGGCGATGGCCGAGACGTTCCTGAAGGCGGGCCATCAGGTGACGGTGTGGAACAGGACCGCGGGCAAGGCGGGCGCGCTCGTGGCGCTCGGCGCCCACGAGGCGGCCTCCCCCGCGGAGGCCGGCGAGCTGATGGTGATCAGCCAGATCGACTACCAGGCGATGTACGACAGCCTCGCCGGCGTCGACCTGACCGGGAAGGTGCTGGTCAACCTCAGCTCCGACACCCCGTCGAAGCTGCGCGAGGCCGCCGACTGGGTGGCGGGCAAGGGCGGCGTGCTCATCACGGGCGGCATCATGGTCCCGCCGCCGGGGATCGGCCAGCCCGGCGCCTACACCTTCTACAGCGGGTCGTCCGACGTGCTGTCCCGGCACGAGGAGGCGTTGAAGGCGCTCACCGACGTGACCTACATCGGGGCCGACCCCGGACTGGCGATGCTGTTCTACCAGGCGCAGCTGTTCATGTTCTGGTCGGGGCTGACGTCGTTCATGTACGCCAGCGCGCTGGCGGAGAGCGCGGGGCTGCCGGTGTCGGCCATGCTGCCGTACGCCCAGGAGACGTACGGCGGGCTGGCCGGTGACGGGCCGATGGGATTCCTGAAGCACCTGGCCGCGGAGTTCGAGGCCCGCGTGTACCCGGGCGAGCCGAACAGCCTGCACATGCAGGCGGTCGGGATGCAGCACGTGGTACACACGTTCGAGGACGCGGGGCTGGACCTGACGGTGCCGGTCGCGCTGAAGGACCTGTTCGCCCGCGCGGACGCCGAGGGACACGGCGCGGAGAGCCTCGGGGCGGTCATCGAGTCCATCAGCAAGCGATGACAGCCTGAACGGGTCCTCGGGCTTTCACCCGAGGACCCGTTCGTCGTCAGTGGTTGGCGCCGTCGGTGGTTGGCGCCGTCGGTGGTTGGCGCCGTCGGTGGTTGGCGCCGTCGGTGGTTGGCGCCGTCGGTGGTTGGCGCCGTCGGTGGTTGGCGTCGTCAGTGGTTGGCCAGGAACGCCAGCAGGTCCTGGCGGGTGAGGAGGCCGGCGGGCTTGCCGTCCTCCAGCACCACCGCCGCGTCGGCCTTCTCCAGCGCCTCGACCGCCCGCGACACCGGCTCGCCCGCGCCGATCATCGGCAGCGGCTGCGACATGTGGTCGGCGATGGGGTCGTCGGAGTCGACCTTGCCCCGGTACAGCGCCTCCAGCAGGTCGCGCTCCACGATCGAGCCGACCACCTCGGCCGCCATCACCGGCGGCTCCTCCTTCATGACGGGAAGCTGCGACACCGAGTATTCGCGCATGATCGAGATCGCGGTGCCGACCGACTCGTGCGGGTGGGCGTGCACGAACTCCGGCATCGCCCCGCCCTTGCGCGACAGCACGTCACGCACGAGCCCGTCGTCGGACGCCGTGGTCAGGAACCCGTAGTCGGCCATCCAGTCGTCATTGAAGATCTTGGACAGGTAGCCGCGCCCGCCGTCGGGCAGCAGCACGACCACCACGTCGTCGGGCCCCGCCTCGGCCGCCACCTGGAGCGCCGCGACCACGGCCATGCCGCAGGAGCCGCCCACGAGCAGCCCCTCCTCGCGGGCCAGGCGCCGCGTCATGTTGAAGGAGTCCTTGTCGGACACCGCGATGATCGAGTCGCAGATCGTCGTGTCGTAGGTCGCGGGCCAGATGTCCTCGCCGACCCCCTCGACGAGGTACGGCCGGCCCGTGCCGCCGGAGTAGACCGAGCCCTCGGGGTCAGCTCCGATGATCTTCACCCGGCCGTCGGAGATCTCCTTGAGGTAGCGTCCTGTGCCGCTGATCGTGCCGCCGGTGCCGACGCCCGCCACGAAGTGCGTGATCCTGCCCTCGGTCTGCTCCCACAGCTCAGGACCCGTGGAGTGGTAGTGCGACTCCGGGTTCTGGACGTTGGAGTACTGGTCGGGCTTCCACGCGTTCGGGATCTCCCGCGCCAGCCGGTCCGACACCGAGTAGTAGGACTCGGGGTGGTCGGGCGCGACGGCGGTCGGGCACACCACGACCTCGGCCCCGTAGGCGCGCAGCACGGAGATCTTGTCCTGGGCGACCTTGTCGGGCACGACGAAGACGCACTTGTAGCCCTTGGTCTGGGCCACGATGGCCAGGCCGACGCCGGTGTTGCCGGAGGTGGGCTCGACGATCGTGCCGCCGGGCCGCAGCGCGCCCGACGCCTCGGCCGCCTCGATCATCCGTACCGCGATGCGGTCCTTCACCGAGCCGCCAGGGTTGAAGTACTCGACCTTGGCGAGCACCTGTGCGGGCAGGCCGGCGGAGACCTTGTGCAGCCTGACGAGCGGAGTGTTCCCCATGAGCTCGATCAGGGAATCGTAAACGCGCACTGAGGTGTTCACCTTCTTTGCCGAAGCTTGATCAGCTTGTGGATGGCCGCGGCTCCCTGGGGGTGGTGGAGCCTCGGTTAGGTTTCAGACCGATGAGGATCACGCCGGGGCATACCAGCGCGTTTCTCAAGGACAACGCTACCGTCGCGACAGGTCGAGAGGGGCCGCTGAGGTGATCTGGACTCCCGGGGTGGCGCGCACCGCGCGCAGGATCGCGGCGGCGGCGGCGCTCGGCGGCGGCGGGCTGACCGCGCTGGGCGCGACGGCGTACGGCCTGCTGTTCGCCGAGAGCCTGGTCGCCAGGAAGGTGATCGGCCAGCCTCACGGATTGGAGGGCCCCGCCTCCGACGGCGTCTACGGCGACTTCCCCGGCACGCCCATACGGCTGGCGATGCTCGGCGACTCGACCTCCGTCGGGCTGGGCATGAGCGATCCCAAGCAGACCCCCGGCGTACGGCTGGCCCACGGCCTGGCGGCCGTCGCCGAGCGGCCCGTCTCGCTGACCGTCGTGGGCCAGTCGGGCGCCCCGTCGGCCGAGCTGGGCGACCAGGTCGACCGGGCGCTACGGGTCCGGCCCGACGTGGCGGTCATCTTCGTCGGCGCCAACGACGTGACCACGCAGACGGCGCCCGCGACAGCCGTACGACATCTGGGCAAGGCGGTGCGGCGGCTGCGGGAGGCGGGCGCGGAGGTCGTGGTGGGCACCTGCCCGGACCTGGGCACGGTGCGGCCCATCGGGCAGCCGCTGCGGTGGGTGACGCGGCGGTGGAGCCGCCAGCTGGCCGCCGCGCAGACGGTGGCGGTGGTGGAGGCGGGCGGAAGGACGGTGGCGTTCGCCGACATCCTGGGGCCGGAATTCGCTACAAACCCGACAGAAATGTTCGGACCCGATCGTTTCCATCCATCTGACCGAGGCTACGCACAGGCCGCTTACGCGGTGCTACCTTCTGTATGCGCTGCGTTGGGGTTGTGGCCTGAGCCACGGCCCGGGCGTGGTGAAGGACTGCAACCGATCTACCTTGCGGCGGCGACGGCCGCGGAGGAGTCAGGCACCTCGGTCACCGCGACCAGGGTCGCAGGCCGGGCGACGGGCACCCACGGGAGGTGGGTGACGCTCTTCCGCCGGCGACCCGAAGACACCCTCCCCGGCTGAGCCGTCAATCCTCGCCCCCATTTTGGAGTGGAATGACCGTGCTCCGGCTCCTCGCGAAACCGGCCCTCGCCTTGGCCGGAACCGTGGCACTGGCGGCCTGCTCCGGCAGCGACGCCTCCACGGCGCAGATCCCGACCTGGCACAACTCCGACGTCAACGTGGTCAGCCGCATGGTCACCGCCGCGGGCGTGGCCACCACCACCTCCATGAGGCCCGACGGCACACTCGAGACGGTCGCGCTCGACCTGGCCAGCGGCCGCAAGCTGTGGGCCCAGCCCGCCACGATGACGGGCAGGCTGCCCGGCATGGGCGTGCCGCCGCCCGCGATCGTCGACCGCGTGATCGTCTCGCTCGACCCCGGCAAGCAGGGCAAATGGAACGCCAACCTGGTGGCCCGCGACGCCCGCACCGGCAAGCAGAAGTGGACCAGGCCGGTCCACTCGACGTTCGGCCCGCAGCGCTGCGGCCCCTACGTGTGCATGTCCGAGCACACCGCGCTGTCGTCGGCCAGGGTGGTCGTGCTCGACCCCGCCTCGGGCAAGCTGATGTGGAAGCTGCCCGGCATCGCCGAGGTCGAGTGGTCCGACGCCAACAGAGTGCTGCTGCTTCGCCTGGCGGCCAACCCGATGATCGAGTCCTACGAGCTCAAGACCGGCAAGCTCAGGTGGCAGCAGCCGATCGAGCAGGCGCTCGGCAAGGGCATCGACCTGTCGGGCGGCTGGGCGTTCGGCGCGACGGGCGACAACCTCGTCGGCTACGTCGCGCCGTACACCCAGCCCCGCACGAAGAAGGTCTCGACGTTCGGGCTGTTCTCGCTCAAGATCGCTGACGGCACCATCAACTGGATGCGCCCCTCGGTCGTGCGCGTCTACCCCAGCGGCAGCCCCGGCCTGGCGCCGGTGGTGCGCCCCGTCGACCACCAGGGTCAGTACGGCGGGTTCGCCAGGCTCGACTCCGAGACCGGTCGCGTCATGGGGCAGATCACCGCCGCGCAGGTGCCGGGCTCGGGCTGGTGGCTGGCCTTCCCCGGGCAGATGGAACGGCTCGGCTTCCTCAAGCACAACAGCGGCGGCACCGCCTTCGACCTGGCCAGCGGCAAGCCGGTGCCGGTGAAGGAGCAGCACGGCTGGTCCTTCTGCGTCACCGACCCCAAGCCGCTGCCGCTGAAGGGGCAGGCGCCGGGCTTCTACTCGATCGCCTCGGTCTGCGAGTTCGACCTGTCGACCGGCAAGCGGGTGGCGGGGCAGAGCGCACCGCCGTTCTGGTTCACCGGCAGCCACGACGGCTGGCGGCTGTGGCGCGACGAGAAGGGCGGCATGCACGGCATCAAGGACGGCGCCGCCAGCGCGCCCGGCATGTACGGCTGAGCCGCGGGCCGGGCGGCCCCGCCGGTCACCCGGCCTTCTCGTCGGCCGCCCGGCCCCCGAGCCGGGTAGCTGAGTCGCCCGGCCCCGGGCCGGGTGCGCGCCCGGCCTTCCCTTTCCCGAAATAACATTCTGTTTTCCGGGCCCCAGGTCGTTGTATCCGGGCTACTGGGGGGTAACCTCGCGGTTGGAGTGCTGACACGAACCCAGGAGAGCCCCATGCCCGAGGCAGTCATCGTCGCCACCGCGCGCTCGCCGATCGGCCGAGCCTTCAAGGGGTCGTTGAAGGACATCCGTCCCGACGACCTGACCGTCCAGATGATCCAGGCCGCGCTCGCCAAGGTGCCGCAGCTCGACCCGAAGACGATCGACGACATCATGCTCGGCTGCGGCCTGCCGGGCGGCGAGCAGGGCTTCAACCTGGCCCGCGTGGTGTCGGTGATGATGGGCCTGGACACCGTCCCCGGCACCACGATCACCCGCTACTGCTCGTCGTCGCTGCAGACCACCCGGATGGCCTTCCACGCCATCAAGGCCGGTGAGGGCGACGTCTTCGTGTCGGCGGGCGTGGAGACCGTCTCCCGCTTCGTGAAGGGCAACTCCGACGCCGCCGCCTGGCCCGAGGACAGCTCGCTGCCCAAGCCGCGCTTCGAGAACCCCGTCTTCGACGGCGCCCGCGCCAGGACCGTCACCTTCGCGCAGGGCGGCCAGACCTGGCGTGACCCGCGCGAGGACGGCACCGTGCCCGACATCTACATCGCGATGGGCCAGACCGCCGAGAACCTCGCCCAGCTCAAGGGCATCTCCCGGACCGAGCAGGACGAGTTCGGCGTCCGCTCGCAGAACCTCGCGGAGAAGGCGCTGGCCGACGGCTTCTGGCAGAAGGACATCACGCCCGTCACCCTCCCCGACGGCACGGTCGTCAGCAAGGACGACGGCCCGCGCGCCGGCACCACCTACGAGGCCGTCTCGCAGCTCAAGCCGGTCTTCCGCCCCGACGGCACGGTCACGGCGGGCAACTGCTGCCCCCTGAACGACGGCGCCGCCGCAGTGATCGTCATGAGCGACACCAAGGCCGCGGAGCTGGGCATCACCCCGCTGGCCCGCATCGTCTCCACCGGTGTCACCGGCCTGTCCCCCGAGATCATGGGCCTCGGCCCGGTCGAGGCGTCCAAGCAGGCGCTCGCCCGCGCCGGGATGTCGATCTCCGACATCGACCTGGTCGAGATCAACGAGGCGTTCGCCGCCCAGGTGATCCCCTCCTACCAGGACCTCGGCATCGACCTCGACCGGCTGAACGTCAACGGCGGCGCGATCGCGATCGGCCACCCGTTCGGCATGACGGGCGCCCGCATCACCTCCACGCTGATCAACAGCCTCCAGCACCATGACAAGACGTTCGGCCTGGAGACCATGTGCGTGGGCGGCGGCCAGGGCATGGCGCTGGTACTCGAGCGCCTGTCCTGACCCATCCGGTACGGCACGCGCCGCTGAAGGGCATGGCCCCGCACAGCGGCGCGCTCCGCGCGTTCGAGTTCCGGACTGTTCTTCCCAGGGGCTTCCCAGCCCCTTCGACCCCGGCCCTGGCCGCCTGGACGGCATCACGGTCCTGGGACCGGGCCGGGTCTTGGCCGAACGCAGCACAAGGCCCCCACGCTCGCGACCATGCGGGCAACAGGTAGCTCGGCCCTCCGCGATCGCCAAGCCATACCCGCTGCTCGTTCCTGGTCACGGGTAAGCCCGAACACCGACAGATGCGGCCTACCGGCTCCCTCCCACGTCAGGATGGCCTCCTCGACCTTGTCCCACAGTCGGATGGGGCCGTGCTGACAGACCGTCCATCCGCCTGCGGGATCCGGCCGGGTGTCGGCGCGTGAACCGGTGGTGACGTCTACGAGAACCGTTCAGGAGTGTCGCGCCTGCGGAGCTCCCCGTTGGGCGACCCACGAGGCCGTCTCGTCCATCAGGATCAACGGGTCGCTTCTGCTGCGGCGAGCACCTCCCACTCCTGCCACGATCAACGCGGCGCCACCATACTGTTGTCAGTTGCTCGCCCGGACGGAGGCGTCATGCTGAGGAAGCGCAGGAAGACGGCCCTTCATCAACCCCTGGAGCACCTCCTGACGGCTCGTGCTCGGCGGGCACTGGACCTGGCCGAGCAGGAAGCACGGGCTCAGGGCCATGACCGTGTTACCGGCGATCACCTCCTGGTGGGCCTGGCCCGCCTGGACGAGGGCGTGGCCGTTATTACGCTCAACAGCCTCGGCGTCGACCTCAGCGGCACGCGCACCCGAGCCATCAGCGCAGGTCTCAGCCGCCTCACGGAGCTGGCCCGGCGTGAGGCGGCCGGGCTCGGGCACCGGTACGTGGGCACCGAGCATCTCCTGCTGGGCCTCCTCCATGAGGATGGAACAGAGGCTCTGAGCGTCGGCCTGCAACAGGCCCGCGATCAGGTCATCAAGGTCCTCCACGGCGACGCCCTCTGAACTCCCTCCAGACGATTCACCCGGCGCGGTGCATACCTTCTGGCTAGCTAGGCGTCCCGGTATCGGTCTCGCCTCTCGGGGAGTGGCTGGAAGCCAGCTGACTTGTAGGTGGCGACGGCGCCGACATTGGAGTTCTGGGCACAGACGATCGCGCTCGACGAGCCCAGCTCCTGGAGTGCGGCCGCCGCGGCGACGGTGACCGCCTTGCCATAGCCGCGACGGTGATGTTCCCGGTGCACGCCCATCGGCTCGAGCACCCCGGGCTTACCCGGACCGGCCGACCACACCATCACTGCCGCCACCGCGTTCCCCTGGTCGTCGTACGCGACCAGACACCGGGCGTCGGCGTACGGCAATCCGGCCGCCATCGCGTGCCAGCGCTCGTCCGTGAACGTCGACCCGTCGAACGATGCCCGCACTACGGCGGCCCACACATGCGCCTGCTCCGGCCCGACCACCTCGATCCGCACGCCCGGGTCCTGCACCGGCTCTGTGAGGTCGCGGCGCAGCGGCGTCCACGGCTCGTCGGCATCCCAGCCGACCTCGAACAGCAGATCTTGGACCAGTGCGCCCATCGGCGCCTCGACGTTCACTTTTCCCTCGGGCAGTACGCCGCGCTTCGGCTGGGTCACGTCCTCAACCAACTGTCGCGCCAGTTCCTCGTCCCGCTGAGCGTCTGGCGCGAACGCCAGCCGCAACAGCCCGGGACCGTCCAGCAGCCCGACGGCGAGAACCTCTCCGTCCCGGCTCCACGTCCGGACCGCCGCGGCCGTCGCCTTCGCACCGAACCGCCAGAACCAGCCCACATCCCCGGGATGCAGTTGCATCGGCGTCTCGTCGTACTGCCACTCCCGCAGTACGCTCACAACCTCGCTCAGCCCGTCGACTCCCGGCTCACCCAACGCAATCGCCATACTCCCGATCACACACCACCGCACCGGCAGTCCGCACCCGGTTTTTCGCCGGCCACAGATGGGCAGGACCCGCCACAAGAATCCCGGCAGTCAAGCCTGGCGCGGAAACCATCGCACCGGTCACCCCTCACCTCAGCCCAGCACGTCGTACTAACCCACCGGTACCCCGCCCGGGGCGAGACGGGCCAATGGCCCTTTCTCCCGTACTCGGTCCGGCATTGCATCGGTTGTGGGAGGCTTTCGCCCCATGCTTCCAGGGGATGTGGCACGTGCGGTTTCCCGTTACCTGTCCGCGGCTGACCGGCTGGTGCCGGGGCGAATCTGTGGGTTCTACCTCGTCGGTTCGACCGCACTGGACGCCTGGCGGGCAGGAAGCAGCGACATCGACTTCGTCGCCGTGGTGGATGGCGGCCTCGGCCATCGGGATATGCGCCGGTTGGCGCTCCTGCACAAGGTCGGGAACGTGCCGGCGGCCTGGCAGGCCCTCATTCGGGTACAGTCGGGCATTCCGGGCACGCTGAACGGAGTCTTCGTCGCGGCGAGTGATCTGGACAAGCCGGTCACCCACATCCGGCCGCTGGCTGAGCACAGCGGGTGGTCCTTCAGATCCGGGCGCGGGTTCGAGGTGAATCCGGTCGGATGGAAAGTGCTGCTGGAACGAGGGATCACGGTACGAGGACCGGCGCCGGACGACCTGGGCCTCGATCCGGAGCCCGGCAGACTACGCGAGTGGAATCTGCGGCAGTTGCACGGGCACTGGGCCGCGTATGCCGGCAAGGCGCTGTCGGCGAAGCCTCCGCGTAAGCCGCTGCTGCCGGCTCACCGCGTTGCAATGTCGTATGTGCTCGCCCCTCCCCGGCTGCACCACACGATCGTGACGGGTCAGGTGATCTCGAAGGAGGCGGCGGCCGAGTACGCGCTGGACACCTTCGGGGCGCGTTGGCACCCGCTGATCCGTCTGGCGCTGGCCCGCCGTCTCGGGGTGTCGGCGCCCGTTGGCATCGACACGTCCCTGACCGATCCACGCCGGCTGCCGCGCCTGGTGGGCGAGTTCATCCTCGACGTGATCGCGAGCGCGGACCAGCGGTGAGGGCGCCTCGAAATCATCCCGAGCGCGGACGAGCGGTGCGAGGACGTCTGATCGCCCCCGTGCCCGCCCATCATCAAGCGGTTGTGAGGCGGGCTCGGCGCGGGCTCGACCCCGAGCCCGCGCCAACAGGATTCGGTGCCGATGCCGGTCACAACCTGCCCGTGGCGAGATCCTCAGGCGTGACGGTCCGGCCCGGCCCGGTTGAGTGCGATCCTCAGCACCACGCGCCGCTCCCGTTCCATGGCCGCGCGGTAGTCGTCCCAGTCGCGGTGCTCGCCGGAAACCCCTCGGTAGTAGGCGATCAGGTGTTCCATGGCCTCGGGCAGGGAGATGATCTCGGCCGTGCCCTCGATCTGGATCCACTCGCCGAAGAAGGCGTCGGTGAACGCGCAGACGGCGACCCTGGGGTCCTTGCGCGCGTTACGCGTCTTGGCCGCGCCCTCACGGGTGCTGACGACCGCGTAGCCGTCCGCGTCGATGCCGACCAGCACGGGCGACATCTGGGGCCGCCCGTCGGCGTGGTGGGTGAGCAGGACGGCGTGGTGGTTGCGCGCCAGGTAGGCGCGAGCCTTGTCGAGATCCATCACTCAATGATGCGCGCCCGAGCCGAATCCACGGCACGGGCGCGACGGGCCTTGAGGGGTTTAGATGAACCCCATCCTGTTACGGCGGTGCCGCTCGTGCTCGAGGACGATCGCCGCGGCGTAGCCGTGAGTGATCCCGTGCTCCTCGGCGAGCCAGTGGGCCCGCTCATCGCATCTGAGGAAGGACGGGCCGTTGTCTATGGCTTGGAACCACTCTGGGAGTTCGCGTCCCGTTATGGCAGGGACCCTGGCGATCAGCTTCGTTTGCATCTCCGGTGAGTGGTTCAAGGACATGGGCACCTCCACGGATTAAGGTCCTTTGATTGACACTGCAACACCTCATCCCGAATGGCAACCCCTGAGCGGCCAGCGTTTTGTCACTCCCGGTAGATCACTCGTGGCGCAAAGAAAAGACCCCGCTGGTGGACCAGCGGGGTCTTTTGGGTCTGCGATCAGTCATCGCCCGAGAAGTAGCTGATGAACCTGAGCACCTCCAGGTAGATCCAGACCAGGCTCAGGGTGAGTCCGAAGGCGCACTGCCACGCGAACTTCTCCGGAGCGCCCGACTGGACCCCGCGCTCGATCTCGTCGAAGTCGAGCAGCAGGAAGAAGGTGCCGAGCAGGATCATCGCGGCGCTGAAGATCCAGCCGAGCGGGCTGTCGGTGCGCAGGCCGAGGCCGCCGTCGACGAAGAAGCCCGCGACGAGGTTGACCAGGATCAGCGCCAGCGCGCCGATCGCGGCGGCCACCACGAACTTGGTGAACTTCGGCGTGACCCTGACGATCCGCAGGGAGTAGACGGTCAGCACCGCCGCGAAGGCGAGCGCTGTGCCGATCACCGCCTGGAGCACGATGCCGTTGAAGAACGACTCGTACATGCGGCTCAGCGCACCCACGAAGACGCCGTAGAACAGGGCGTAGCCGAGGATGAGCGCCGGGTTGGTGCTCTGCTTGAACGACGCGATCAGGCCGAGGACCACACCGATGAGGGCCGAGACGACCGCGACGCCCATGCCCACCTCGAAGTACCACGAGGCGGCGCCGGCGACGACGAGCGTGCCGAGCGTCATGAAGCCGCGGACCACGACGTCGTCGATGGTCATCGTCCTGGTGGCCGGCGCGGTGGGTGGTGCGTAGGCCGGGTTGTCGTACATCCCCTGCAGCTGCTCGGGGCTCGGGGTCCACCCTTGCTGTGGGTGGGTGTATGGCGACCGGCTGAATACTGGGTTCTTACTCTCCATCGCTGCCTCCACGCTGCGACCAATGTGATCAGGGTATGGGACCGGCTGTCACATGGGCCAAGTCACGCCGGGATCTATGTACATTCGAGACTTCCGCAGCGATCCCAACGAACGAGGTGCCATGTCGGTTCCCGAGGTTGTCATCGAGCTCGCCGCCCTGCACGGGCTGGCGGTGAAGGACCCGGTGGTCCTGCACGACTCCTACAACCTCCGGATCCACCTGCGCCCGTACCCGGTCGTGGCCAGGGTCGCCACGGTCACCTCGCTGGGCAGGCCACGGCCCGGTGAGGCGCTGGCGCGCGAGCTGTCGGTCGCCTCCTTCCTCGCCGAGCGGGGCGCGGCCGTGGTACCGCCCACCGACCTCATGCCCCCTGGTCCGTTCAGTCACGCGGGCCTGGATGTCTCGTTCTGGCAGTTCGTGGAGCACGACCCGGCCAGGGTCTTCCAGCCGGGCGAGGTGGCCGCCGCGCTGGCCGAGCTGCACGAGGCGTTGCGCGACTACCCGGGCGAGCTGCCGTACCTCGGTCCGGCGCTGGAGGAGACCGCGCACCTGATCGAGACCGTGGACGTGCCCGACCGGTTCAGGGCCGCCTTCGCCGACGTCGGCGACCGGCTGCGGGGCCGGCCGGCCCAGGCCCTGCACGGCGACGCCCATCCAGGCAACCTGCTGGCAACCGCCGAGGGCCTGCTGTGGACGGACTTCGAGGAGACCTGCTCGGGTCCAGTCGACTGGGATCTGGCCTGCCTGGCGCGGACCAGCAGGCTCGACGGCGCCGAGGCCGTCCGTCTGTACGGCAGGCGCCCCGACCCCGCCTTCTCCGAGGCTCGCGAGCTGCAGGCGATCGCCTGGATGCTGACCAAGGCCAGGGCGTTCCCCGAGTTCGAGGAGAGCGCCAGGGCCTACCTGGGGAAGTGGCTCGATGAGCATCCCGCGTGACTACGACAGTGACCCGGACAGGTTCCGGCTGGGCGCGCGCGTCACCGCCGACCACCTGACCGGCCCGTCGCTGTATGCCCACCTGGCCGACCGCCTGAGGCACGTGCCCAGGGTGCTGGACATCGGCTGCGCCGACGGGGCGCTGCGGGCCGAGCTGCCCCAGGTCGTCGGCGTGGACGCCGCGTTCACGATGCTGCGCCACCACCCCGCGCCCCGCCTCATGGCCGACGCCACCGCACTCCCCTTCGCCGACGGCTCGTTCGGGGCGGCGGCCGCGGTGAACATGCTTTACCACCTGTCCGATCCGCCGGCCGCGCTCCGGGAAGCCCGCCGGGTCCTCGCCCCTGGCGGGATCTTCGTCGCGGTCACTCCGGCGAGGTCGGACTCGCCCGAGCTGGCCGGGGTGTGGCGGCCCGGACGTTCGCCGTTCGACGCCGAGGAGGCGCCCGAGCTGGTGTCGGCGGTGTTCGATCGGGTCGAGGTCGAGCGGTGGGACGCCCCGCTGATCACGCTCCCCGATCAGGAAGCTGTCCGAAATTACCTAATTGCCCGATTTGTCCCAATTATGGAAGCGGAGAACGCTTCACTTCGCGTTTCCACTCCCGTCACCTTGACCAAGCGAGGTGTCATGGTGTGGGGTTTCGTCCAACTTTAAACTGACCGGAAAAGGGGCGCCCGCATAAAGAGGCGACGGCCTTCAGCGGGAAACGCCCTCTCGGCCGACCCCACAGGGGACGCGGCCCCACGAACACGCAGCGTACAGGCCCCCTGACAGCAGGTCCGGACGTCAAGGAGAAACGCCAGGTCAGGGCCATAAAAAGGATATAAATTGAGCGGTGCCCCCGGCGGGATTCGAACCCGCACGTCAACCCTTTTAAGGGGTTTGCCTCTGCCATTGGGCCACGGGGGCGCCGCAATCATACGAAACGGACCATGCTCACGAGGAGCACAACTTTGTATCAGGCGTAACAAGAGTGAGATCTGTGGTGAAGTGCCCGCGCTCCGGACACTCTGTCCAGGAAGAGCACTCCGTCCAGATGATCCAGTTGGTGCTGGATGCACCGGGCCTCGAAGGCATCCGCCTCGATCGTGAGGGATTCGCCTGTTCTGGGCAGCTCGCCGTACACCGTGATTTTGGTCGCCCTGGGCACCTCGCCGAGCAGGCCCGGCACCGACGAGCAGCCCTCCCGGCCGGCGCGCCAGTCGGAGGCCTCGGCTAGACGCGGGTTGACCAGCGTCAACGCGCCCGCGCTCGACCTGCTGCGGGGATGCAGGCCCGCGTTCACGGCGATCAGCCGCCAGCCCAGCCCGATCTGCGGCGCGGACAGCCCGGAAGGCTTGCCGATCTCGCGCAGGGTCGTCAGCAGATCGGCGGCGGCCGAGACGACGAAGGGGTCGGTGGGGTCGACGACCTCGGCGGCCTTGGACAGCACCGGATGAGGAGCGCGAAGGACCTCGCGCGCAACCCCGTTCATAGCACGTCCGGTTCGACGGGACGGAAAGTGATCTCCGAGCCGAGACCCGCGCCGACGGCCGCCAGCCTGCGCATGAGATCGGCCACATCGACCGAGGCGGGCAGGTCGACGTCGGCGATGAGCACGTAGAGGCGCCCGCTCAGCCTGGTGCTCATCCCGGTGATGTTGCCGCCGACCGAGGCCAGCACGGCTGCGACAGCCGAGATGATCCCCGGTTTGTCGGGGCCGTGCAGGGTGAGCACGTAGCCGAGCCCGGTGCCGGGGGAGCTGAAGTGGCGGCGCGCGTCGACGGCGGTCGCGCTGATCACCACGTCGGGGACGCACACCTTCTCATGCAGCTGCTCAGCCGTCAGCTCGCCCGAGACGAGGAGCATCATCGCGACGTGCCCGCCGAGCAGCGTCATGGTCGAGTCCTGGATGTTGACGCCGCAGTCGGCGAGCGATCCGGTTACCTCGGCTATCACGCCTGGCCGGTCGACGCCGAGTACGGTCACCGCAGAGAGCCCCACTCCGGATCTCCCCCTTCTCATCGTGCGGGAAGGAGGGTTCCGAAGCGTCAGCGACGGCGGTTGCTCGCGACCGCCGCCCTGAACCCGTCGCGCGGGTGCTCCATCTCGCCGAGAGACACGGTCTCCCGCTTGAAGAACAGCGCCAGGGTCCAGTCCGCGACGACGCGCACCTTGCGGTTCAGCGTCGGCACCCGCGACAGATGGTAGGTGCGGTGCATGAACCACGCAGCCAATCCGCGAAGCTTGACGCCGTAGACGTTCGCCACGCCCTGGTGGAGCCCCAGCCCGGCGACCGATCCGACGTACTTGTGGCGGTATTCGACCAGCTCCTGTCCGCGCAGCGAGCGGACGATGTTGTCGGCCAGCACCTTCGCCTGCCGTACGGCGTGCTGGGCGTTGGGCGCGCAGTACTGACCGGGGTTGGTGACGTCGGGCACGCCCGCGGCGTCACCGGCGGCGAAGGCGTCCTTCGTGCCGGCGATGGTCAGCTTGGTGGTGGTCTTGATCCGGCCGCGCTCGTCGATCGGCAGGTCGCCCTCGGTCACGACCGGGCTGGGCTTGACGCCCGCGGTCCAGACGAGGGTCTCGGCGTCGAACTCGGTGCCGTCCGACAGCACCACGTGGCCGCCGGTCGCCGACTCCAGGCGCGTCTCGAGCTTGACGTCGATGCCGCGCTCGCGCAGCTGCTCCAGCGTCCACTTGCCCATCTCGGGGCCGACCTCGGGCAGCACCCTGTTGGTCGCCTCGACGAGCACCCAGCGCACGTCGGCCGGGGTGATGTTGCGGTAGTAGCGGGTGGAGTCCTTGGCCATGTCCTCGAGCTCGGCCAGCGCCTCGACGCCCGCGAAGCCGGCGCCGACGACCACGAAGGTGAGCGCCCGCCTGCGGACCTCGGGGTCCTCGGTCGACTCGGCCACGTCGAGCTGGTGCAGGACCCTGTTACGCAGGGCGATGGCCTCGCCGACGGTCTTGAAGCCGATGCCGATGTCGGTCAGCCCGGGAATCGGGAGGGTCCGCGAGATCGAACCCGCGGCCATCACCAGGACGTCGTAGGAGATGTCGCGCGGCGTGCCCTCGCTCGGCGCGAAGGTGACCATCTTGTCGGCGTGGTCGACCTTGGTGATCATGCCGTTGAGGATCTCGACCTTCGGCAGCACGCGACGCAGCGGGGCCACGACGTGCCGCGGCGACAGGTTGCCCGCGGCGGCCTCCGGCAGGAAGGGCTGGTAGGTCATGTAGGAGTTGGGGTCGATGATGGTGATGTGCACGCTGCCGTCGCGCAGCTCCTTGCTGAGCTTGCGCTGCAGCCGCAGGGCGGTGTACATGCCGACGTATCCGCCGCCGACGATCACGATGTGCTTGTTCACCTGAGGTCCCATCCTCGCTTGTGAAATCTTTCACAAGCATATCTCCGCAACCCCGAACGGGGCCATCGCATTCCGTAGTGAGCCTCCCCACACTTCTGTACGGCAATGTCTAGGTTTGAGGCATCTTTCCGGCTAGCTCGGCTGCCCTGGTGAAGACGTCGTCGAGCATGGCGGCGGTGACCTTGCCGGTGAAGGTGTTCTGCTGGCTGGGGTGATAGCAGCCGAGCAGCGTGACGTCGGCTCCGCCGTACGAGAGGGGGACCTCGACGCCGTGGCCGAACGCCGGTCTGGCGCGCGGCATGCCGTACCCCGTCTGCTTGAGCGCGGGCCAGACGGCCTGCCACGCGAAGCCCCCGAGCGCCACCACCACGCGCACGCTGTCGGCGACCAGCGCGAGCTCGCGCTGCAGCCACGGGAAGCAGGTGGCCTTCTCCTCCGGCAGCGGCTTGTTGGCCGGCGGCGCGCAGCGCACGGACGCCATCATGCGCGTGCCGATGAGCCGCTGCCCGTCGTCCGCACGCACGCTGGTCTCCTGTACGGCCAGGCCCGTACGGTACAGCGAGGCGAACAGCCAGTCGCCGCTGCGGTCCCCCGTGAAGATGCGCCCGGTCCTGTTGCCGCCGTGCGCGGCGGGCGCGAGGCCCACGATCAGCACGCGCGGCTCGTCCGCGCCCCATCCGGCGACCGGGCGGCCCCAGTAGGTCTCGTCGGCGAACGCCCTGCGCTTGACGTCCGCGACCTCCTCCCGCCATGCCACCAGGCGGGGGCAGGCCCTGCAGACCGACTCGCGCGCCGTCAGTTCGGCCAGGGTACGGCTGGCAGCCGCGAGCTCCCGCACCCCCTCGGGCGAGTGCGCCTCAGGAGTGTCGGGAGTCGCGGGATCGTCAGGCCAGCCGGTGCCGGGAGGTACGAAGCTCATGGCACCGATAGTGCCCGATCACCTGGACTTCTTCGTGGGTGCGGGGCTCGGCGCGACGGTCGCGTGGGCGGGCGGGTCCGACGGCGCCGGGCATGCCTGCGGAGCCTTGGTGGGCTCGGCGGGGATGCCGGTCTCGTCCGGGACCCCTTCGTCCTCGACGAGCGGCAGCGGGTAGCGGTTGAGGACGGGCTCGCCGCACGAGCGGTCCACGCGGAAGCCGGACTCCTCGAAGCTCGTGGTGACCGGCCTGCCGTCCTGGTCGTAGAGGTAGATGTCGCTCAGCGGGATGCCGTCCTTGGAGTACGGCCTGATGTTGACCACGTCGCCGAGGGAGGACACGGTGTCCATCATCACCGGGGACTCCTGGTAGGCGATCGGCGACCTGTCGCCGTCCATCCGCTGCCGCTCCGCGGTGATGTAGCCGACGAGCAGCGCGATGACGGCCAGACCGGAGGCGAGCGCCGAGGCGATCGTCACCCAGTGGCGCCTGCGCGCCCTGCCGAGCGCGTACGACACCCAGATGGCGAAGGCGACCAGGGCGAACTCGCCCACCGAGTTGGGCACCAGCTGCGGCCTGCCCACCACTGAGATCAGCAGCATGGCCAGGACATAGCCGCGCAGCACCCACCACCCTGGTCGCAGCTCGGGGAACAGGCCCGACAGCCGGGCCAGGGCCGGATGTCCAGCCAGAGAGGCTCCCGTCGCCCTCAGGTTGAACCTCCTGCGCCGCTCGCCCGTCCTGCCCCCGTAGGCGGCGGCCAGCTCGGCCGCGTACGCCTCGGGCGGCCCCAGGCGCGCCTCGAGCGGCACCTCCGACTCCGAGGCGACCTCCGCCAGGTGGTCGTCGAGGTCCTCCAGGAGCTCGTCACTGTTGGGGTGGCCGGCGAGAGCCTCTCGTACGGCCTGCGCGTACTGTTCAGGTGTCATCAGGGGTGCCTCTCCTTGAGCAGGTCGGCCATGGTGGCGGCGAAGGAGGTCCAGGTCGTGACCGAGGCGGCGAGCTGGGCCCTGCCGACGTCGTTGAGGCCGTAGTACTTGCGATGCGGCCCCTCCGCGGAGGCCACCACGTACGAGGTCAGCGCGCCCGACTTGAACAGGCGGCGCAGCGTGCCGTAGACGGACGCGTCACCCACGTCCTCCAGCCCTGCTTCTCTCAGCCGCCTGACGACGTCGTAGCCGTAGCTGTCGCGTTCGTCGAGGACCGCCAAGACGGCGAGGTCGAGCACGCCCTTGAGGAGCTGGCTGCTATCCACGCGATGCACACTACTGCGCAATGCGTAGTAGTTGCAACAGAAAACCGGGCGGCGCCGGTGAAGGCACCGCCCGGTCTCAGTTCAGCCGATCAGGCGCTGGCCTTCTCGCTCTGCTCGGCAGCGGCCGGCGCAGGGCAGTGGTCGCCGTACGTGGCCACGCTGCTGTCAGACCCGACACCCGCGAGGCTCGCCTTGGCGTGGATGCCGTTGGTGCCCGCAGCCGGGAGGCTGAAGGACACGGTCTGGCTGCCCGCCTTGTCGAAGTCGAGGGTGACGTTCTTGCCGAAGCCGCCCACCTCGCTCCACAGGTTGACGACGACGTTCTTCGCCGCACCGTTGACCGTCACGGTCGCGGTGGCGTTGATCGTCGAGCCCTTGCCGTCCTTGCAGGTGCTCTGGTCGTGCACGGCCGAGACGCTGACCTTCACCGAGGTCGCACCCGGCTCGGGCTTCTGGCAAGCCGCGTACGACTGGGAAGCCGAGTCGCGGTTGTTCGGGCCCGAGATGGACAGCGTCACAGTGCCGCCCTTGACGGCGTCACCGCTCAGCGCCTGCTCCGACAGCTCGACCGTCTTGCTGCCGGCGCCACCGAAGAAGGTGTCGCCGCTGGCCACGGCCTTGCCGTTCACCGACCAGACGTACTCGACGCGGCCACGGCCGGTCGCGTGAATGGTGGCGTTGGCGCCGACCGCGCAGGTGTTGTGGTTGGTGCCGGTGGTGGGAGTGGACACCGAGACCTTGGTCTCGTTGTGGCCACCGTCATCCTTGCACCACACCTTGTAGTGCGCGCGGTTGGACTCGGTCGAGCCACGGCCGAGGGTCTCGAGGACCGCCCAGCCACGGTGGCTGTCACGCGGGGAGAAGCCGAAGCCGACCTTCCGCGCGTCCCAGACCTTGACCTTGCCGCCGTCGACGACGTCACCGTTGAGGATCCAGCGGTAGTGCACCCAGCGCGGGCGGTCCACCTTGATCACACCGGTGAAGTCGATCTTGTCGCCGGGGGTACACGGACCGACGTACGTGCTCGGGGACGCCCACGCACGGGCGGACACCTTGTCGTAGTCGGCCTCGTGCAGGCCATCGTCGCCCTTGTTGTCGTCCTGACACGAAACCGAGAAGTGGACCTTCTTCGACTTCACGTGCTTCGGACCAAGGACCTCGATGGCCTCCCAGCCCTTGACGTCGTCCTTGAACTTGACGGCCTGGGAAACGTTGATCGTCTTGACCCCGTTGCCCGCGACCTTCTTGGTCTGGACCTTGCCCTTGGACCCATCGCCGTGCAGCCAACGCCAAGCGACCGTGGTCTTGCCCTTGAGCTTGACCTTGATCTTCGCGGAGAACTTGACGTTCACCGGGCAGGCGCCCTCGTAGTTACGGATAGACGCCTTCGGCGTCGAGACCGAAACCGCGAGCGGCTTCGCCTTGGCAGCGGCGGAGAGCGTGCCCGCCTTGGCCGTGGTCGCCGCCTGTGCCGGGGCGGCGGCCAGCCCCGTGACCAAGGCGGCCAGGACCGCAGTCGTGGCGCCGAAGGCGGCCACTCTGCGAGCCAGTCCTGAGGACTTCATGTGAGAGTGCTCCATTCCGTGAGGGAAAAGGTGCGCTCGGGAACGGTCGCCACGCCGGCACACCCCGTGCCGAACCATATGGCAAAGCCCCCGTAAAGCTCCTTTACCTAATCACAGAACAGAATGCACTCTCAACACGCCCCAAAGGGCGAGAATGTCCGAAATCCCGGAAATTTCAGGAGACAGACCAGGCGATTCCGTCCAAAATGTCGTGTTCGCTGACGACGACCTGCGAAAACGCGAAACGCCGCACGATGCGGTCCAGAATCAGGGCCCCCGCCCCAATCACGTCAACGCGTCCAGGGTGCATCACGGGAAGCGCGGCCCGCTCACCATGCGTCATGGCGAGAAGTCGGCGCGTCACCTCATGAACCTCTTCCGCGTGGAGAATCGCGTGATGAATCCGCTTCGAATCGTAGGCGGGCAGGTCGAGGGCGATCCCCGCGATCGTCGTGACGGAACCCGCCAGACCGACGAGCGTGCGCGCCTGCCGTACCGGAACCTCCGCCTCGACCCTGTCGAGCGCCGCCTCGATGTCGGCGACCACGCGCTCCAGCGCCTCGGCCGAGGGCGGGTCGCCCGCGCCCCGCAGGTGCCGCTCGGTCAGCCGGACACACCCGATGTCGACGGACAGCGCGCCGAGCACGTGGCCGGAGCCGACGACGAACTCCGTGGAGCCCCCGCCGATGTCGACCACCAGGTACGGCGGCAGCGGACCGTCCGGCACCCCCGTCTCCTGCGACAGGTGCAGCAGCCCCTTCGTCGCCCCGGTGAACGACAGCTCCGCCTCCTCGGCGCCCGAGACCACCTCGGGCTCCACCCCGAAGATCTCCCTGACCCCGTCGACGAACGCCTGACGGTTGTCCGCGTCACGCGTCGCGCTCGTCGCCACGACCCTGGTGGCGCTCGCGCCGTACTGGTCGATCAGTTTGCGGTAGTCGCGCATCGCGGTGAAGGTCCGCTCCAGCGCCTCGGGCGCGAGCCGCCCGGTCTGGTCGACGCCCTGGCCCAGCCGAACGATCTCCATGCGCCGCTCGACCTCGGTGAGCTCGCCGCACGACAGGTCGGCGATCAGCAGGCGGACGGAGTTGGTGCCGCAGTCGACGGCCGCCACACGCTTCACGGTCACTGGTCGTCCTCCCAGGTGATGGTGGTGTGCGTCCCCGGCTCGCCGGCCTCGGAGACCTGCACGCAGGGGCCGTCGACCCACCACTCGGGCAGCCGCTCCAGCGCCTCCGCGCCGAACGGGTTGCCCCCCTGCACCGCCAGCTCGTGGGCGACCAGCGCGTGCAGGCACTTCACCCGGTACGGCATGCCGCCCGTGCTCTGCATGTCACGCGGCAGCGGCTCCATGCCCTCCTCGGCGGCGGCCTTGTCGCGCCTGGCGAGATAGTCGTCGTGCGCGGCCTGGTAGGCGGCGGCCAGCTCGGCGTCATCGGCCAGCCTGGCCTGCATCTCCTTCATCAGTCCCGAGCCTTCGAGGGTGCCGATCGCGGAGGCGGCCTTGGGGCAGGTCAGATAGTAGAGCGTGGGGAACGGGGTGCCGTCGGGCAGCCGCGGCGCCGTCTCGACCACGTCGGGATTGCCGCAGGGGCAGCGGTGCGCGACCCTGCGCAGGCCCCGCGGCGGGCGGCCGAGCTGACGCTCGACGGCCTCGATGTCATGGCTTTCCATCGTCCTTCTTCTCCTCGGCCTTCTTCTCCTCGGCCGTGGCCGCCTTGACGCCCTTGCCGGTGTCGGCCGCCTCGACCGACTCCCACAGCGTCTGGTACCAGGGCGGCGTGGTCGCGGCCTGCTGCCGCCCGCCCGCCTGGGTCTGCTTCGGCTTGCTGTCGGCGACCATGTAGCACTTCTCGCCCGCGCCGCAGTAGTGGAGCCTGCGCCTGGCCTCGCGCTTGATGTAGTTGGGGTCCTGGAGCTGCCGCTGGCGGTCGGCGAGCAGGCGCTGCTCCTGCTGCTCCTTGGCCTTCTCGGCCTCCAGCTCGGCGATGGCGCGGCGCTGGGCGACGTATTCGCGCACAGGGTAGGCCAGGCTCATGGCGATCGCGCACACCACCACCGCGAGGATCGCGGCCCGTCCCGTCAACTGCGGTCGTTTCGCCACCTGTGCTCCCTCCGCCCCACTTCGCCGCTTCCCCTACCCCGGGCCGCGACCGCCTCCCCTGCCCGTCGCCCACGTCTCGGGTGTTCGGCTCACCCCCCACGGAGTCGGCCGCCGCCCGGAGCCGGTGGCCCACCCGACGATCCCCCACCCGATGATCCAGGGGGTCGCTCGGTCGGCCGTCCCGTTCGGTGGGAACGAGGCGGACGCCCGAGGCTCGGGAAGTTCGAGCGGGCCCGGCGGGTCGGTCTCGGGGAGGTGCCCGAGACCTGACGCCGGGCCGTACTAGAAACTAGCGCCGGAACCGCGGGAAAGCCGCGCGACCCGCGTAACGCGCGGCGTCGTCGAGGATTTCCTCGATGCGGAGCAGCTGGTTGTACTTGGCGACCCGGTCGGAGCGCGCGGGCGCGCCCGTCTTGATCTGGCCGCAGTTGGTCGCCACGGCGAGGTCGGCGATCGTGGTGTCCTCGGTCTCGCCGGAACGGTGGCTCATCATGCAGCGGTAGCCGTTGCGGTGGGCCAGGTCGACCGCGTCGAGCGTCTCGGTCAGCGTGCCGATCTGGTTGACCTTGACCAGCAGCGCGTTGGCGGTGCCCTCGGCGATGCCGCGGGCCAGCCGCTCGGGGTTGGTCACGAACAGGTCGTCGCCGACGAGCTGCACCTTGTCGCCGAGCGCCTTGGTGATCTTGTTCCAGCCTTCCCAGTCGCTCTCGTCGAGCGGGTCCTCGATGGAGACCAGCGGGTAGGACTCGACCAGCTCGGCGTAAAAGGCGATCAGCTCTTCGGCCGACAGCCCCTTGCCGTCGATGGTGTAGACGCCGTCCTTGTGGAACTCGGAGGCGGCCACGTCGAGCGCGAGCGCCACGTCTTCGCCGGGGGTGTAGCCCGCGCGCTCGATCGCGACGAGGATCAGGTCGAGGGCGTCGCGGTTGGACGGCAGGTTGGGCGCGAAGCCGCCCTCGTCGCCCAGGCCGGTGGCGTAGCCCTTCTCCTTCAGCACGCCCTTGAGCGCGTGGTAGACCTCGGTGCCGACGCGGACGGCCTCGCGGAACGTCTCGGCGCCGATCGGCGCGATCATGAACTCCTGGATGTCGACGTTGGTGTCGGCGTGGGCACCGCCGTTGAGGATGTTCATCATCGGGACGGGCAGCACGTGCGCGTTGGGACCGCCGATGTAACGGAACAGCGGCAGGTCGGCGCTGTCGGCCGCGGCCTTGGCCACGGCCAGCGACACGCCGAGGATGGCGTTGGCGCCGAGCTTGGCCTTGTTGGGCGTGGCGTCCAGGTCGATCATGATCTGGTCGATGATGCGCTGCTCGTCGGCGTCGATCCCGAGGATCTCGTCGGCGATCTCGTCGGTGACGCCGAGCACGGCCTTCTCGACGCCCTTGCCGCCGTAGCGCTCGTCGCCGTCGCGGAGCTCCACGGCCTCGAACGCGCCGGTGGAGGCGCCGCTGGGCACCGCTGCTCGGCCTGTGCTGTTGTCGTCGAGGAGGACCTCGACCTCGACGGTCGGGTTGCCCCGGGAGTCGAGGATCTCGCGGGCGGAAACGGCCTCGATGGAAGCCACGTCAGGCGCTCCTAGAGTCGAAGGGCGGTTTGCTGTGAAAGCCTATCGACCCTTGCCAGCTGGTACGTCATCGAGGCTCCACAACACCAGGCCCTCGCCGGCGACGCTGGCGACCGCGTACGACCGGAGGCCGGCGTCCCCGGTGGCGAGGACGCCGACCCGGCCCGAGTCGGTCACGGTGGCGAAGGGCTCGCAGGTCCGCAGGTTCCACACGCGCACGCCGTCGTCCGCCCCGACCAGCAGGTTCCTGCTGGTGGCCAGCCGGGACGGGGGCGAGCCGACCGCGCAGATCCGCCGGCCGCTGTCGAAGTCGACGACGTCCAGCCCCGCTCGCCCCTGTACGGCCAGCATCCGCCGGTCGACGGCGTGCACGGCGGCGGCGCCCACCCAGGTGATCGTCTCGGGCCGCTGCTCGGCCCACGGCTTCCACCGCTGGACCCGGCCGTCGAGGCCGACGGCGAACACGGTCTCGCCGTCGCCCGCCGACGACACGCTCGTGACCCCACGGGCGAGGAAGGACCACTTGCCCGACGGCTTGCCGGTCGCCAGGTCCCACGCCTGGATCCGGCCCTCCTCGCAGCCCGCGACCACCCGGTCGCCCTCCGGCCGCTGGACGACCGCCATGTGGGGTTGTTTCTTGCAGACGCGCGTCGACCGCACGGGCGTGGATCCGCCCGGGTACCACCAGTGCGCCAGGCCGTCGGGGGTGGCCCAGACCAGCGCAGGCCGATCGCCCGCGGACGCGAAGGCCAGCGAGCCTACGCCGCCGACGCGTTGCGGCACGCGGGCCAGCAGTCTGCCCTTGACCGGGTCCCACACGCCCAGCCTGGCGGTCTTCACCTCGGCGGCGGCCACGACGGCCGACCCGTTGAGCTCTCCGACGGCCAGCGCGCTCACCTCGCTCTCACCGAACGGTCCGCCGAGGCGCCTGCCGAACTCGGAGGCGGGCGACGCGCTGGTGACGACCTTGCCACCCCCTGAGCTCGTGGACGCCCGGTCGCCCTGCCACGCGAGTCCGAGGGCCAGTCCCCCGACCAGCGCGACACCCACCCCTGCGACCAGGACAGACCGCCGCCGCCGCGCGGGGGCCGTGTGACGGCCATGACGGGAAGGCCTGCGGGCGGCGGCCGCGGCTCTGGCGTGGAAGGCGTCGTCGGACGTCGAGCCGTCCAGCAGGGACTGCAGCACGTCGTCGGCGGACGGCCGGGCGCCGGGGTCCTTGTCCAGGCACGCCGCCAGCAGGGAACGCAGCGGCTCGCCGATCCCGCTCAGGTCGGGCTGCGCGGTGAGGATGCGGTGCATCACCGCGGGGATCGACTCCCCCGCGAACAGCGCCTTGCCCGTGGCGGCGAAGGCCATGGTGGTCGCCCACGCGAACATGTCGGAGGCGGGACCTGCGGGCTCCCCGGCGATCTGCTCGGGCGACATGTAGCCGGGTGTGCCGACCACGCTGGAGGCGGTGGTCCCCGCGTCCACGGCCTTGGCGATCCCGAAGTCGATCACCCGTGGCCCGTCGAGGCCGATGAGCACGTTGCTGGGTTTGAAGTCCCGGTGCACGATGCCCGCCCGGTGGATGGCGGCCAGCGCGGCCGCCGTGCCAACCGCCAGCCGTTCCACCGCGCTGTCGGAGCGCGGCCCCTGCCTGGTGACCAGCTCCTGCAGCGAAGGGCCCTCGACGTACTCGCTGACGATGTACGGCCGGCCCGCCACGAGCCCCGTCTCGATCACCTTGGCCGTCGAGAACGCCGCCACTCTGGCGGCCGTCGCGCCCTCCTGCAGGAACCTGCGCTTGGCGTGCTGGTCGCCGAGCAGCCTGGCGTGCAGGATCTTCACCGCGACCCTGCGGCCGTCGGGTCCCTCCCCCAGGAACACCGAGCCCTGACCGCCGTCGCCGATCCCGCCGAGCAGGCGATAATCACCTACCTCGGAGGGCTCACCCGCATGCAATCGCCTCAATTCCCCCATGCCGGACGATCCTGGCATCAGGGAAGGGCGTTCGCTACCGGGACTCCCAGGCTTCCACCCGGTCGCGGTAGGTCCTGGCCGCGGCCCGCAGCTCGGCCTCGGCGTCGAGCCCCGCCTGCTGCGCCCGCCGTACCAGGTCGAACAGCTCCCTGGCCACGCCCTGGCCGACGGCGTGGGCCAGGCTCTCCGGCGCGCCCACGCCCTCGGCCCTGCGGATCAGCTGCGCGGCGAGCGACAGGGCCGGCTGGCCCATCGGCACGCCGTCGAACAGGTCCTTGCCCTCACGTTCGGTGGCCTTGATGGCCTCCCAGTTGGCGTTGACCTCGTCGGCGTTCTCGACGATCACGCTGCCGAACACGTGGGGGTGGCGCCGCACCAGCTTGGTGACGATCGCGTCGGCCACGTCGTCGATGTCGAAGCCCTCGGCCACCCGCGAGTGGAAGGCGACCTGCAGCAGCACGTCGCCGAGCTCCTCGCGCAGCTCGGCGTAGTCGCCCCGCTCGACGGACTCCTGGACCTCGTAGGCCTCCTCGATCAGGTAGGGCACGAGGGTGGCGTGGGTCTGCTTGCGGTCCCACGGGCACTCGGCGCGCAACCTGTCCATCACCGCGACCAGGTCGAGGACGCGGGCGCCCGGCAGGTCGTAGGAGCCGGGAACGACCTCGATCACCGGTGGCTCGTCGAGCGCGAGGGCGGCGTGGCCGACGGCGCGCATGAAGTGCTCGTCCTCGGTGGCCAGCCAGACCACCGTGTCGTCGACGGCCTGCCGTACGAGGGCGGCGTGGTCGGGGACGACCACCTCCACCTCGATGCCCGCCTCCGCCAGGTACGGCAGCTGCGGGTGGTCTTCGGAGGCGGTCAGCACCCGCCCCGAGGCCAGCGCCCGCCACGCCTGGTGGCTGAGCACCCCCGGCGCGACGCGCGGCGAGGTCGTGACGACGACGAGCGGCATCTCAGCCCTGGGCGGCTGGGGACAGCTTGCCGAAGCGGCCCGCGTCGACGAAGCCCTTGCTGGGGTCGAAGGTGCCGTAACGGGGGCTGTAGGTGATCTTGATGTCCGCGGCCTCCTTGACCAGCCTCTCCTGGCCGCGCTGCTGGGCGGCCTGGTCGGTGCCGCCGCCGTACTGCTGCATCAGCTTGGAGATGGCGATCGAGGTGCCGAGCCACTGGCGGGTGTAGCCCGGCGGCACACCCTGGGCGAGCGTCTTCTGCTCCAGCGCGGCCAGGCCGCCCTGCGCGGCGATGAACTGGTCGATCTCGCCGTCGGTGACCTTGGCGCCGGCCTTGTCGGCCAGCTGCCTGAACTGCTCGACGTTGACCATCTGCAGCAGCGCGTACTGCGTGACGGGCAACTGCAGCTGCGACTGCGGGATCTTGGCCTTGGCAAGCGCCTCTTCGAGCTGCTTGACGTGCGTGTTGAGATCGCTGGCCGCGATGCGCTCGTTGCCGACGATGGCCGCGGCTCCGGCCTCGACGGGCGACGAACAGGCGCTCACCGCGACAGCCAGCGCGGCGGCGGCGACGGCCACTCGAATCGACTTCACCCTTGATCCCTTCGCGATCGATCACGCTGCCCGAGCGCGTTTCGTGGAGTCACTTTACCCTCGCCGGTTCGAGGAACATGACCTCGACCAGGTCGGAGCACCATTTCAGCAGTTCCAGATCACGCAGCGGCACCCCGCCGAGCGGCTTGGTCTTCGGCGCGGGGACCAGCAGCGTCTCCGCGGCCTGCTTGTAGATCGCCTTCTTGTAGAGGCGGTCCAGCCTGACCTGCTGCGACTCCTTCAGCACGGCGGGGCCGAACTTGATGTTCTGGCCCTGGAGCGTCACGTCCGTCAGCCCGGCCCTGCGGGCCTTGAGCCGGAAGCGCGCCACCTCCAGGAGGTTGTCGACCTCGACGGGCGGCTTGCCGTACCGGTCGGTGAGCTCGTCGCGCACCTCGTCGATGTTGATCTCGGCGGTGATGGCGGCGATCCGCTTGTAGGCCTCCAGCCGCAGCCGCTCGGAGGTGACGTAGTCGTGCGGGATGTGCGCGTTGATCGGCAGCTCGACCTTGACGTCGTGGTGCTCCTCCTCGACCTCGACGCCCGACAGCTTGGCCTTCTGCTCCTGGACCGCCTCCGCCATGAGCCTGACGTACAGGTCGAAGCCGACACCTGCGATGAACCCCGACTGCTCGGCGCCGAGGACGTTGCCCGCGCCGCGGATCTCCAGGTCCTTCATCGCCACGTACATGCCCGCGCCCATCTCGGTGTGCTGGGCGATGGTGGCCAGGCGCTCGTGCGCGGTCTCGGTGAGCGGCTTCTCCGGCGGGTACAGGAAGTAGGCGTAGCCGCGCTCGCGGCCCCGGCCGACGCGGCCGCGCAGCTGGTGGAGCTGCGACAGGCCGTAGTTGTCGGCCCTGTCCACGATCAGCGTGTTGGCGTTGGGCACGTCGAGGCCCGACTCGACGATCGTCGTGCAGACGAGCACGTCGAACTCGCGCTCCCAGAACCCGACCATGATCTTCTCGAGCTGGTGCTCGTTCATCTGGCCGTGCGCCACCGCGATGCGCGCCTCGGGGACCAGCTCCTTCAGCCTGGCCGAGACCCTGTTGATCGAGGCGACCCTGTTGTGCACGAAGAAGATCTGGCCGTCGCGCATCAGCTCGCGCCTGATCGCCGCGGTGAGCTGCTTCTCGTCGTACGGTCCGACGAAGGTCAGGATCGGGTGCCGCTCCTCCGGCGGGGTCAGGATCGTCGACATCTCGCGGATGCCGGTCAGGCCCATCTCCAGCGTGCGCGGGATCGGCGTGGCCGACATCGCCAGCACGTCCACCTGCGTGCGCAGGTGCTTCATGGCCTCCTTGTGCTCGACGCCGAAACGCTGCTCCTCGTCGATGATGATCAGGCCGAGGTCCTTGAAGCGCACCTCGGGGCTGAGCAGCCGGTGCGTGCCGATCACCAGGTCGACCTGCCCGGCCCTGAGCCCTTCGAGGGTCGCCTTGACCTCGCCGTCGGTCTGGAACCGGGAGACGGGCTTGACGCTGACGGGGAAGCTGGAGAAGCGCTCGCTGAACGTCGACAGGTGCTGCTGCACCAGCAGCGTCGTCGGCACGAGCACCGCGACCTGCTTGCCGTCCTGCACCGCCTTGAACGCCGCCCGCACCGCGATCTCGGTCTTGCCGTAGCCGACGTCGCCGCAGACCAGCCTGTCCATCGGGACGGCCCGCTCCATGTCGCGCTTGACCTCGTCGATGGCCTCCAGCTGGTCCCCGGTCTCGGCGTAGGGGAAGGCGTCCTCCATCTCCCTCTGCCACGGCGAGTCGGGCGCGAAGGGGTGCCCTGGGCTGGCCATCCGCGCGCTGTAGAGGCGGATCAGCTCCCCGGCGATCTCCTTGACCGCCTTCTTGGCCCGCGACTTGGCCTTGGCCCAGTCGGCGCCGCCCATCCTGTTGAGCGTGGGCGCCTCGCCGCCGACGTAGCGGGTCACCTCGTCGAGCTGGTCGGTCGGCACGTAGAGCCGGTCGCCCTTGGCGTACTCGATGACCAGGTATTCACGGGTGGCGCCCTGCACGGTGCGCTGTACCATCTCGATGTAGCGACCCACGCCGTGCTGCTCGTGCACCACGTGGTCGCCGACCTTGAGCTGCAGCGGGTCGACCATGTTGCGCCGCCTGCTGGGCAGCCGCCGCATGTCCTTGGTGCTCGCCTTCTGCCCCACCAGGTCCAGATGGGTCAGTACGGCCAGCCCCGGCGTCACGAAGCCGTGCTCGATGAGACCGGTCGAGACGTGCACGACCTTCGGCTCCGGCGCGCCGTCCAGGTATCGCGACAGCCGGGCGGGCACGTCCACGCCCTTGAGCAGCTCGACCATCCGCTCGGCCGAGCCCATGCCCTCGCTGAGCAGCACGACGGCCTTGTCCTCGCCCAGCCAGCCCTTGATATCGGCCAGCGCCTTCTGGGTGTCGCCCCGGTAGGACTCGCTGTCGTGCGCGTCGAGCTCGACGCCCTCGCCGAAGGGCGCCAGCGTCCACCACGGCAGGCCGAGCGAGTCGGCCTGCTCGCGTACCTCCTCCAGGGTGCGGAAGGCGGCCGCGTCGAGGTCGATCGGCGCCTCGCCGCCGGCCGCCGCGTTGATCCACGACGCCTCGAGGAACTCCTGGCTGGTCCTGACCAGCTCCTCGGCCCTGCCCCTGATGCGCTCGGGATCGCACACGAACACCGCCGACGCCGACGGCAGGTGGTCGATCAGCAGGTCCATCTCGCCGGCGAGCACGGGCGCGAACGCCTCCATGCCCTCCACCGGCATGCCCTCGGCGAGCTGGTCGAGCACCTCGGCCAGCGACGGGTGCTCGCGGGCCAGCTCGGCCGCCCTGGCCCTGACCTCGTCGGTCAGCAGCAGCTCGCGGCACGGCGGCGCGAACAGGCCGTCGTCGGCCACCTCGAGAGAGCGCTGGTCGGCGACCTTGAACCAGCGGATCTCCTCCACCGTGTCGCCCCAGAACTCCAGGCGCAGCGGGTGCTCCTCCGTCGGGGGGAACACGTCGAGCAGGCCGCCGCGCACGGCCACCTCGCCGCGCTTCTCGACCATGTCGACCCTGGCGTAACCGTTCTGGATCAGCCGCGCGACCACGTCCTCGAGGTCGGCGTCGGCGCCCGCCTTGAGGCGGATCGGATCCAGGTCGCCCAGGCCCTTGACGATCGGCTGCAGCAGCGCGCGGACCGGCGCGACGATCACCGACAGCGGGCCGGCCGTCGCGTCGCCCTCCACCGGGTGCGCGAGCCGCCGCAGCACGGCCAGCCGCTGGCCCACGGTGTCGCTGCGCGGCGACAGGCGCTCGTGCGGCAGCGTCTCCCACGCGGGGAAGACGGCGACGGTGCCGGGCTCGATGAGGCTGGTGAGCGCGGCCGCCAGGTCCTCGGCCTCACGGCCCGTCGCGGTGACGGCCAGAACGGTGCGCCGGTCGTGCTCGGCCAGCGCGGCCACCCCGAAAGGGCGCAGCGCGGCGGGCGCGATCAGCGAAACATCGCCGCCCTGCTTCAGGGCGGCGGTCAGCTTCGGGTCGGCGGAGACAAGGTCAAGCAGTCCGGAAAGACTCATCAGATACGCTCTCAAGCCCCACGACGGCAACACGACTACCCCCGGCCGAGTGGGGTCGCGGGGGTCTGTCCGACCAGACTACTTCCACCGCCGCTGCCGCACGCCCGTTGGACCCCGCGCGAAGGGGTGGGAAATACATAACAGGTCGAGTTCATATGATTACTCTGGGTGACATGGCTGACGTCAGGTCGGTCGCCAGAGGCGACCTCTTCGAGCAGCGGATCCGCGAGCAGTGGACCGAGCAACTGGAGCGCAGGCTCGACCTGCTCATCGCTGGGTGCGCCCACGACCCGCCGCCCGCCCTCGACGGGATCGACACCAGGGTGATCGGCATCGACGAGGACCTGCCCGTCATCAGGGCGGCCATGCCCGAGCGCGCTGCGCCCGACTCCTGGGCGCTCGACGCGTGGACGCTCGGCGACCTGCGCTCGGTCCCCGTCACGCCGCGCTCGTTCGACGCCATCCAGGTCACCTTCCTCGTCGAGCGCATCCAGCACGCCGAACTCGTCCTCGACCGCCTGCTCAACGGCCTGCGCCCCGGTGGCCTGCTGCTGCTGCGCATGCGCGACAGGTCCACCGCCTACGGCCTGTGCGACCGCCTCACCCCCGGGTGGCTGCGCCGCCTGCTGTGGCCGCGTCTGTCGAACGGCGAGGGCACGGGCCCGCTGCCCGCCGTGTTCGAGCCGGTCTCCTCCCGCGAGGGCATGCGCGCCTTCTGCCTGATGCGCGGCCTGTTGATCAGCGACGACGTGGCCTCGACCGGCGGCCCGGCCATGGGACGCGTCGGCTCGGCGATGGTGCGCCTGGTCGACACGCTGTCGCGCGGCAGGTTCACCTCTTCGTACGACGAGGTGACGATGGTCATCAGGAAGCCCCAGAATCATTTCGCCCGGCTGCTGTGACCCGGGTAAGGTTATCCCACTAAGTCGACCGGAAATGTGGAGCGATGACGGCGAACCTCCAGTGGACCCCCGACCCTCGCGAACTCGCCGACCTGGAGTTGCTGCTCTCCGGAGCCTTCCACCCGCTGACCGGTTTCCTCGGCCATGACGACCTCCACGAGGTCGAAGAGCGCGGCACCCTCGCCGACGGCACCCCGTGGCCCGCGCCCGTGACGCTGCGCGTCCCCGAGGCCAAGCAGGGAGACCGGGTCACGCTGCTCGACCCCGAGGGCGTGCCGCTCGCCGTGCTCACGGTGGCGGAAACGGGGCACGACGACCTGGTGGCGGGCCCCGTCGAGACGCTCGGCGCGGCCGAGCACGGCCCCTTCGCCGGCCTGCGCCGCCATCCCGCCGAGGTGCGCGAGGAGCTGGCGGGCCGCCCCGCGCTGGCCGTCACCATGCGCGGCCTGCTCGACGACCTCAGCACGCAGGAGATCATGGCCGTCGCCGAGGAGCTCGACGGCGTCGTCCTGCTGCTCCCCCTGGCGTACGGCGAAGGCGGCCCCGCGGTGGTCAGGGCCGCGCTGAAGGCCCGCGAGAAGCTGCCCGAGGACACGATCGTGGTCTCGGTGCCCCTCGCCCCCCGCGACGACCAGGAGATCGACCTGGAGCTGCGCGAGCACGTCGCCGCCGCCTACGGCGCGGCCGAGCACCTGGCAGGACCCGAGCCCGTGACGCTGCCGGGCCCTCCCCACCGCAGGGGCGTCGTGGTGTTCTTCACCGGCCTGTCGGGCTCGGGCAAGTCGACGATCGCCCGCGGCCTGCGCGACGCGCTGCTGGAGCTCGGCACCCGCACCGTCACCTACCTCGACGGCGACGTGGTGCGCCACCTGCTGTCCAAGGGGCTGACCTTCTCCAAGGCCGACCGCGACCTCAACATCCGCCGCATCGGCTTCGTCGCCGCCGAGGCCGCGCGGCACGGCGGCCTGGCCATCTGCGCGCCCATCGCGCCCTACGCCGCCACCCGCGAGGAGGTGCGCGCGCTCGTCGAGTCCGTCGGCGCCGACTTCCTGCTCGTCCACGTGTCCACGCCGCTGGAGGAGTGCGAGCGCCGCGACCGCAAGGGCCTGTACGCCAAGGCCCGCGCGGGCGAGATCCCCGAGTTCACCGGCATCTCCGACCCCTACGAGGAGCCGGAGGACGCCGACCTGGTCATCGACACCACGCACCTCTCGATCGGGGCCGCCGTCACGCGGGTCATGGACACGCTCAGGAGCGGAGGATGGGTGCGGTGATCGATCTCCCGCTGGTCGTCGGGTCGTTCCTGGTCGCGATCATCGTCGGGCTGACCGGCATGGGCGGCGGCGCGCTGATGACGCCCATGATGATGCTCTTCTTCAACGTGCCCCCGCTGGCCGCGGTCTCCAGCGACCTGGTCGCCTCGGCGATCATGAAGCCGGTCGGCGGCCTGGTCCACCTGCGCAGGGGCACCGTCAACCTGCGCCTGGTGGGCTGGCTGTGCGCGGGCTCGGTGCCGGCCGCTTTCAGCGGGGTCTTCCTGGTCAGGGCGTTCGGCGACGGCCCCGCCGTCCAGCAGGCGGTGAAGGTGGCACTGGGCGTCGCGCTGCTCCTGGCCGTGGCGGGCCTGGTGCTGAAGACCTGGCTCGGCGACAAGGGGGGCTCGTCGAGCGCCCGCGATGTTGTCGTGCGTCCGATTCCGACTGTACTGGTCGGTATCGTCGGTGGTGTGGTCGTCGGCGTCTCCTCCGTCGGCTCAGGATCGCTGATCATCGTGGCGCTGCTGGCCCTCTACCCCGCGCTCAAGGCCAACCAGCTCGTGGGCACCGACCTCGTGCAGGCCGTACCCCTCGTCGGCGCGGCGGCGCTCGGCCACCTGTTCTTCGGCGACTTCCAGCTCGACCTCACGCTCTCGCTGCTCGTCGGCTCGATCCCCGGCGTCTATCTCGGCGCGCGGATCTCGGCGTGGGCGCCGAGCGGCGCGATCAGGGCGCTGCTGGCCGTGGTGCTGCTGGCCTCGGCGCTCAAGCTCCTGAACGTGCCCAACACGGTCACGCTGTGGATCGTGGGCGCGGCGGCCGTCCTCGGCGGCGCGGCGCTCATGGTCGCGGCACGCGCGTCGCGGAGAAGTGAGGATCCTCTGCGAGTGCCGTGAAGGCATGGGCGGCCGCCGGGTCGGTGTCGAACCTGGTGTCGCCCCTCGGCGCGTGCGGAGAGTCGAAGTAGACCAGCGCCTTGATCTGCGGATAGCGCGTGACCTGCGCGCGCACCGACTCGAAGAAGGCGCGCTTGCGGCCGGAGGAGAACACGCCCCACTCCGCGATCATGATGGGTTTGCCGGGGAAGCGCCACTGCATCCAGCGGTAGAAGCCAGGCCAGCGCGGGTAGTCCTTGCGGGTCTTGTTGACCAGCCCGTCGAAGTCGCGGACCCTGGCATCGGCATAGGGGTCCATCGCCACCCAGTCGACCACGTCGTCGCCGGGATAGAGCTGCTCGAACCACGACTGCGAGGCCCAGTTGGGCGCGCCCATGTACGTCATGACCGTCACCGCGTTCTTGACCCCCCGCTCGCGCAGCCGCTGCACGACGTGGCGGTACATCGCGGCGTAGTCGGCGGCCGTCATGCCCGAGCCCGGGTTCGGCCTGACGTCGTCCTCCGGCTCGTGGTGGACGGTGAGGAAGAACCGCTCGGGGAAGGTCTTCCTGATGTGGTCGGCCAGCCGGTCGATGCCCTTGTCGAGCGCCCCGTCAGCGATCGCGGCCCAGGTGTGGTCGAATGACGGCTTCCAGTTGATCAGCAGCAGCCTGGGGTCGTCGGGGTCGCGGGCGAGCCCGACCTCTCTGCTGTTCGGGAACAGCTCCTTGCCGCGGTGGTAGACGTGCAGGACGTCGGCGGTGCGGCCCATCCGCGTCTCGGCCCGCTCCAGCGCCTTGTCCGGCGGCAACCCCGTGAAGATCTCGGGCGCGATCCCCCACCACGCGCCGCAGGACGGGATGAGCTTGGCCGTGACCTCGCAGGACGGCGACTCCTTGATGCCGAGCAGGCCGTTGACCTTGGCCTCGGCCGTAGCCTCGGCCGTGGCCCGCCCCCTGGCTTCCGGCTGTGCTCGCACCTGTGCTTCCGCCTCGTTGTCGCGGGCCGTACCGGACGCCTGGGAACAGGCGGGCAGCGCGGCGAGCAAAATCAGGGCCGTGGCTTTTCTGAGACGCAAGTCGTCTTCACTCCCCTCGTTTTTCGTGTCGACAATCTCGCTGACCCCTCGCCCGTGTCGCCGAACCACACTGCCACGCATGCGGCCTGCGGGTTCACGAGTTTTCCGGATCACCAACACCGACATTTCGCGGTAATTCGCGATATTTAGCGGAGGCCCACCGGAAAAAAATCTGCGCGGAGAAAATCTTCGGTATTCAACCGGGGTAATATCCGCCCGCCCTATAGTGACGTGACCTCAGTAACTCAGAGTCGCGGAACGGCTACAGGGAGATCGCTTGATGTCCTCCGGCGCGGACCTGGCCGAGCACGTCTCACTGCTGCGCAGGCGCAAGACGCTCTTCCTCGCCTGCCTGCTCGCCGGGCTGCTCGGCGGCCTCGCGCTGCTGCGTCTCACCCCGCCCGCCTACACCGCCACGACCCAGGTCCTCGTCGCCTCCACCGGCGTCCAGGAGCAGCCCAACCAGGTGACGGGCAGGCAGCGCGAGGCGCTCAACCTCGACACCGAGGCCCAGGTCGCCCAGTCCGCGGTCGTGGCCGCCAAGGCGGCGCTGATCCTCAAGGCCACCCCCGAGCCCGCCGACGTGACCGTTCCGCCCAACTCCGCCGTGCTGTCCATCGCGGTCACCGCCGACACCCCCGCCACCGCCGCCGCGCAGTCGCGCGCCTACGCCCAGGCCTACCTCGAACACCGCACCGAGACCGCGCAGGCCGCCCTCGCCATCCAGATCAAGGCCCTGGTCACCAAGCTGAAGCAGGTCAACACCAGCCTGGCCACGGTGGTCAGTGAGCTGGCCCAACTGCGCAGGGGCACCCCGGAGCACACCATCGCCACCCAGCGGCAGGGCGTGCTGACCAGGCAGGTCTACACGCTCACGACGAAGTACGACTCGCTGAAAACGGTCGCGGTCACCCCCGGCCATGTCATCAGCCAGGCCGCCGAGCCCGAGGCGCCCAGCTCACCCAGCCTGCCGCTCTACCTCGGCAGCGGCCTGATGCTCGGGCTGCTGTCGGGCGCGCTCGCCGCCCACGTACGCGACCTGCTCGACACCGCCCTGCGTACGGCAGGCGACGTCGAACGGCTGACCGGCCTGCCGGTGCTCGCCGACCTGACCGAGGCGGCCGCCTCCCCGGCCATGCACGAGCTGGCCGCCGCCGTGGTCGCCTCCTGCCCGGGGCCACGGCTGCTGCTGCGCCCGGTGCCGTCGGCGCTCGGCACGGGGGCATCCGGCACGGGGGCATTCGGCGCGGGGGCATCCGGCCCAGCGGCATTCGGCACGGGGGCATTCGGCACGGGGGCATTCGGCACTGGGGCGCTCGCGCGAGCGCTGTCGGCCGCCGCGCCCGTCACCGTGCTCACCGGCTCCGACGTGGGCGACCTGGCCAGGGCCGACGGGGCGCTGCTGCTGGTCGGGCTCGGCAAGGCGCGGGCCGACGACGTGGCGCTGGCCGTACGACGGCTGGAGCGGCATTCGGTGCCGGTCATCGGAGCGGTCACCGTCAACTACACCGCACCCGCCGCAGCCGACAAGCCCGCGGCCTCGACGCTCGCCACCAGCCTGCCCACGCCGCTCGTCACCGCGCCCACGCGGCGGCCCCAGCCTCCCGCCACCGGCGACATCCTCGCGCAGGGCGGCACGAAGGGCGGCGCGAGCGACATCCCCGCGCGGGGCGGCCCGAAAGACGGCGCGGGCGACATCCTCGCGCGGGGCGGCGCGGGCGACATCCTCGCCAACGGCGGCACCGGCCGTCACAAGGGGCGCAGGACCGAGGGAGCGGAGACCTCCCCGATCCCCCAGGTGACCGACACGTGACGGTGCGGGACCCCCGCCCAGACAGCCGGGCAGCATGGCCGATCGCGGCCCTGCTGGTCGGCTATCCCGTGTGGTGGGCGCTCGGCTTCGGCGGCCTCGCGGTGATCGTGCTGGCAATCCCCATGGCGTACATCTTGTGGCGCAGACGGCCGATCAGGCTGCCGCGCGGCCTCGGCCTGTGGGTGCTCCTGCTGGCCGGATACCTGCTCAGCGCGCTCATGCTGGCCGAGATGCCGCCCGACACCTACGGCGAGTTCGGCGCGGGCCGCGCCATCGGCTACCTCATGCGGCTCGCGCTCTACGTCTCGCTCCTGGTCATGGTGCTCTACCTCGGCAACCTCACCGAGCGCGAGCTCCCGCAACTGCGCCTGGTCAGGATGCTCGGCGTGCTGTTCGTCACCACCGTGGCGGGCGGCCTGCTCGGCGTGCTGTTCCCCACGTTCGCCTTCACCTCGCCGCTCGAACGCGTCCTGCCCGGCTGGATCAGCGGCAACGCCTTCGTGCAGAACCTGATCCACCCCACCGCGGCCCAGATGCAGAAGGTGCTCGGCCACGCCTCGCCGCGGCCCGAGGCGCCCTTCGAGTGGGCCAACGCGTGGGGCAGCAACCTGTCGGTGCTGCTCATCTGGTTCGTGGTCGGCTGGTGGGTCTACGGCGGGGCTCGTCGGAAGGCCATGGCCGTCGTGCTTGTCGCCGCCGCCGCCGTGCCCGTCGTCTACTCCCTCAACAGGGGCCTGTGGATCGGGCTCGGCCTGGCCGCGCTCTACCTCGTGGTCAGGGTCGGCGGACGCACCCGCCTGGCGATGTGCGCGGCGGGCGCGCTCGGGGCCGTGGTGTTCGCCGCCAGCCCGCTGTCCGGCCTGGTCCTCCAGCGCCTGGACAACCCCCACAGCAACGACATCAGGGCCTTCACCGTGTCCGCCACCATCGAGGCGGCCCAAGGCTCGCCGATCATCGGCTACGGCAACACCCGCAACGCCACGGGCAACCACCGCACGATCACCACCGGCAAGACCGACTGGTGCCGCGAGTGCGGACACCCGCCCCTGGGCAGCGACGGCCAGCTCTGGCACCTGATCATCACGCAGGGCTTCGTGGGCGCCGCGCTCTACGTCGCCTTCTTCCTCGGCGCGATCCGGCGCCACTGGCCCGACCGCAGCCCCATCGGCTTGGCGGGCGTGCTGGTGATGATCCTCGTGCTGCTCTACATGTTCGTCTACGACGGCCTGGTCACGCCGCTCAGCCTCTACCTCATCTCCTTCGCCCTCCTCTGGAGGAACACATATGCGTGACGCCCGCATCAGGCTGCGATATCTCGGCCAGACCATCCGCCTGCTGTACCCGGGGCCCGGCGCGCCGCAGGCCTACAGCGTGCTGCCGCACGCCGTACTCCCCCGACGGCTGCGCCCGCGCCGCTGGTGGCACGCGCCTCTCGCGCCGAAGGTCATGCTGCCCGTCGAGGGATCCATCGAGAGCCACCTCGGCGAGGTGTTCGGCACCCCCGTCCGCGCGGTCCTCCACGTACGGCCCGCGCGCAGAGCCAATCGCAAACCCATCCTGGAGCTCCACGCGGGCGGCTCGCTGATGGCCTTCGTGAAGGTCGGCGACACACCCAGGTCCCGTGACCTCATCACCAACGAGGCCGCCACGCTCAAGAAGCTCGCCGAGCTCCCGCTGAAGACCGTCGTGCCGCCGGTCGTGCTCTACCACGGGACCTGGAACGGGCTGGCCGTCCTGGCCATGTCCGCCCTGCCCGTACGGCGGGCCCGGGTCGCGCCGGCGCTGCTCACGGCGGCCGTCAAGGAGATCGCCGCCACCGGCGGCCCGGCCGGCCCCGCCTGGCACGGCGACCTGTCGCCATGGAACATCGCGCCCACCGGCGACGGCCGCCTCCACGTGTGGGACTGGGAACGCTACGAGGTCGGCGCGCCGCTCGGCTTCGACGCCGTCCACCACCTGTTCCAGCGGGCGCTGCGCCGCATGCCGCCCGACCAGGCGGCCAGGGCCTGCCTGGCCCAGTCGGGGCGGGCGCTGGCGCCGCTCGGGCTCTCGGGCGCCCAGGCGCGGCTGGCCGCGATCCAGTACCTCATCGCGCTCGCCGACCGGCACGTCGTCGACGGCCACGAGCCACTCGGGCCGCCCTCGTCATGGCTCAACCCGCTCGTCGATCACCAGGAGCTGCTGATATGAACGCCATGAAGCACTCGGTCATGTCCGTCTCCCGCACCACCGGACGGCTGACCTCCGGCGGCCGGGTGCTGCCGTCGTTCCTGATCATGGGGGCGCAGCGCTGCGGCACCACCTCGCTCTACCGCGCGCTCGCCCAGCATCCGCTCCTGCTCAAGCCCGTGCTCCACAAGGGCGTCCACTACTTCGACATGGACTACGCCAAGGGCCCGGCCTGGTACCAGGCCCACTTCCCGCTGAAGGTGGGCGCGGCGCTGCTCAAGAAGCGGTACGGCATGCAGCCGCTGGCCTTCGAGTCGGCCCCCTACTACCTGTTCCACCCGCTGGCCGGGGAGCGGATCGCCAGAGACCTGCCCGGCGTGAAGCTGATCGTGCTGGTGCGCGACCCCGTCGAACGGGCCTTCTCCGCGCACTCCCACGAGCTGGCGCGCGGCTTCGAGACCGAGTCGCACTTCGAGTACGCGGTGGAGCTCGAGGCCAGGCGGCTGGCGGGCGCGGAGGAGCAACTGCGGGCCCAGCCGTACTCGTCGCACCACTCGCACCGCCACCACGCCTACCTGGCGCGCGGACGTTACGCCGAGCAGCTCGACCGGCTGGAGACGCTGTTCGGACGCGAGCGGATCCTCGTCATCGACAGCCACGTGTTCTTCGCCGAGCCCGAGCGGGTCTACAACCGGGTGCTGGACTTCCTGGGGGTGCCCGAGATGGGATACCCGGTGTTCGAGCGGCACAACGGCAGGTCCACCCCCAAACCGCTGCCGGAGTCGGTACGGCAGGCGTTGATGGAGCACTTCGAGGTGTACGACACGGCCCTGGTGCCGTGGCTGGGCGGTGACCCCTCGTGGCGCCGCTGACCCCCTCCGGCTCTTCGGAAGGACCGGCACCCACGGCCATGGCCGACTCTTCCGGAAGACCCACACCCACGGGCGCGCCCGACACTTCCGGGAGACCCACACCCACGGGCGCGACCGGCTCTTCCGGGAGACCCACACCCACGGGCGCGACCGGCTCTTCGGGGAGGCCCGCGCTCGGGCGGGTGGCCAGGGGCGGGATCGCGGGTATCGCCGGGGCCGGGGTCGGCGCGCTCGCCCAGTTCGTCCTGGTCGTGGTGGTGACCAGGGCCTTCAGCGCCGAGCAGGCGGGCGTCTTCTTCACCGCCGTCGCGCTGGCCCTGATGATCGCCGGAATCGTCAAGCTCGACGCGGGCAACGGCCTCGTCTACTTCATCGCCCGCGCCAGGACCTACGACTATCGCGGCATTTCCGGATATGTCAGGGCAGCCCTCGCCCCAGGCGTGGCGCTCTCGGTCGTGGCGGGCGCGCTCCTCTACCCTCACCTCGGCCCGCTCGCCCTCGCGCTGCCCCTCATCGTGGCCGCGGACGTGCTCCTGGCCGCCACCAGAGGATTCGGCGCGATGCGCCCGACCGTGCTGCTCGACGGCGTGCTGCTGCCCGTCGCGCAGCTCGCCCTGGTGGCATCCGTGGCCCTCGCCGCGACGGCCTCTGGTGGGCTCGGCGGCCTTGGGTGGCTCGGCGGGCTCGGCGGGCCCATCGGCACTGTCGGCCCCGCTGGTCCCGATGGCACAGGTAGCCCTGGCGGCCTGGTCACCGGCCTGCTGGCCGCCGCGTGGGCGCTGCCGTACGTGCCGCTCGTGGTCCTGGCCGCGACGAGCCTGCGCGGGCGGATGCCGCGCACGCCGTACCTGCCGGGCACGGGACGCGACCTGTGGCGGCACACCGCGCCGAGATCGGCCGCCGGAGCGATCCAGGCGGTGTTCCAACGCCTCGACATCGTGATCGTCGCCCTGCTCGCCGGGCCAGGCGCGGTGGCCGTCTACACCGCGGCGACCAGGTTCAAGGTGGTCGGACAGCTCGCGAACCAGGGTCTCTCCCATGCCGCCCAGCCCCGCCTGGTGCGCGCGATGGCCGAGGGCGACCTGACCCGAGCCCGCGAGCTGTACCAGGTGACCACCATGTGGCTGGTGCTGCTGACCTGGCCGGTGTGGCTCGGCTACGCCGTACTCGCCCCGTGGCTGCTACGCGTCTTCGGCCCCGGGTACGGCGACGCGGTGCCCGCCGCGCTGGTGCTGGCGGCGACGATGATGGTCGCGACGGCGTGCGGGATGGTCGACGTCGTCCTCACCTCGGCCGGGCACACCACCGCCAGCCTCGCCAACCTGGTCGCGGCCGTCGGCTTCACGGTGGTGCTCGACCTGGCGCTGATCCCCGCCCACGGCGCGCTGGGCGCGGCGCTCGGCTGGTCGGGCGGGGTGCTGCTGAAGAACCTGCTGCCGCTGTGGCAGATCCACCAGCGGTACGGCCTGCGCCCCTTCGGCCGCCACAGCCTGACCGCGCTCAGGTTCCGCTCGTGGGCGGCCGCGTGACGCCGATCCTCGTCACCGGCCTGCCCCGCAGCGGCACCAGTTGGGCCGGCAAGATGCTGTGCGCCTCCGGCGAACTCGTCTACGTCAACGAGCCGCTCAACCCCCAGCACCCGCCCGGCCGCTGCCCCGGCGTGCTGCGCGCCTCCGTCACGCACCGCTTCCAGTACATCTGCGACGACAACTCCGCCGACTGGCTGCCCGCCTTCCGCGACACCGCCGCCCTCCGCTACGGGTTCCTGGCCGAACTGCGCACCAACCGCTCGCCGTACGACCTGGCCAGACTCGCGCGGTACGGCTCCGCCTTCGCCTGGGGACGCCTCGCCGGACGGCGGGCACTCCTCGACGATCCCTTCGCCGTGCTCTCCTCCGGCTGGTTCGCGCGCCGGCTCGGCTGCACGGTGATCGCGCTCGTCCGCGATCCGGTGTCGTTCGTCGGCTCGTGGACGCGGCTCGGCTGGACCGTCGACCTGCACGAACTGCTCGACCAGCCCCTCCTCGTCCGCGACCATCCCGAGGTCGAGGAATTGCGGGCGCTGGTCGGCTCCCAGGACCGCATCGCCAAGATCTGCGCGCTCTGGCGGGTCGCCCGCGCCGTCCTGGCCCGCGCGGAGGGCATCGCCCTCGTCTCCTACGAAGAGCTCGCCGCCGCGCCGCTGCCCGGCTTCCGCAAGCTCTACGAGGTGGCGGGACTGCGCTGGTCCCCTGCGGCCGAACGCCGCATCACCCGCGCCTGCACGGCCTCCCGTACGGCGGAGCGCGGCTTCACCTGGTCCGGCCTGTCACGCACCGCCTACCGGCCGATGGACTCCAGCCGCGCGCTCCACTCCTACCGCGACCGCCTGACCGACGCCGAGATCACCACAATCCGTCACCTGACCATCTGATGGCATCCAAGACCCGCGTCACCGCCTGACCAGCAGCGACCTGGCCAGCAGCCGTATCGCGAACGGGACGTCGTCGACCAGGTAACGCCTGGCCAGCCGTCCCGGCTCGCTCGCCAGGCGGAACAGCCACTCCGCGCCCACGCGCCGCATCCACACCGGAGCCCTGGGCACCGCCCCCGCCGCGAACGCGATCGCCGACCCGCACCCCACGAACCACGCCCGCGGCAGATCAGCGCGCAACGCGGCGATCAGCCTGTCCTGCCGGGGAAACCCGAGCCCCACGAACACGACGCTCGGCCCTGCAGCGACGAGCCTGGCCCTGACCCTGCCCAGCTCCCGCGCGTCCTCCTCGAACCCGTACGGCGGAGCGTCAACCCCGCACACCTCCAGCCCAGGGCATCGGCCCGCCAGCTCCCCCGCCGCTTTCGCCGCCACGCCGGGCGGACCGCCGAGCAGGTAGACGGGCCGACCGGCGGTGGCGGCCATCGCGCTGAGCGACCAGATCAGGTCGGCGCCCGTCACCCGCTCAGGAACCGGCGTGCCGAGCAACCTGGACGCCCAGACCAGCGGCATCCCGTCCGCGACCACCACCTCTGCGGCGGCGACCAGCTTCCCGAGAGCGGGATCTTTCGAGACGGCACGGCAGATGTCGATGTTCGGGGTGATGATGTGGCCGCCCCTGCCCTGGTCGAGCGCGGCGGCCACCCACGCGACCACCTGCCGCTCGGTGAACGGATCCACCTCGACCCCCGCCACCCTCACCCGGCACGGCCGGCCATCCAGGCGACCGGCGAAGGGCCTCCCCCCGGCCGCCGCGGAGATACCGGGCGCTGAGGTCCGGCCAGAGGCGTGGGGCGGAACCTCGCCCAACCCGACACCCTCGGCAGGGGTTGCGGTGCCGCCTACGCCCCAGACGAAACCCTCCGCGCAAGCCTCCCCGGACGTGGAGGCCCCGCTGACACCCGAGAACAGGTCCTCGGCGAGGGCTGAGCCGCTGACATCCCAGACGTTGGCGGAGACCTCCCAGGGGGCCGACGACCCGCCGATACCCGAAACCAAGTCCTCGGCGAGGGCTGGGGAGCCGCTGACCTCCCAGACGTCGGCGGGCGGCTCCCCGGAGGCCGACGACCCGCCGATGCCCGAGACCAAGCCCCCGGCGAGGGCTGAGGGACCGCTGACATCCCAGACGTCGGACTCCACGGGGGCGGACGTCCCGCCTACGCCTGAGAGCAGGTCGGCGGAAGGGGTGTTGTGCGGTGCCGTACCGCTCAAATTCCGTGGCCCCTGCCGTGCAGGGCGGCGAGCACGGTGGGAGCGGACACCAGCCCCGCCGCCACCGCCAGCGCGATCGGGGCACGAGGTTCGCCCAGGCGGGCGGCGAAGGCGCGCAGCGCCCATCGGCCCGCCTCCCCGCGCCGCCCGAGCGCCGCGTTGTGGAAGGCGAGTTGGCCGTAGATCCGCGCCGCGCCGCGCGGATCCACGGCCAGTTCGGGGTGCCGGGCGAGCATCCACTCCAGCCCGGCGATGCGGTCGGCCCACTGAGCGACGTACTGCGACGCGCCCCAGCGGACCCTGACCAGCGGACGGTCGACGTGTGCGATCGGCTGCCGTTTGGCGGCGCGCAGCGCCAGGTCCCAGTCCTCGTTCTGGCCCGCGGGCGCGCTCTCGTCGACCCAGTACGCGCCGCGCCTGAACAGGAACGTCGAGGAGTGGACCATCGCCATCCGCGAACGCACGAGATGGTCCTTGGTGATCCGGCTGACTCCCGCCAGCCTGGGGACGCGGCTGGTGCCGTACTCCACCTCGATGGAGCAGCTGGCGAAGTCGGCGCCGCCGGACAGGGCGCGGCGCTGCGCGGCGAGCTTGCCGGGCAGCCACACGTCGTCGTCGTCGCAGAAGGCGACCAGGTCGGTGTCGGAGGCGGCGATGCCCGTGTTGCGCGTGCCCGGCAGGCCGGGGCTGAGCCGGTTGGGCAGCACCCGCACCCTGGGGCGCTCGCCGTCGTGCGACGGTGCCGCGACGGCGACCTGCTCGGCGACCGCGGCGGGGTCGCCGCCGTCGACCACGATGACCAGGTCGATCCTGCCGGGGTAGTCCTGGGCGAGCACCGCGCGCGTCGCCGCCCGCAGCTGCTCTGGCCGCTTGCCCGTGGTGGGGATCACCACGCCGACCGAAGGAGTCATGCCGCCGCTCCGCGATAGCCGTACCTGGTCATGAGAGGGGCCGTCAGGCCCGAGACGACGGCGCGCTGGACGGCGGGCAGCCCGCCGCGCCAGGCGTCGTCGTGGAAGAGCCGCACCTGGCCCACCGCGAACCGCATGGGGTTGCCCGAGGCGGTGTGGGCGGGGCCGAGGCTCGCGGTGGCCCCGTCGAGAAAGCCGAGGTCGAGGAAGCCGTCGAGGCCCAGCTCGGTCGCGAGCGCGGTGAGGGTGGTGCGGGGGTCGGCGAGCAGGTCCTCGTAACGGACCCTGGTCACCTGGGCGCCCCACCGGGGCAGCAGGTCGAGCGCGAGGTTCTGGGCGCTCCAGTGGAGTGAGGTGCGCATCGCGCCCCACCTGGTCATCGGGCGGCCGTCCTCGGGGCGGGCGACCGTCCTGCGCCACGAGTGGGCCACGGCGCGCGGATCGCGTACGACGTGGACGACGCGGGGGGCCAGGCCGCCCGCCGACAGGCAGAACGCCAGCGAGGCGTGCTTGCTGGAGTCGACGACGACCGTGCCGCCCGCGACGTCGAGGGCGGCGGAGTAGACGCGGTCGTAGGCGGCGACGTACTCGGCCAGGTCGGGATGGCCGACCGCGAGGATGCGCCTGGTGCGGTCGACCTTGTGACGCAGCGTCAGCATGCGCTCGGCCAGCCCGCGTGGCCAGCCGCCGAAGGCCCGCTCGCCCACCTCGCGCCAGAACGGGCAGCGATCGAACGGCTCGCCGCACCCGCACGGCTCGTTGGCCAGCACGCCGCGCGCCCAGAGGTGGACGACCTCGCCGAGCGGCACGACGCCGGGAAGCTCGCCGAGGAGCCGCTCCAGCAGCGTGGTACCGCTGCGGCCGAGGCCACCGATGAAGATCACCCGGCTACTCACTGGCACGCCTCCGGCGGTGCGACGGATACGGACCGTGGAGACTCTAGTGCGCAGAGTAATCGAAGTGTCACCGAAACCCAAAGGATCTACCTAAGGGCCCCACATGCGAGAGCGCCGCGTGGAAGACCCACGCGGCGCTCAGGCCGTTTGTCCAGAGAAGCCTGTCAGGCCTTCGCCTCGACGATCATTCCCGCGCCGACCGTCGTGTTGGTGCCCTCGTCGACGAGGATGAACCCGCCCGTCAACCGGTTGCGGGCGTAGTCGTCCACGAACAGCGGCTGGGTGACGCGCAGCGACACCCGCCCGATCTCGTTCAGCCCCAGCGAGGTCGCCGCCTCGTCCCTGTGCAGGGTGTTGACGTCGAGCCGGTAGTGCAGGTCGCGCACGAGCGCGCGCGCCGTACGCGTCGTGTGCTTGATGGTCAGCTTGGAGCGCGGCGCGAGCTTGGTCGCGTCGGACATCCAGCAGACCATCGCCTCCAGTTCCTGCGCCACATGCGGCCGGTTGTTGGGCCGGCAGATCAGGTCGCCGCGGGAGATGTCGATGTCGTCCTCCAGCCGGAGGGTGACCGACATGGGAGGGAACGCCTCCTCGACGGGGCCGTCGAAGGTCTCGATCGAGGCGATCCGCGTGGTCAGGCCCGAGGGCAGGTGGAGCACCTCGTCACCGGGCTTGAGGATGCCGCCCGCGACCTGCCCCGCGTAACCCCGGTAGTCGTGGAACTCGGTGCGGTGCGGGCGGATCACGTACTGCACGGGGAAGCGCACGTCGACCAGGTTGCGGTCGGAGGCGATGTGCACGTTCTCCAGGTGGTGCAGCAGCGAGGAGCCCTGGTACCACGGCATGTTCTCCGACCTGGAGACCACGTTGTCGCCGTTGAGCGCGGAGATCGGGATGAAGGTCAGGTCGGCCACGTTGAGCTTGGAGGCGAACGCGGTGAACTCCTCGCGGATCTCCTCGAAGCGCGCCTCGGAGTAGTCGACCAGGTCCATCTTGTTCACCGCGAGCACCAGGTGCGGCACCCGCAGCAGCGACGTCAGGAACGCGTGCCGGCGCGACTGCTCCAGCACGCCCTTGCGCGCGTCGATCAGGATGATCGCCAGGTCGGCCGTGGAGGCGCCGGTGACCATGTTGCGCGTGTACTGGATGTGACCTGGGGTGTCGGCGATGATGAACTTGCGCCGGGGCGTCGCGAAGTAGCGGTAGGCCACGTCGATCGTGATGCCCTGCTCCCGCTCGGCGCGCAGGCCGTCGGTGAGCAGCGACAGGTCGGTGTATTCGGTGCCGCGGTCGCGCGAGGTGCGCTCGACGGCCTCCAGCTGGTCCTCGAAGATGGCCTTGGAGTCGAAGAGCAGGCGCCCGATGAGGGTGGACTTGCCGTCGTCGACGCTTCCCGCCGTGGCAAAGCGAAGGATGTCCATTACAGCTGCTCTCCCATGGTGGTACGGCTGGCAAGGGGAAGGCTGCGCATTTAGAAGTAGCCCTCTCGCTTGCGGTCTTCCATCGCGGCCTCGGAGGCCCGGTCGTCGGCCCTGGTGGCACCGCGCTCGGTGATCCTGGTGGCCGCGACCTCCTCGATGATCTCCTCGACCGTGGCGGCCGTGGACTGGACGGCGCCCGTGCAGGTCATGTCGCCGACGGTGCGGTAGCGGACGACCGTCTCGAACAGCGGCTCGTCGTCGCCCCTGGTGACCACGGACGCGTCGGGCAGCAGCATGCCGTCGCGCTCGAACACCTTGCGGGTGTGCGCGAAGTAGATCGAAGGGATCTCGATGCCCTCGCGGCGGATGTAGTCCCAGATGTCGAGCTCAGTCCAGTTGGACAGCGGGAACACCCTGATGTGCTCGCCCTTGCGGATGCGCGCGTTGTAGAGGTTCCACAGCTCGGGACGCTGGTTCTTCGGGTCCCACTGGCCGAACTCGTCGCGGAAGGAGAACACCCGCTCCTTGGCGCGGGCCTTCTCCTCGTCGCGGCGCGCGCCGCCGAACACCGCGTCGAACTCGTTGTCCTCGATCCCGTCGAGCAGCGTCGTGGTCTGCAGGCGGTTGCGGGAGGCGCGCCGCCCGGTCTCCTCGGTGACCCGCCCGGCGTCGATGGAGTCCTGGACGCTGGCCACCACCAGGCGCGCGCCGAGCTCCTCGGCCCGCCGGTCGCGGAACTCGATGACCTCGGCGAAGTTGTGCCCGGTGTCGACGTGCATCAGCGGGAACGGGATCGGCGCGGGCCAGAACGCCTTCTCCGCGATGCGCAGCATGACGATGGAGTCCTTGCCGCCGGAGAAGAGCAGACAGGGCCGCTCGAACTCCGCAGCCACCTCGCGCATGATGTGGATGGCCTCGGCCTCGAGTACGTCAAGCTGCGACGTCGTGTAATCGCGCTGAAGCATGGGGGCTTCCTCCGGCATTAGCGGTGCAGGTCGCGGATCCCGGCGAGCAACGTTGGCGCCAGCTCCGGTAGGGAAACAAGGATATCCGGAAGCGTGGGGTCCTCCTGGTTGTAGGCCAGCTCAGAACCGTCGATCCGGCTCGCGAAGGCCCCGGAGGCCAGCGCGACCGCCACGGGCGCCGCGGAATCCCATTCATACTGCCCGCCCGCGTGCACGTACGCCTCCACCTCGCCGGTCAAAACCGCGGAGATCTTCGCGCCGGCCGAGCCGATCGGCACGAGGTCGGCGCCCGCGAGGTAGGCGAGCTTCTGGACGAACTCGGGCGGTCTGGTACGGCTGACCGCGATGCGGAACCTGCCGCCCTCGTAGGCGGGCAGCTTCGGCGGCTCGCCCGTCGACAGCGTGCGCCCCTGGGCGGGCAGCGCCACCGCTCCGGCGACCAGCGCGCCCCGCTCCCAGAGCGCCACATGAACCGCCCAGTCCGTGCGTCCCTCTTCGGCAAACTCCCTGGTGCCGTCCAGCGGATCCACGATCCACACCCTGTCCGCCGTGAGCCGCGCCGGGTCTTCGCGCTCCTCGCGGGTCGCCTCCTCCGACAGCACGCCGTCGCTGGGCCGTAGCCGCGCCAGCGCCTCGGTGAGGAAGACATGGGACAGCCGGTCACCCTCGGCCCGCAGCGCGGGCGGGTGCGCGAAACCCTCACGGGCGCGCAGCGCGAGCAGATGTTCTCCCGCCTCCATCGCCAGGTCAGACGCGAGGGAATGGTCGTCGCGAATCGTCATCAATAAGCTCCTTGCCCGCGGGCGACGGCCGACCAAGTCTTCCACAGGATCTGCAGATCCAACATGAGTGACCAGTTCTCGACGTAACGCAAGTCGAGGCGGACGGATTCCTCCCACGACAGATCTGACCTGCCGGAAACCTGCCACAGCCCCGTCAGCCCCGGGCGCACCAGCAGTCGCCGCCGGACGTCGTCGCCGTACCGGGCGACCTCCTCCGGCAACGGCGGGCGGGGACCGACGAGCGACATGTGACCCAGCAGCACGTTGATCAGCTGAGGGAGCTCGTCCAGAGAGTGACGGCGCATCAGCGCGCCGAGCACGGTGACGCGTGGATCGTTCCTTACCTTGAACAGCAGGCCGTCGACGTCGCTGACCAGCTCCACCTTCAGCCGCTCGGCATCGTGCCGCATCGTGCGGAACTTCACGATCGTGAACACCCTGCCGTCCCGGCCGACGCGCGTCTGCCTGAACAGCGCGGGCCCCGGGCTGTCCAGCCGTACGGCGAGCGCCACCGCGAGCAGCAGCGGCGTGCCGAGCACGAGCAGCACCAGCGCCACCAGCCTGTCGAACACGTTCTTCACCAGCTGCCGCGCCCCGGCCAGCTCCGGATGCTCCACGTGCAGCAGCGGCATCCCGGCGGCGGGCCTGATCGTCGTGCGCGGACCCGCCACCTCCATCAGCGCGGGCGCCACGACCAGCTCGGTGTGGGTGCGCTCCAGCCGCCAGGCCAGGCGGCGCAGCGCCACGCCGTCCATCTCCTGGCAGGCCAGCACCGCCACCGTGTCGGCGCCGAGCTGGGCGACCACCAGCGGGACGTCGCCGAACCCGCCCGCCACCGGCACACCGCCGACCTCCCTCTCCCGAGAGTCTTCGGGCAGGCAGGCGGCCACGACCTCCATGCCGTGGTATCGCTCCCTACGGAACCTGGTCACCAGCTCGGCGACACCGGCCGCGTGGCCGACGGCCACCACCTTGCGCATGCACTGCCCCGCCGCCCGACGCCGGTGCAGGGCCCGGCGCAGGCCATACCGGCACAGGACGGTCAGCACGGTCGTCAACGGCAGCGCCAGCACGACGTAACCCCGCGCCACCTCGGTCTTGGTCGCGTAGGCGCAGATGGCCATCGCGGCGGTGAGCGCCAGGCCGCACCTGACGATCCGGCGGAACTCCTCCGAGCCGATGCCGATCAGGCGCGGCTCATAGACCCTGTTGAGCGCCACCGCGCACACCCACACGGGCGGCAGCGCGAGACTGGCAACGATGTACGGCGCGGCGTAGGGCGTCAGCTCGCCGAACCTGACGGCGAAGGCCAGCATCGCCCCCGCCATCGCGCACGACAGATCCACCCACAGCGCCTGCACGCGGTAGGAACGCACCCATCCGGGTAGGCGAGGGCTGGCCCGCCAGACGAGCGGCGGCCCGACCTTCGTTACCGTCATCAGCCCCCCATGACCTATCCCAACAGACAGTCATGGAATGGTAGCGGAGGGTATCGGCTATTGCTCGGAGATTCAGCGTGGCGGACCGGAGATCTTCAGATCGAGGCTGTGGAAGGCGTTCTGCGTCGCCTCCAGGCCCTTCTCCACCAGCGACTCCACCACGTCCGCCGCCCTGTCGACCAGGAACGCCAGATCCTTGCGCTCGGCCGTGCCGAAGTCCTTCAGCACGTAAGCGGCCGCGTCCATCCGGCCCGGCGGGCGGCCGATGCCGAACCGCACCCGCAGGTAGTCGCGGGTGCCCAGCACCTTGGTGATGGACTTCAGCCCGTTGTGCCCGTTGTCGCCGCCGCCGAACTTGGCCCGCAGCGCGCCGTACGGGATGTCCAGCTCGTCGTGGACCACGATCACCCGCTCAGGGGCGATCTTGTAGAAGTCGGCGAGCACCTTCACGGGGCCGCCCGACAGGTTCATGTACGTCTGCGGCTTGGCCAGCACCGCGCCCTTGGTCTCCAGGACGTGCGCGCGACTCTTGTGCGCCTTGAACCTGCCGCCCGCCCTCGCGGCCAGCTCGTCCAGCACCATGAAGCCCGCGTTGTGCCTGTTGCCTTCGTACTCGGACCCGGGGTTGCCCAGGCCGACGATCAGCCAGCGATCCATCGCTCCTCCATGCAGAGCTCCTCCATGCAGAAACGGGGCGAGCTGGGCGGTGCCCGGCTCGCCCCGTTCCGGGCTCTGGCTACTTACTCGGCGGCCTCAGCGCTCTCACCCTCGGCGGCGACGGCGCCCTCAGCGGCCTCCTCCTCGGCGGGAGCCTCGGTCGGCTTGGCGATGACCTGGACGATGACGATCTCCGGGTCGGCGGCCAGCGTCGCGCCCTTCGGCAGCTTCAGGTCGCCGGCGGTGATCGAGGAGCCGACCTCCAGACCCTCGACGTCGACCTCGACGCCGGTCGGGATGTGGGTAGCCTCGGCCTCGACCGCGATGCTCACCGACTGCTGGTCGAGCAGACCCTCGGAGTTGACGTCACCGGTGGTCGTGACCGGGATCTCGACTGTGACCTTCTCGCCGCGCTTGACCAGCAGCAGGTCGACGTGCTCGACGAAGCCCTTGATCGGGTCGCGCTGGACGCCCTTGGGCAGCGCCAGCTCGTCCACGCCCTCACCCTTGAGGTGGATCAGGACGTTGGCCGTGCGCAGCGCGAGCAGGACCTCGTGGCCGGGCAGCGTGAGGTGCTTGGGGTCGATGCCGTGCCCGTAGAGAACGGCGGGCACCTTGTCGGCGCGACGGATCTTGCGGGCGGCGCCCTTGCCGAACTCGGTGCGGGGCTCGGCGGCGATACGTACTTCGGACACGACATCTCCTAGGGATGCATCGGAAAGATCGGATACTGCGCTCACCCTCACCCGCCCTAGCGGAAGGCGTTACGAACGCAACCTGTGCAGTCTACCCGCTCCCTTCCCCCCGCCGTGCCGCGCGGATTTCCGCACCTCCCACCGCGTCCCCGTGCGACGATGCGGACGAAGGAGGCCCACGCCATGTCCGTGCTGGAAGCCATCCGTCGCATCTGGTCACCCGGCGACAAGGTGATGGAGTTCGCCACGGGCGAGGGGTTACCGCCCGTGGCCGGCACCTACATCGCCCCCTCGCTGGACCTCGGCCGCCACCGGCTGCTGCTCAGCGTGCTCACCGTCGCGGCCCTGGCCGTCGGGCCGCTCGCGGTCGCGTACGGCACCGCGTGGGCGCCGCCGATCACGCTGGCGCCGATCATCCTCACCAGCGGGCTGCTGCTGCGACTTCCCGCCATCGGCGTCGTCCTGGCCGCCTCCGCGATCTCCGCCGTCACGACCCTGGCGGTCAAGCCCGAACTCGCCCAACTGGCCGTCCTGGTGCTGGTGGCCGCCCTGGCCGTGTCGCTGGGCAACGCCCGCGCCGGCGTCGGCGTCTACGGCCTGCGCGGCGACCAGGCCCTCATCGAGCTGAAGAACCAGCTCAAGGCGACCAACCAGATCCCGCCGCTGCCGCGCCGCTGGGGCCGCAAGGTCGCCCTGCAGGCCGCGCCCGGCGCGTTGTTCGGCGGCGACTTCCTCGTCTCCCGCCTGGAGGACTCCCGCCTGCAACTCGCCCTCGTCGACGTCTCAGGAAAGGGCGACGACGCCGCGGCGCACGCGCTGATGCTGTCGGGCACCTTCGGCGGCCTGCTGGCCTCCGTGCCCGCCGAACGCTTCCTGCCCTCCTGCAACGACTACCTGCTCCGCCGAGGCGAGGAACGGCTCGTCACCGCCGTCCACCTGGACCTCGACCTGACCACCGGCGTCTACACCGTCGCCTGCGCCGGCCACCCGCCCGTCGCCCAGTACTTCGGCGGTAGCGGCACCTGGCAGCCGTCCACCGCCGCCGGCATCGCGCTCGGCGTCACCGACCATGTCAGATGGCCCACGGTGGGAGGCACGCTCGGCAAGGGCGACGCGCTCATGCTGATCACCAACGGGCTGTGGGGGCCGCGCGCCGACCCCGACACGGGCCTCGACCGGATCCTCGGCGAAGCCCACTCGCTGGTCAGGGAGGGCTTCACCGAAACCGCCACCCTGGTGAAACGGGTCCGCAACCGCGAGGACGACTCCGCCCTCGTGCTCATCTGGCGCACCTGAGCAGCAGTACGGCCCGCACCCTGGAGGTGCGGGCCGTACTGGAGATGTCGGCGAACGGCCCTGCGGAGATGCGCCATCACCGCGGGCCAGGGCGTCAACCGGCGTCCGCAGCCTTGGGGACGGCGACGAACTTCGCCGCGTGGTCGCCTCTGCCGGCGCTCTCCAGGGTGATCGTCCAACCGCCGATGTCCACGGTCCCGCCCTCGGTCACCTGCTTGCGCTCGGTGCCCATCCCGAGCGAGACCGAGTCGTCGGCGAAGTCGCTGACGACGAGCTCAGCCTCGTCGGCGGACCCAGGCAGCGTGAGGTTCTGGGTCGGCACGCCGGACACCGTCACCGTGCAGGAGCCGTTGGAGCACTCCTTGAGCGTGGTCCTGGACTTCTTGGTCTGGGGTACGGCGCGGGAGCCATGCCCCTGGTGCTTACGGGAAGACCTGGACTGGGTGGAAGAGGACTCTGACGACGTGGACTGGGACGACGACTGTGACCTCCCCTGGGACGTGGGATCGGGTGCGGGCACGGACGCCATGGCAGTGCCGCACACGGACAGGCCGCCCACCATCGCGGTCGCGGCCACGAAGGTGACCCAGCGCAGTTGAAGACTCATGATCCATCCTCGTTGTTCTCGCAAGGACCCACTGATGAGGCCCATTCGTGAGGTGGTGGGCGCGTTGATCGCATCTCCACCACTTGACTACGAAGAGTAATGGTACATGTGCAGATCGCGACATTCAGAGGGGGGTGGCGATCACCCGTTCGGCCTGCAAAAGACGATGACGGCGCCCGGCAAGCCGGACACCGTCATCATGGGAAGAACGTCTGGATCAGGTGTTGCCCTCGAACAGGCTCGTCACCGACCCGTCGCTGAACACCTCGGTGATCGCGCGGGCGATGAGCGGCGCGATCGACAACACCGTCAGCTTGTCGAACCTCTTCTCCTCCGACAGCGGCAACGTGTTCGTCACGATCACCTCGGAGATGCGCGAGTTCTTCAACCGGTCCACGGCCGGGTCGGAGAACACCGCGTGCGTGGCCGACACGATGACGTTCGTCGCCCCCTGCTCGTACAGCGCGTCGGCCGCCTTGCAGATCGTGCCCGCCGTATCGATCATGTCGTCGATCAGCACACAGGTGCGCCCGCGCACCTTGCCGACCACCTCGTTGACCTTCACGGAATTCGCGACATCGAGGTCGCGCCGCTTGTGGATGAACGCCATCGGCGTGCCCAGAGTGTCGGCCCAGCGCTCCGACAGCCGCACCCGGCCGGTGTCCGGCGAGACGATCGTGGTGTTGGCCAGGTCGAGCTTGTCCTTCAGGTAGCTCTCCAGCACCGGCATCGCGAACAGGTGGTCGACGGGACCGTCGAAGAAACCCTGGATCTGCGAGGTGTGCAGGTCGATCGACATGAGCCGGTCGGCGCCCGCCGTCTTGAAGATGTCGGCCATCAGCCGCGCCGTGATCGGCTCACGACCGCGGCCCTTCTTGTCCTGACGTGCGTAGCCGAAGAACGGCATGACCACGGTGATGCGCTTGGCGGAGGCCCGCTTGAGCGCGTCGACCATGATGAGCTGTTCCATGATCCATTTGTTGATCGGCCCGGTGTGGCTCTGGATCACGAAGGCGTCGCACCCGCGTACCGACTCCAGGTAACGCGCGTAGATCTCACCGTTGGCGAAGTCGATCAGTTTCGTCGGCGTGAGAGAGACCCCGACGTTCCTGGCGACCTCGTCGGCCAGCTCAGGATAAGCCCGCCCGGAAAAGAGCATCAGCTCCTTGGATCCCGGCTGTTTGATGCTCGTCACGTGCCACTCTCCCGCTCTTGCTCGGCTAGCGCCCTCTCGGCCGCCGCTGCCGACTTCGTGCCCGCGCGCCTGCGCAAGACCCATTTCTCGATGTTGCGCTGCCGCGCTCTTGCCACACCGATCGCCCCTGGTGGGACCGCGTCGGTGATGACCGACCCCGCCGCCGTGTAGGCGCCGTCGCCGACGGTCACCGGAGCGACCAGCATGGTGTCGCACCCCACGAAGACACCGTCTCCGATGGTGGTGTGATGTTTGTCGACCCCGTCGTAGTTGACGAAGATGGCCGAAGCCCCGATGTTGACATCCTCGCCGATCGTCGCGTCGCCCACGTACGTCAGGTGCGGCACCTTCGACCGTGCCCCCACCGTGGAGTTCTTCACTTCCACGTAGGTGCCGACCTTCGCCTGCTCGCCCAGCTCTGCGCCCGGGCGCAGATAGGCGTACGGCCCGACGGAGGCGCCCGGCCCGATGACCGCGCTCTCGCACACGGCGTTGCGCACGACGGCGCCCGCCCCGACAGTGGTGTCGGTCAGCGTGGAGGCCGGGCCGATCCGCGCGCCCGTCCCGACGGCGGTGCTGCCACACAGCTGCGTGCCGGGATGGATGACGACATCAGGCTCCAGCGTGACCTGCACGTCCACGAACGTGCTCGCCGGATCGATGACCGTCACCCCTGCCCGCATGTGCGACTCGAGGATGCGCTGGTTCAGCACCTTGCGGGCGAACGCCAGCTGCACCCTGTCATTGACGCCCTCGACCTCGACGTAGTCGGCCGCGATGTGGGCGCCGACCCTGTGCCCTTCCTCCCTGAGGATGGACAGCACATCGGTGAGGTACTCCTCGCCCTGCGCGTTGTCCGTCGACACCCGCTTGACCGCGTCGGCGAGCAGCAGGCCGTCGAAGGCGTAGACGCCGGAGTTCATCTCCTTGATCGCCCGCTGCTCCGGGTTTGCGTCCTTCTCTTCGACGATCTCCAGGACGGCACCGGTGCCGTCGCGAATGATCCGCCCGTAACCGGCCGGATCGGACACCTCCGCCGTCAGGACGGTGACCGCGTTGCCGTCGGCCGCGTGGGCTTCCAGCAGCCTGCCCAGCGTCTCGGCGCGCAGCAGCGGCGTGTCACCGTAGGTGACCAGGACCGTGCCGGCGATGGTGCCCACCTCTTCGAGCACGGTGCGGACGGCGTGCCCGGTGCCGCGCTGCTCGCGTTGCACGACCGCCCACGCGTCGGGGCTGGTCTGGGCGAGGTGGCCGCCGACCCGCTCTCTGGCGTGGCCGATGACGACGATGAGCCGCTCGGGGTCGAGCTCTCTGGCGGCGGCGAGCATGTGGTCGACCAGCGCGCGGCCGCACAACTCGTGGAGGACTTTGGGGGTCTGGCTCTTCATCCGGGTGCCCTCGCCTGCGGCGAGGACGATGACTGCGGCCGGGCGCGGCACACTCACGGACTGAGGCTCCCTGTGACGAGGCGGATCAGGGTTGGTACGGCAACCGCACCGCTACCCTCCCGACACCGTGAGGATACCTGCCCGCCTTTGCCACCTTTCACGCCCGGGGCGACATTCACCTACAGCTCCGGCGCCAGGACTCGAACCTGAACAACGGACGCCAAAAGACCGCGAGCTGCCAATTACTCAACGCCGGATTAGGGAAGTCCTACGACTGTCCCCGGTACAGAGTACCGGCAATTAGTCCGGGCCGCCGATCGGGATCACAACTATCGTCCATCGCGCCGCGCGCCCATCCTTCGATCTTGAGATAGATCTCCAGCGGGTCTCGCACATCGACGCGCAGGCACCCGCGATACGTCTCGCCGGTGTTGCGACGGACCGTCTTGGGGTTGTGGCGCTTCAAGGTGGTGCGCCGGAACTGCGCCGGATCGGCGCCGGTCAGCTCGAGCCAGTAGCGTCCAGCCGCCTCGACGTCGGCGTTCTCGTGGATGTGGACCCGGAAGTAGAGTCGGGCACTCGAGACCCCCACGACGCGCATGAACCGCAGGAACAGCAGGATCAACCCAGGGTCGCTGTTGATGAAGGTGATGTGGTTGGACTCGCGGTGCGGTTTGTTCTTGGACCCCTCGCACCAGTAGGCCACCGCTCCGGCGATGAGAACCTCGCGGTCGGTCAGCAGCCCGATCTCCTGCCTGGCCAGTCGTGTCACCTCGCGCCGGGCCGTCTCCCTTCGCGGCCGCTCCGCCTCCCAGTAGCGCCTGCGCGCTTCGGCGCTGCGCCGGTCGGTCTCCGCCTTGCTCAGCCGTCCTTCCCTGGGCAGGTCGCGCACCCACAACGACACCGACGACTTGGAGACTCCCAGCTCGGTCGCGATCTCGGCATACGTGCGACCTTCCTGGCGCAGCGTCTGGCCTTGTCGCGCAGGTCGTCCTTGGCGTTGCCGCGCAGCGCGGAGCTCTCGGGCACGACGCCTCGCAGCAGCTCGGTCAGCCGCCAGTCGCTCGCGAGCCCCAGGACCCGTTTGATCTCCGCTCGTGACCGCCCCTGCGCGCGCAGCTCGGCGGCTCTGGCCCTCAGCTCGTCGCATCCCACGAAGCGAACACTAGTGCTATATTCATAGCGTAGTCAATCGGTCACCATGCGAGCTGCATCTAACAGACCCGCATAGGTTTGCGCAAGACACAAAACCCACTCAGCGGGCCGACGAGACAGTCACCTTCCACATATTCGCTTCTTGGCGGCCAATTACTTACGCTGACGTAGGTTACGGTTGCGTAGCCCGGACAATCATCCCCATACCTACCGTGAGAGGTAGCCCATGACCGTCCTTGCCGACCGACCGGCGCCCGGTCCCAAGCCAGACGTGGATCCCGAACCCAAGACCAGAGCCGAGATGATCATCTTCGGTCTCGTCGTGGGCCTCCCCCTGGTCGCGATCGCCGCCGCCGTGCCGCTCGCGTGGGGCTGGGGTCTGGGGTGGACCGACATCGCGATCGCGTTCGTCTTCTACGTCGTCACGGGGCTCGGCGTGACGGTGGGGCTGCACCGCTACTTCACGCACGGTTCCTTCAAGGCCAAGCGCCCGATGAAGATCGTGCTGGGCATCGCGGGGAGCCTGGCGCTGGAGATGTCGGTGCTCGACTGGGTGGCCACGCACCGCAAGCACCACAAGTTCTCCGACAAGGAGGGCGACCCGCACTCGCCGTGGCGGTTCGGGCCCGGGTTCAAGTCGATGTCCAAGGGGCTGCTCTACGCCCACATGGGCTGGCTGTTCGAGAGCGAGCGTACCAACAGGGAGAAGTACGCCCCTGACCTGGTCAAGGACCCTGACATCATCAAGCTCCACAAGTGGTTCGGCGCGCTGGCCGTCACCTCGATCTTCCTTCCCGCGGTCCTCGGCGGGCTGCTGACCTGGTCGTGGCAGGGGGCGCTGACCGCCTTCTTCTGGGGCTCGCTGGTGCGCATCGGCCTGCTGCACCACGTGACCTGGTCGATCAACTCGATCTGCCACGTCTTCGGCGATGAGGCTTTCGAGGTGCGCGACAAGTCGCGCAACGTGTGGTGGCTGGCGATCCCCTCGTTCGGTGAGTCGTGGCACAACCTGCACCACTCCGACCCGACGTGCGCCCGTCACGGGGCGCTGAAGGGGCAGATCGACCTGAGCGCGGGCTTGATCCGGATCTTCGAGCGGTTCGGCTGGGTCCACGACGTACGGTGGCCGACTCCCGAGCGCCTGGCGGCGAAGCGCATTGGCTAGTGCCGATACCACGGTGCCCGGTTATCGACCGGGCACCGTCATTATGGAACCTGTGACCACCGAAGCCCGATCTCGCAGGCGGATGACCGGAAGAGAGCGAAGAGAGCAGCTGATCACGATCAGCCGCGCGCTGTTCGCCGAGAAGGGGTTCGACGGGACCTCCATCGAGGAGATCGCCGCCACGGCGCAGGTGTCCAAGCCCGTGGTGTACGAGCACTTCGGCGGCAAGGAGGGCGTCTACGCGGTGGTGGTCGATCGCGAGATGCAGAAGCTGCTCGGCATGATCACCGCGGCGCTGTCGGCGTCGCATTCGCTGATCAAGTTGGAGCGGGCGGCGCTGGCGCTGCTGCAGTACATCGAGGAGAGCAGCGAGGGTTTCCGCATCCTGGTGCGTGACTCGCACGCCGCTTCGGGCACGGGCACGTTCGCGAGCCTCATCAGCGAGATCGCCAGCCAGGTCGAGGACGTGCTGGCCGACGAGTTCAAGGGCAGGGGTTACGACCCGAAGCTGGCACCCATGTACGCGCAGATGCTGGTCGGCATGGTCGCGCTGACCGGCCAGTGGTGGCTCGACGTGCGCAGGCCCGGCCGCGAGGAGGTGGCCGCGCATGTGGTCAACCTGGCGTGGAACGGCTTGACGGGGCTCAACCCGACGCCGCAGATCACCGCGACGAGCAAGGGCCTGGAGTTGGCTCCCTTGCCGGTGCTGCCCCGGCCGACCGACAAGGAGCTCAAGGAGGCCCAGAAGGCCAGGGCCAAGGAGCTCAAGGAGGCGGAGAAGGCCAGGGAGCGTGAGCTCAAGGAGCGCGAGCGGCTGCTGCGTGAGGCGGAGAAGGCCAAGGAGCGCGAGGACAAGCTGCGTCAGCGTGAGGCGAGGTTGGCCGAGCGGGCGGCGAAGCTCGAACAAGAGTAAGTCGTTGAGACGAAGTTAACGCTTTGTTCAATCTCGTTGGGCATATTACGTAATATGTCCGCCGAGCTCCTGCACCCTGGTAACGATCTGCCCCTGCCCCAGGAGCGGTTCCTCAACCGTGAGGAGAGCTGGCTCCAGTTCAACGAACGGGTGCTCGAGCTGGCCGGAGACTCCTCGCTGCCGCTCCTCGAACGGGTCCGGTTCCTGGCGATCTTCGCGAGCAACCTCGACGAGTTCTTCCGCGTGCGGGTGGCGGGTCTCAAGCGGCGGATGGCGACGGGGCTGCTGCTGCGTACCAAGAGCGGTCTCAAGCCGCGCGAAGAGCTGGCCCGGATCGGGACGATCGCGGACGGCCTGGCCAAGCGCCACGCGGCGCTCTTCCACGAGCGGATCTGCCCGCAGCTGGCGAGCGAGGGCATCGAGATCGTGAGGTGGGACGATCTCGGCCGCGAGGAGCGCACGGAGCTGCGCAAGCTGTTCAGGGAGCGGATCCGGCCCGTTCTGACGCCGTTGGCCGTCGATCCGGCCCACCCGTTCCCCTACATTTCCGGCCTGAGCCTCAACCTGGCCGTTGTCGTGCGCAACCCGTCGACGGACCACACGGTGTTCGCCAGGGTGAAGGTGCCGTCGCAGCTGCCCCGCTTCGTCACCGCTTCCAAGGACAGGTTCGTCCCGCTGGAGGACGTGATCGCGGCCCATCTCGGGCAGCTGTTCAAGGGCATGGAGATCCTGCAGCACCACGCCTTCAGGGTGACCCGTAACGAGGACCTCGACGTGGACGAGGACGTCACCGAGAACCTCATGAAGGCGCTGGAGAAGGAGCTGCTCAAGCGGAGGTTCGGCCCGGCGGTCCGGCTGGAGGTCGAGGACACGATCACGCCCGAGGTGCTGGAGCTGCTGGTCGACGAGCTGGATGTGGCGCCGCACGAGATCTACAAGATCAACGGTCCGCTCGATCTGACGGGTTTGCACGCGATCGCCGATCTGGACAGGGGCGAGCTGAGTTTCCGCCCGTTCGTTCCCTCCGAGGCGATCCATGCCGAGGACGACATCTTCGCCGTCCTGCGCGAGCGTGACATGCTGCTGCACCATCCCTACGACTCCTTCGCCACCAGCGTGCAGCGCTTCATCGAGCAGGCCGCCGAGGACCCGAGCGTCCTGGCGATCAAGCAGACTCTCTACCGCACCAGCGGCGACTCCCCCATCGTGAACGCGCTGATCGACGCGGCCGAGGCGGGCAAGCAGGTCGTGGTGGTCGTGGAGATCAAGGCCCGCTTCGACGAGCACGCGAACATCTCGTGGGCGCGCAAGCTGGAGAAGGCGGGCTGCCACGTGGTCTACGGCGTAGTCGGGCTGAAGACGCACTGCAAGCTCGCCCTGGTCGTACGGCAGGAGCCGTCGGGCGAGCTGCGCCGCTACTGCCACATCGGCACCGGCAACTACAATCCGAAGACCGCCCGCCTCTACGAGGACTTCGGCCTGCTCACCGCCGATCCCCTGCTCGGCGAGGACGTGACCGACCTGTTCATTCACCTGACCGGGTACTCCAACCATTCGGCGTACCGCAGGCTGCTCGTCGCGCCGCACTCGCTGAGGGGCGGGCTGCTGGCCAGGATCGAGCGGGAGATCGCCCACCAGCAGGCGGGCCGTCCGGCGAGGATCCGGATGAAGACGAACTCGCTGGTGGACGAGCAGCTGATCGACGCCCTCTACCGGGCGTCGCGTGCGGGGGTGCCGGTCGACCTGTGGGTTCGCGGCATCTGCGCGCTGCGTCCGGGCATTCCCGGGCTGAGTGAGAACATCCGTGTCCGTTCGGTGCTGGGGCGCTTCCTGGAGCACTCCCGGGTCTACGAGTTCGGGCTCGGCAGGCGCCCGGAGGTCTGGATCGGCAGCGCCGACCTGATGCGCCGCAACCTGGACCGCAGGGTGGAGGCGCTGGTCAAGGTGACCAGCCAGGCGCACCGGGCCTACCTGATCGAGATGCTCGACCTGGTGATGGCCGAGACCACGAACAGCTGGTGGCTGAACTCCGACGGCACGTGGAGCCGCCACCGGGGCGAGGACCTGCAGAGTCACTTCCTCGGGACCAGGCGCTGGAGAACCGTCGATGACTGAGCCGGCCAGAGGCCCGATCAGAGCGGCGGGCGCGGTCGTCTGGCGAGGGGACGAGGTCGCCGTCGTCCACCGGCCCGCCTACGACGACTGGACCTTCCCGAAGGGCAAGCTGCTGCCGGGCGAGCACGTCATCGCCGCCGCCGTGCGTGAGGTGCGCGAGGAGACGGGGCTGACCGTGCGCCTCGGCCGTTCCCTGCCGCCCGTCCACTACCTGCGCAAGGGCAGGGTGAAGCGGGTCGACTACTGGACGGCCCGCGCGGTTTCGGGGGAGTTCGTCCCGGGATCCGAGGTGGACGAGCTGGTCTGGCTGTCCGTCGACGAGGCTCGCGCGCGCCTGACGTACGCGTGGGACGCGGGCCTGCTGCGTGCCGTGACCGCCGCGCCGCCGGAAACCACCCCCTTGCTCCTGGTACGGCACGGCAGCGCCGGCTCACGCCAGGAGTGGGCGGGCGACGACGATCTGCGCCCGCTCGACGACGAGGGCGAGTGCCAGGCGCGCACGCTGGCCACGGTGCTGCCCGCCTACCGGCCGGCGGCCCTGCTCAGCTCGCCGAGCAGGCGGTGCGTGCAGACGCTGCCCCGCACCGGCATCCAGCTCGAACCGCTGCTGAGCGAGCCCGGCTACGATCCGGACAAGACCGCCGAACTTGTCCGCGAGCTCGACGGTCCGGCGGCCGTGTGCAGTCACGGCAAGGTGCTCCCGCCGCTGGTCTCGGAGCTCGGCGGCGTGCGGACGCACCTGCGCAAGGGCGCGTTCGCCGTCGTCCACCGCGCGGGTGACAGGGTCGTCTGCGTCGAGCGCTACTCCGCCTGAACCTGCGCCCACACCTTCGGGAAGTCGGCCTGCGCCTGGTCGGCCGTGGCGCGCTCGATGCCGACCAAGATGCCGTAGGTGAAGGTGTCCTCGCCCGCCTGCCGGGCGCTCTCGGCCTCCTTGGCGAGCGTTTCCTGCGCGACCACCCCGTCCTGGTGCAGTCCGAGCACTTCCTGGATGGATTCGGCGCGTTTGGCCAGCTTGCCCATCCCGAGCGCCTCGGCGGTGTATCGAGCGCGCTTGGCCGCCTTGCGCACGTCGTGCATGGCGATTTCGCGTCGCTCCTCGTCCGGGATGGCCTGAGCGGTTTCGTAGGCCTTCGTGACTCGCTGCCAGTTCTTGTCGGCGACACCGGCCAGGGTGGCGTCGGCGGGCTTCTTGGCCGCCTTGCCGAGTGACGGCTTGGCGACCAGCTCGTCGAGGGTGTTGAGCAGCGCGTAGTAGCGTTCGCCGCTCAGCGCCTCCCTGATCCGGCCGTACGCCTCCTGCTCTCGGGCGCCGAGGTCGTCGCCGAGCCGTACCTGGATGGGGCCCACCACCAGCTCGGGCGACAGGTTCCGCAGGTGCCGGGCGAATCGGGCCCTGATGACCTCCAGGTCGCGGGCCTCGCCGAGCGAGGTGCCGAGCCACTGCAGCTCGTCCTGGAGCCGGACGGTGTCCTGCACGATGCTCTTGAACGCCTTGAGCGCGCTGCGCAGCCTGCGGCAGGCGACACGCATCTGGTGGACGGCGTCCTCCTCGGCCCTGCGGGTGCGCGGGTCCTGCGACAGCAGCGCCTCCACCTGGCCGGACAGGTAGTCGATGACGACGTCGCCTGCCGTGCCGTCGCCGACCCGGGCGCGCGCCGGCGGCGACGGCTTGAGCAGCCTGGCCAGCTTGCTGCCCGATCCGGCGGGTACGGCTCCCGCCTTGCGCAGCCGCTTGCCGACCTTGGCCAGCAGGTCCCGGTCACCGTTCTCCAGCAGTTCGGCCTCGACCTCGCGCCAGTGCTCGACCACCGGGGCGTCACCCAGCACGGTGCCCTTGACCCGGTCGTCGGCCACCTCGACCAGCCCGGACAGCACCCGGACGCTTCTGCGGGTGTCGAGCTCGGCGACGGCCACGAGCTGCGCGCCGCGTGTGTATGCCTGGACGAGTTCGGTCAGCTCCGCGGGGATGATCTTCGTGCTGCGGGTGAGCGGGAGCTGGATCTCCTGGCGGACGCCCTTGGCCTTGGGCAGTTTGAGGTGCCAGCCGGGGTCGGCGCCGCCTCTGCGCCTGCGCAGAGTGACGCCCCTGGCGGCGAGTCGCAGATCGGGCGTGTCGTAGTAGAGCGCGACGAGCTGGTAGCTCCGTGGTCCGAGAACCTCGCCCAGTTTGCCCAGATCGGGCACTTCGTAGTCGTCAGGAACGTCGAACTTGTCCTCGATCTCGATGCCCACTGCGCCTCGCAAGTGTCGAATTGCTGGCAATGATGCCACTAGGCGATGGACAGCTGAAGTACCTCCAGACCGTTCAGGAGGCGGGTGCCTTCTGACCGACCACGAAGATCCGCCGGAACGGGAAGGGCGTGCCGTACGGCTTGGCGGGGTAGGCCTCGTCGAGCTTGACGGCGAGTTCGTCGGTGAAGCGCCGGCGCTCGTCGGGCTCCAGGCGGTCGAAGACGGGGCGCAGGGCCGTACCGGAGATCCAGTTGAGGACCGCGTTCTCACCCTGGAGGAGGTGGACGTAGGTGGTCTCCCACGCGTCCACCCGCAGCCCGAGGCCGCTGAGCTGGTCCACGTACTCCATGGGGTGGGCGACCGGCCACGGGCGCTCGAAGTCGCCGAGCCTGTCGCGCCAGGTCTGGCTCGCGCACAGCTCCCTGATCAGCACGTGGCTCGGGGCGTCGACATTGCCCGGCACCTGGAAGGCGAGCCAGCCGCCGACGCTGAGATCGTCGACCCAGCGCTCGAACAGGTCGCGGTGCGTCGGCACCCACTGCAGCAACGCGTTCGACACCAGCACGTCGATGGGGCGGTCGGGGTGCCACAGCGTGACGTCGGCGACGTCGAAGCGGGCGGTCGTCTCCAGGCCGCGCGCCTTGCTGATCATCGCGGGTGAGGAGTCGAAGCCGTAGACGGTGGCGCCGGGCCACCGGGTGGCGAGCGTGGCGGTGAGTTCGCCTGATCCGCAGCCCGCGTCGACGACATAATCGGGTGCGTCGGCGTGGATGCGGCTGACCAGCTCCAGGTACGGCCGGCCGCGCTCGTCGGAGTACTTGGCGTAGGTGGCCGGATCCCAGATATCTCTCGACATGAAGATAATTGATATCGAGAGAGATATCTCGATGTCAAGACAGTACACTTCGTGTCATGACGATGGACGAGGTCGACAGGCTCGTGGCGTCCTGGCAGCAGGAACGTCCCGATCTCGATGTGACGCCGCTGCAGGTGCTGAGTCGTGTCTCCCGTCTGGCCCGCCATCTCGACAGGGCGCGCCGCGCCTCCTTCGCCGAGCACGACCTGGAGTCGTGGGAGTTCGACGTGCTCACGGCGTTGCGGCGGGCGGGCACGCCGTACGAGCTGTCGCCGGGCGCGCTGCTGCGCGCCACGCTGGTGACCTCGGGGACGATGACCAACCGCATCGACCGGCTGGAGCAGGCCGGTCTCGTACGGCGCCGCCCCGACCCCGAGGACCGGCGCGGCGTATTGGTCTCCCTGACCGACGACGGACGGGGCCGGGTCGACGCCGCCTTCGCCGACCTGCTGCGACGGGAGCGCGAGCTGTTGGCGGGGCTGGGCGCCGACGAGCAGAAGGTGCTGGCCGACCTGCTGCGCACCCTCCTGACCCCCTTCGACACCTGACCCCCTTCGTCAGTCACTGTCAGTCGCCCAGGCGCTCGGCGACCTCCAGCCACTCGGCCTCGACCGTGTCCTTCTCGCTGAGGATGTCGCGCAGCTTCCCGTCGAGCTCCCCGAGCTTGGCGTAGTCGCCGGCCGCCTCCGCCATCACGGCGTGCAGCTTCTCCTCCTGCCCGCTGAGCTTGTCGAGCTGGCGTTCCAAGCGGCTGAGCTCCTTGCGCAGCTCCCGCTCCTCCTTCGCCGACAGCCCCGCAGCGGCGGCCGGGGTGTCCTCCACCACAGGGGCCGCCACCGGAGCCGCCGCAGCGCCCGCGATCCGCGCCGTCACCGCCGTGCCCGCCGCCCGGCGTTCGAGGTACTCGTCCACCCCGCCGGGAAGCATCGACAGCCGCCCGTCGCCCAGCAGCGCCACGCACCGGTCGGCCACCCGCTCCAGGAAGTAGCGGTCGTGGCTGACCAGCACCAGCGTGCCCGGCCAGCCGTCGAGCAGGTCCTCCAGCTCGTTCAGCGTCTCGATGTCGAGATCGTTGGTCGGCTCGTCGAGCAGCAGCACGTTCGGGTCGTCCATGAGCAGGCGCAGCAGCTGCAGCCGCCGCCGCTCGCCGCCGGACAGGTCGCCGACGACCTTCCACTGCGCCTCGCCCTTGAAGCCGAGGCGTTCGAGCAGCTGGGAGGCGGTCCACTCCTTCTTGCCGAGCTGGATGTACTTGCGGATCCGCTCCACCGACTCCAGCACCCGCTGCGTCGGGTCGACCTCGGCCAGCTCCTGCGACAGGTACGCCAGCCGTACCGTGCGGCCCGTGACCACCCGCCCCGCGTCCGGCTTGACCTGGTCGGCCAGCAGGCGCAGCACCGACGACTTGCCCGAGCCGTTGACCCCGATCAGCCCGATCCTGTCACCAGGACCGAACTGGAAGGTGGAGTGGTCGAGCACCAGCGGACCCGCGTCGGGCCCACCCGCGTGCAGCGTGACGTCCTCCAGGTCGTAGACGGTCTTGCCGAGCCGCGCCGCCGCGAACTTCATCAGCTCGACGGTCTCCCTCGCGGGCGGCTCGTCGGCGATCAGCGCCTGCGCGGCCTCGATCCTGAACTTCGGCTTCGACGTGCGCGCCGGCGGGCCCCTGCGCAGCCAGGCGATCTCCTTGCGCATGAGGTTCTGGCGGCGCTCCTCTGCCGCCTGCGCGATGCGCGCCCGCTCGGCCTTGGCGAGCACATAAGCGGCATAACCGCCCTCGTAGCGCTCCACCCTGCCGTCGACGACCTCCCACGTCCTGGTGGAGACCGCGTCGAGGAACCACCGGTCGTGCGTCACGACCAGCAGCGCGCTCCTGCGCCTGCTCAGATGCGCGGCCAGCCAGGCGATCGCCTCGATGTCGAGGTGGTTCGTGGGCTCGTCGAGCATGATCAGCTCGTGCTCGTCGATGAGCAGCCGCGCCAGCGCCGTACGGCGCCGCTCCCCACCCGACAGATCACCGACCAGGCTCTCCAGGTCGAGATCGCCGATCAGGTTGGCGAGGATCTCCCTGATCGTCTGGTCGCCCGCCCACTCATGCTCGGCTCTGCCGCTCAGCACCGTCTCGTGGATGCTCTTGGCGGGATCGAGGTCGTCACGCTGGGACAACAGGCCGACCCGCAGGCCCCTGTTGTGCGTGACCCGCCCGGAGTCGGGCTTCAGCGCCCCCCCGACCACGGACAGCAGCGTCGACTTGCCGCCGCCGTTGCGGCCGACGACGCCGATGCGCTCACCCGCCTCGACGCCGAGGGACACGTCGGACAGCAGCGGCTTGGGCCCGTAGGCATGAGAAACCGACTCAAGATTGACCAGATTCATCGTCTTCCAAGGGTACGGACTACCAGCCCGTTTGGCTAAGCGACCTCAGGTTGGCCGAGCGGCCTCAGGTCAGCTGCCTCTGTTTGGCTGCCTCTGTTTGGCTGATCGGCCTCAGTTCGGCTGATCGGTCTCAGGTTGGCTGATCGGTCTCAGGTTGGCTGATCGGTCTCAGGTTGGCTGATCGGTCTCAAACGATCGAAGCGCCCGCCACCGGCCCGTAGGCGGGCACCGCCGTACGGCACACACCCGCCCCGACGAGCGCGACCGCCAGCTCCCGCGCCTGACCCTCGTCGGCGGCCAGGAACGCGCAGGTCGGACCCGACCCCGACACGATCGCGCCCAGCGCCCCGAGCTCCCTGCCCGCCTCCAGCGTGCGGGCCAGCGAGGCGCGCAACATCAGCGCCGCCGGCTGCAGATCGTTGGCCAGCTCCGGGCCCAGCGCCCGCGCGTCACCCGCCTTCAACGCCGCCAGCAGTGCGTCGCTCGCCTGCGGCCAAGCCACGACCTCCTCTAGCGCCGCCCGCAGCCGGTCGCACTCCGCGTAGACCCTCGCCGTCGACAGGCCGCCGTCGGCGATCGCGAACACCCAGTGGAACCTGCCGCCCGTCGGCAGCTCGGCCAGCTGCTCACCCCTGCCGGTGCCGACCGCCGTACCCCCCAGCAGCGAGAACGGCACGTCGCTCCCCAGGTCGGCGGCGATCTCCATCAGATCCTCGCGCGGCAGCCCGAGACCCCACAGCTCGTTGCAGGCCACCAGCGTGCCCGCCGCGTCGGCGCTGCCCCCCGCCATGCCGCCCGCCACCGGGATCGCCTTTCGGATGACCAGCTCGACCCCGTACGTCCTGCCCGCATGCTTGGCCAACGCCCTGGCCGCCTGGATGGCGAGGTTGCCGTTGTCGACCGGCACCAGGTCGGCGGACTCCCCTTCCACGCGCACGGAGATCGACTCCGACTCCTTCGCGATCACCTCGTCGAAGACGGAGACGGCGTGGAAGACGTTCACCAGGTCGTGGTAGCCGTCATCCCGCAACGGGCCCACGGACAGCTGCACGTTGACCTTGGCGGGCACCCGGACGGTCACGGAACTCATCGATCTTCTGCCACTCTCGTCGCCTGGTGGGTCACGACTTTCGATGCTAGCGGGACCAGCATGCCCACCACGCCTTCCCCACCCCCACCCCACGCCGGAGGCCACGCGTTTCCGTGAGGCGGACCCGTGCAGGAAGACCGACCCGCCTGGAGGTGGGTTGCCGGAACCCGGCCTGTCCAGGGACACCTCGAAGCCGGCCCCGGGCTGGAGGTCTGGCGCCGGGCCGCGCTCTCCCCCAAGAGCACCGGAATGCCAACCGAGCCGGGGCGCCTCGGGCCGCCCCGAGCCGATGGCACCGGGAGGCCGCCCCGGGCCGGGCGTCGGTGCCCGGCCACGTCTCGGCCCCAAGGACGCCAGAAAACCAATCCGAGCCGGGGGTGTCACGAAGCCGATTCGAGCCGAGGTGTCACGAAGCCGATCCAAGCCGAGGGTCCCGAGAAGCCGGGGGCCTGCCTTGAGGGATGCCGGAAGGTCTTGAGGGGATGCCGGGAGGTCTTGAGGGATGCCAGGACCCACCCGAGCCCAAGACCCTGGTGCCATGAAGCCGACCAAGGCCTGCCCCAGCGTGCCAGGCAACCAGACCCTATCCCGAGAGGCCAGGAGACCCACGCGGGTGGGCGCGAGGCGCGGGGGAAGCCGACTCCGTCCCACGGGGCGCCGTGAAAGCCGCCCGAGTCGAGGGTGCCGGGAAGCGGACCCGGTCCCTCCCGAGGATGCCCGTAAGCCGACCCGAGCGGGCATCAGGCGCGGGGAAGCCGACCGAGCCCAAGGAGGCCGGGAAGCGTGGAGCTGGTGGCACGGCGTATCCTGCCGACGGCGGGAGCTCAACCAGCGCATGTGAGGTGAACCGGTGTCCCAGGTGACGGTCGTCGAGGTGCCGCAGTGGCAGGGGTCGGGTTCGGCCACGGCCGAGCGTCTGGTCGAGGGGGCAGGTCTGCTTGCCGCGATGGTGCCGAACGCTGCCCTCCGCCAGCGCGTCGACATCGAGGACGGGGACACGCCGGCCGATCTCGCCGCCACCGCCGACCGGGTCAGGGCCGTCATCGCCGAGGCCCGCGAAGGACTCGTGGTGACCGTGGGCGGAGACTGCGGCGTCGAACTGGCGCCGGTGTCCGCGGCGATCGATCGGTACGGCGAGCGCCTCGCCCTCGTCTGGTTCGACGCGCACGGCGACCTCAACACTCCCGCGTCGTCTCCCTCCGGCGCCTTCCACGGGATGATCCTTCGGGCGCTCACCGGTGAAGGACATGGCGAGTTGCTGCCTGGACGAGCCATCAGCCCGGCCATGGTGGTTCTGGCCGGGGCGCGTGACCTGGACCCCGGTGAACGAGACTTCATCGTTGCCGCCGGCATCACCCACGCGACCGTGGCCGACCTGGCCGATCCGGCCGTGCTGGTCGACGCGGTGGCGGCTACGGGGGCGACGGCCGTCTACGTTCATATCGACCTCGATGTGCTGGATCCTGGGACCTTCGCGTCGGTGGGGACTCCCGCGCCGGAGGGGCTTCAGTCCGACCACCTCCTCAAGCTCGTCACAGCTCTGACGGAACGTTTCGAGCGGGCAGGGCTCGGCATCACGGAGTACGAGCCCGGTCGGCCCGAGGACCAGGCGCTCCTGGCACCGCTGGTCGCGGCACTCGTCGCCAGCGCCTCCTGACCCCGGGACGTGCCGACGCGGGCGCGGGCCGACCGTGATCATGCTCCCGTGGAAGCGCGGCCCGACCCTGATCACGCTCCCGCCCATCGGCCAGATGAGGAACATGACCACGCTCACCGATCGTCATCTTTCTCGGATACGCGGCGAGAACGGCTGGCGGCCAATCCCGAAAGAACACAGAAACTGGCCGCGGCCCACAAAGCCAACGCCCGAGCCAGGCCGCCGCGTTGCGTCAGTCGCCGCGGATCTGGTCGGCTCGCCGTACAGCCTCCGGCGGCTCCCCCGGAGTCACAGCCGCACGACTTCGAGCTCGGACACCTGGGGATCGGTCATCGGCTCGTAATCCGCGTCTTGCGTGACGACCGCGACACCGTGCGCCAGCGCGGTCGCGGCGATCCACGAATCGTTGATCGGCGCCTTGCGCTTGACCGCCCTCAGCCTGGCCACGAGCAGAGCCCAGGTGTCGCTGACGAGTTCGTCGATCGGTACGGGCTCGAACTCGCGGGCCAGCTGGTAGGTCGCGAGCCGGCGTGCTGAGGTGACCGGGTCACCGGCGTTGAGCACGCCGAGGCGAAGCTCTCCGAGCGTCACCACCGAGACTCCCCACTCGAACCCCGCGACGATCTCATCGTCGAAGCGGCCTGTCTCCAGTCCGATGAAGACGGAGGTGTCGGCGATGGCGCGCCTCACCACGGCAGGTCGTCGGTTGTGTCGGGCAACGATTCGCGCAGCTCAGCCGCCAGCCCTGCGTCGACCACTGGAAGGGCTCGGAGCTTTCCGACGACCTCCCCGGCGGGAATCCACCTGCGACGAGGTCGAACTGGCACGAGGCGAGCAACAGGCCGGTTGTTCTGCAGGACCTCGATCTCCTCTCCCGCCTCCACACGGCGAAGGATTTCTGCTGTTTTGTTCCGCAGGTCACGGGCCGGAATCGAGTCCACGGCCTCTAGCGTAGCTGTCATGCTACGAGCGTAGCAACCAGCGTTCCATTTCACTGTGTGAATGCATGAGAACGCTTTGCATTCACTGGACGAGCAGCGCAGGCTGCCATGACGCCCAAGCGGGGATCACGCTTTGATCGCGGTGCCTTGGGCGGAGACGAGGCGCCAGACGCCGAGGGCATCGGCGGCGTAAACGTGGGTGTAGCGGCTTCCGGCGCTGAACGTGGCACCGCCGGGGTTGGTGAAGTTCATGCCGGTACGCCCAACGACGATGCCTACCGTGCCAATGACCCGGACGATCGCCTCGTCCGGGAACGAATGGATTCGCGGGAACCGGAGAGAGCCGGAGGCCAGCAGGTCCAGCACGATCTTTCTGTCCGCGACGGCCCCGTCCTCGACTCCGACCAGAACGAAGTCGTCTGCCAGCAGCTCCTCCAGAACTGAAAGATCGCTGGCCACCAGGGCGTCGAAGAAGCTCTGGTCGCACTTGAGGAGGGTGGCCCGATCCATGTTGCTCATGCTGCGACGGTAAACGTTGACGCCAGTGACAAGGTCAAGCCAACCGCGGAGAGTTGAGGAGCCCGCCTGCGGGCGGAGACATCGAAGCCGGTCGAACAGGCGATACTTGACCTCGATCTCCTGCACCCGCGCCACCCTGGCTTCGCCGCTGGCCTGCTGGCCCGTGAAGCCGAGCCGACCCGCCCGCCCCGGACGGCAGCCGGGCACGTCCGTCCCACGCATCTCGCGGGTGGGGTCAGGTGTCGACGCGGACCCGCCAGATGCTGACGGTTTTCTCCTCCACGGTGTAGAGCACCACAAGGTTGGCGATAGCCAGCGGGTGAGCGCCTGGGATCTCCCCATGGGGGCGAGAGCCGAGCGGAGTCGGTTCGATGGCCAGCAGCTCGAAGACCGCCGCTGCGTTCTCCCGCAGCGCGGTTGGCATGGCCTCTAGCGCGGCCTGGACCTCTTCAGCGCGCAGAACCTTCCGCTTCACCCTGTCGCTCGGGTGCTCAGCTCGGCCAGCAGCGCGGCGGTCTTACGCCGTACCACGTCCGGGTGGCAAGAATCGCGTCACACGGCCCAAATTACGGGCACCCATCTTGGACGCTCGATACCCGCACCGCGGGAACCGTCCCAGCCCGCAGTCACGATACAAATTCTTGTTCTCGCAGCTAGACCGCGCCTCGCGTGTCCCATGGTGTCCCACGGACGGCGCGCGCGACCTCGCTGCGGTGGTCAGATAAGCCCTGTCACCACGTACCGATCACCACGTGCCGACGAAGACAAACAGAACCAGCTAGTTCCCACCCGACAAGAAAGGTAGTGACAGAACATGAACCGGCACGTCAGCGAGAACCCAATCGGCGTCAAGGACATGGAGCAGCAACCCAAGGGGCGCAGAACGAGGTTCACGCTCAACGGTGCACTTTGGCCACTTCAAGTGCTGTTCGGCTTCTTCTTTGCCGGCAGCGGTTTCGGCAAAGTGCTGTTGTACGACGAAGCTCTGTATGCGGCAGCGCCCCGGGCTGTGGCTTGGTACGCCGCGGTGCCGCAGCCCCTGATCGTCTTCATCGGGGTCTGTGAGGTACTTGGCGGCGTCGGCCTGATCCTGCCGGCGATGACGGGAGTCAAACCAAAGCTGACGCCGCTCGCCGCCGCTGGCCTGACGCTGACGATGATCCTCGCGGCTGGTTTTCATATCATGCGCAGCGAATACGAATTGGTGCCTGCGAATCTCTTGCTGGGAGGCGTCGCGGCGTTCATTGCGGTCGGACGATGGAAGCTGAGGCCCATCGCGCCCGCGATCATCACCACCTCACGCGCACTCAAGTCGTTCGCGGTCCTCGTAGCACTGGCCTTGCTGGTATTCGCTCCGACGTGGTACACGATGACTAACGTCCGATTCTGATCACTCCGTTTCGCACGCCGACTGCCCCGACGACCTCGCCCAGCATGAGCGGCTCATGGAGGGCGCCGAGCGGGTGCGCCCGGAGGGAGAGCGGGCCCGGCGGCTGTTTCCGGACGCTTGACGCACGTTTCCGGGCCGCCCTGCAGGCGCTACCCGACGCCAGCCCGTTCACCGCAGCACTCGCCGAGCTGGTCGCCCTTCAGGTAGGCAGGCCGCTTTAGGCTCGGTGAACAAAATATCGCGTCACACGGCCCAGACGAGTGCCATCGACGTTGCTGTCACAGTCTCAGGGCTCCGGTGAAGTGGCGTTGACGGCCCGACTATCCGTTTCGGCGCAAGCAGGAGCCAGGGATCGAAGCAGGCACGACCTTCGAGATCATGAGGTTCTCGACGCCTATGATCATCAGAGAAGACCGTGCCTGCCCTGTCATCATCTGCGATCGGCGCCGTCGCGGGCCACCTGGCCGCGCAAAAGTATGGATACGCGAGATGGCACGCGACGTCAGCGGCTGAGTCTCTTCAGGGGCGTTGGAGTTCGTCGGGTCAGCCGGGGCGGACTGCGCCCCGGTAACGGGGCCGGTAGTAGGGCGAGTCCAGGAAGTCGGTCTTCTTGACCACATCGCCGGTCTTGGGGGCGTGGATCATCATGCCGCCGCCGAGGTAGAGGCCGACGTGGGTGGGGTCACCGGTGCCGCCGCCGAAGAACACCAGGTCGCCGCGGCGCAGGTCGGACAGCCGGATCCGTTTGCCCTGGCGGAACTGGGTGCCGGTGTAGTGGCCGAGTCTCACTCCCGCTCTGGACCAGGCGTAGAGGGTCAGGCCCGAGCAGTCGAAGCCGATGGTGCCCGCGCCTCGCCCGATGCCTCTGCTGGGGCCCGCGGGGGTGCCGCCGCCCCAGGAGAACGGGGTGCCCAGGCGGGCGGCGGCTGCGATGGCCGCGGTGTCGCCCTTGGTGCGAGCGGCCCGGGGCCTGTTGGTGTCGGGCCTGCGAGTGTCGGGTCTGTGGGTGTCGGGCCTGCTGCGGGGCTTGCCGACGCGAGGCGTGCGCACACGGGGCGGAGTGATACCGGGCGGCCCCACACGGGACGGTCCGGCATGAGGCGGCCCGGCATGAGACGGCCCAACAGGAGATGGCGCGGCATCCGGCAGGACAACGCCGGGTGGGATGAGGGCGGGCGGAACAGCCCCGGGCGGAGTGATGCCGGGTGGCACGAACCCAGGCGAGGCATCACCGGGCGGGACAACACCAGGCGGGGTGACGCCGGGGGGCACAAACCAAGGCGCGGCCACACCGGGCGGGACAACCCCAGACGGGGCCACGCGGGGTGATGCCAGGTGGGGTGGGGGTGGCCAGCCAGCGGGCGAAGGTGCCCGGTCGACGGGCGGTGGAGCGTCATCCGCGCGGCGCCACGCCAGGAAATGCTCTCTCCAGGCGGCGAGCCAGTCGGCGTCCGTCGCGGGCAGCCGCATCACCGACCACCGCGTCGGCGATTTTCGCCCGGAAGCGCAAGCCCCAGGCGGCAGCACGACCGTCACCCGGGCCTGGTCGGCAGGCAGCGTCACCGTGCCGAGGCATGGTGACGTTCCCGGGGCGGCGACGCCCGGCGAGGCGGCGCTCAGCGTCGCGACGAAACCGATGGTGAGCCACATCTGAACCTCCTGAGCCGTGGAAGGGAAGGCTCAGGATCGTCCGGCGAGGTTCATGGAATCGGGGCCGAGCGGCATTCTGTGGATACGAGGTGGAGACGAGGAGGAGGGCTGTGGACAACCGCCCTCAGAGGTGCTCCGCGATTCTCGCGAAGGCCGTGATGTCGAGCTGCTCTCCCCGCGTCGAGGGCTCCACACCCGCGGCCCGCAGCGCCTCCTCCGCCCGCGCAGCCGTACCGAACAACGACGACAGCGCCGCCCGCAGGGTCTTGCGCCGCTGCGCGAACGCCGCGTCGACCACCGAGAAGACCTGCCGTCTGGTCGCCGTCGTCACCGGCGGGTCACGCCGCTCCAGGGAGACCAGGCCGGAATCGACGTTCGGCACCGGCCAGAAGACGGTCCGGCCGACGGGGCCCGCCCTGCGCACGTCGGCGTACCAGGCGGCCTTGGCGGACGGCACGCCGTACACCTTGGAGCCGGGCGCGGCGGCGAGCCGGTCGGCGACCTCGGCCTGCACCATGACCAGGCCCTTGCGGAGCGAGGGCAGCACCTCCAGCAGGTGGAGCACCACCGGCACGGAGACGTTGTAGGGCAGGTTGGCGACCAGCGCGGTGGGGACGTACCCGCCGAAGTCGTCGAGGCCCACCCGCAGGGCGTCGGCCCTGATGACGGTCAGTTTGTCGCCGAGCCCGCGCGTGTCGACGGTGAGGGGAAGCTGGGTGGCCAGCACGGGGTCGATCTCCACGGCGACCACATGGGCGGCCTCGGGCAGCAGGGCGAGGGTGAGCGAGCCGAGCCCTGGACCGACCTCGATCACCACGTCGTCGGGCGACAGCCCGGCCGTGCGGACGATCCGCCGGACGGTCCCGCCGTCGATGACGAAGTTCTGGCCGAACTTCTTCGTCGGACGAAGGTCCAGCTTGTCCGCCAAATTACGTATTTCAACCGGCCCCAACAGGCTCACAATGGCACTCCCCACGTCATCCATTAAGTCTCCAGCATCCACGACGCTACGAAGAACCAGGTAGGAGGAGGGAGGATGGTGTGAACGACGAAGGGACGTCCCTGATGGAGCCGACGGGCGCCAGACCGCTGCGTCCCGCCGACGCGCGCGAGATCGGGCCGTATCGCCTGCTCGGGCGGCTCGGCGAGGGCGGTATGGGCACGGTCTTCCTGGCGATCGCGCCGACCGGTCGTCCTGTCGCCGTCAAAGTGGTGAAGGCGGAGTTCGCCAACCAGGAGGGATTCAACGCGCGTTTCCACGCGGAGGTGGACAACGCGCGCAGGGTGGCGTCGTTCTGCACCGCGCAGGTGCTCGACAACGGCAATGACGGCGCGGGCCGGCCGTACATGGTGACCGAGTACATCTCGGGCGTGCCGCTGTCGGAGCAGATCACCAAGTACGGCGCGCTGGACCCGGCCGCGCTGCACGGCGTGGCGCTGGGGGTGGCGGCGGCGCTGGCCGCGATCCACGTGGCGGGGCTCGTGCACCGCGACCTGAAGCCGGCCAACGTCATCCTGTCGATGTCGGGGCCCAGGGTGATCGACTTCGGCATCGCCCGCGCCCTCGACCGTGAGAGCAACTTCACGCTGTCGGGCGAGCTGCTGGGCAGTCCCGGCTGGTGGGCGCCGGAGCAGGTGCGCGGCCAGCAGGTGACGCCCGCGGCCGACGTGTTCGCGTGGGGTTGCCTGGTGGCGTTCGCGGGTAACGGCCGCCATCCGTTCGGCCGCGGTGACGCGATCACGCTGGCGACGAGGGTGCTGCACCAGCCGCCCGATCTCGGCGCGCTGCCCGCGCCGCTCAACGAGCTCGTACGGCAGGCCACGGCGATGGACCCGCTCCACCGGCCGTCCGCGCAGGACCTGCTGATCGCGCTGGTCGGCGGGCGCGTCCCCACGCCCGACCCGGCCACGGTGGTCTGCGACGACGTCCTCGGCCAGACGTGGCAGCCGCCGCCCAACGTCGCCAACGAGCCCGACGCCACCGAGGTGCTGTCGGCGACGCTCGCCGCCATCCCGCCTGTCAAGCCCCCTCAACCCCCTGGGCCGCGGAAGCGACACTGGCTGATCCCGGCGATCGCGGCGGCGGTGGCGCTGCTGGTCACGATCGCGGTCCTGATCGCCACCAGCCCATCCCCCGCGCCCCCCGTGCGACCGACGAGCGGTGGCGGCGGCACCGCCCAGCCGGCCCCCGTCAGCGACGTCGGCAAACGCTTCCCGCTGGGCGCGGGCTTCGACGACCCGCAGGTGATCGTCGCGCAGCGGCCCGAGTGCGGCCTGACCGAGTACGGCGGCAGCCAGCCCACCTCAGGCCGGTTCTGCGTGGTCAAGTGGACGATGGTGAATCCCGGGGGCACGGCACGCCCCATCGGCAGGCCGTCCGTCACGCTGCTCGACGACAGGGGCGCGGGCCACCAGGCCACGACCCTGTCCAGCGCGCTTCCCGACTCGATCCCGCCGGGTGGGCGGATCGACGGGACGTTCGTGTTCGACCTGCCGCCGCAGCGGATGCCGGCCGTCCTGTCCGGGACCATGCTGCAGGGCGGAAAGGAAATACAGGTGCGACTGTCATGACTCGACTGCTCCTCGCCGCCCTTCTCGCCGCCGCCCTGGTCCCGGCCAACGCGGGTGGTGCGGCCGCCGCGAGGGCGTGCACCGGCGACGTGGTCGTGGGCGATCCCTTCGACGGCCCCGGCTCGGTCCATCTGGTGTCGGACGACGCGATCGTTTCGGTCACGCCGCCCGCTCTCAAGGAGAACGACGGGTTCGGCTGGTCGGTGGCCATGGCGGAGGTCGACGGCGACGGCTGCGCCGATCTGCTGGTCGGCGCGCCGTACGCCGACGTGGAGGGCCTGCAGGACGCGGGCGTCGCCTACCTGCTGAGCAGCAAGGGGCTCATCACCGCGCTGACCTCGCCGGAGCCGCAGGCCGACGCGCACTTCGGGTGGTCGGTGGCGGCGAAGGGCACGTTGCTCGCGGTGGGCGCGCCGTACGAGGACCTGGGCGACCTGGCCGACACGGGCGCGGTCTACGTCCGCCAGGGCGAGGGCACCCTGCGGAAGATCAGCCAGGAGCCGCAGGAGGTGCCTGGCAACCCCGAGGTGGGCGACCAGTACGGCTGGGCGCTGGCCTTCGGCAAGGACAACAGCCTGGTCGTCGGCGTGCCGTACGAGAACGACGACGGCAAGGGTGTCCAGAGCGGGCAGGGCAGGCTCGACTCGGGCTCGGTGAGCATCATCGCCGACGTGACCGCGCAGAAGCCGTCGGGCGTCAAGTGGGCGCCGTCCGACAACCAGGCGGGCGACAGGTTCGGCTACGCGGTGGCCTACGTGGAGGGCATGGGCATCGCGGTGGGCGCGCCGCAGGCCAATTTCGTGCAGTTCCTCGACACGGCTGGCAAACCGACCAGGAAGGTGACGGGCGAGGGCAACTTCGGCTTCTCGCTGGCCGCCTCGAAGGACGGCAGGCTCGCGGTCGGCGCGCCGTACGCCGGGGGCAAGGGCGCGGTGCGGATCCTGTCGGGCAGTGACAGCGCCGCCGAGCGGCTGCTGGTGCCCGCGCAGGGCGGCAGGTTCGGCTGGTCGGTCGCGTTCGCGGGCAACCGCGTGGTCGCCGGCGCTCCCGACGCTCCGCCGTACGGCGCGGCGGGCGTGGCGGGGCGCAACGAAGACAGCGTGCAGGAGCTCAGGCCGCCGAAGGGCGCCGAGTTCGGCGCGTCGGCGAGCGGCTGAAACAGCACCTCACCCGGAGATGCCGAAGACCGCCTCTCCGTTGGCGGTCACTGCCGCGCACAGCTCGTCGACGGGCAGATCCTTGACCTCGGCCAGGCAGCGCAGGATGAGCGGGATGAGGTAGGGGGCGTTGGGCTTGCCGCGGTGCGGGACCGGCGGCAGGTACGGCGCGTCGGTCTCGACCAGGATCAGCTCCTTGGGCGCCACCCTGGCCGCCTCGCGCAGGTAGCCGGCGTTCTTGTACGTCACAGGACCGGAGAAGGACATGAAATATCCGGCCTCGACGCACTTCTTGGCCATCTCGGCGTCTCCCGAGTAGCTGTGGAAGACCACGCGCTCCGGCGCCCCCTCCGCGGCCAGCACCTTCAGCACGTCGTCATGCGCGTCGCGGTCGTGGATGACCAGCGCCTTGCCCGTCCGCTTGGCGATCTCGATGTGCGCGCGGAAGCTGGCGTGCTGGTCGTCCTTCGAGGCCCAGTCGCGGTAGTAGTCGAGCCCCGTCTCGCCGACCGCCCGCACGTCGGGCTCGCCGGCCAGCGCCTCGATCTCGGCCAGCACCTCGGGCGTGGCCGCGTGGGCCTCGTTCGGGTGGATCGCCACGCCCGCGTAGACGTCGCGGTGGGCCGCGGCGACCCGCGCTCCCCACACCGAGGACGGCAGGTCGTAGCCGATCGTGACGAGCGTGGTCACGCCCACCGCACGCGAGTCGGCCAGGATGCTCTCCACGCTGGCCGAGGCCGCCTGCGCGGCCTGCGCCACGGGGTCGCCCGAGGAGGCCTGCCGGTTGCCGACCATGATGTCGAGGTGGCAGTGACTGTCGAAGACGGGCGCGGACAGCGGTTCTGGGGCGGCGGGAAGCTTGCTCACCCACCCAACGGTACCGGCCGTCCGGGTAGCAACCCGCGTTGACTAATCGCGAATTAGTCAACTAGAGTTGCTTGCATGCCCGCTGATGAGATCCCCGCCTCCCAGGAGCCCGCGGACGCGCTGGCGGCTGTGGCGGCGCTGCGACGCCTGGCCGACCAGATCGAGGCCGCCGCCGTCGAACAGGCCATGCGAGCGGGCTGGAGCTGGCCGCAGGTCGCCGAGGCGCTCGGTGTCACGCGCCAGGCCGTCCACAAGAAGCACGCCAAACGGCTCATCGCCGCAGGCGTCACGCTGAGAAGGCGCTGACGATGTCCACATTCGACAGATACCTCCAGACGATCATCGACCAGGGAGGGTACGAGGCCCAACGCGACGGATCGGCGACAATCGAGGCACACCACCTCCTGCTGGCGATCGCCGCCGAACGAGAGACCACCACCCATGAGCTCCTGACCGCGGCCGGGCTCGATCACCAGGCGATCCGCGACGCGCTGGACCGGGAGTTCGAGCACAGCCTGGCCGCGGCGGGAGTGTCCCTCGCCGCCTTCGATCTCCCACGGCCGAGCTACCCGCTCGAACCCCCGACGCAGCTGGGCGCATCGGTCAAGCTCGCCATCGAACGCTTGGCGGCCGTTTACCGCAAACGGGACCTGCGGCCCGCGCATGTGCTGCTCGGCATCCTGCAGGCCCAGGTCGGCACCGTGCCGCGCGCCCTCGCCCTGGCCGGGGTCGACGTGGCCGAGTTGACGGCGAGCGTCCTGCACACGATCTCCAACGACGCCTAGCGAGGCTGTTGCCCCCTTTCCCGACACCAGGCCTCCCTCCTCCGACGCCAGGCGACACCAGGCTCGCGAACCTCCGCCCGCGACCTGCGCCCGCTACCTTCGCCCGCGGCCTCCGCCCGCGATATTGGCCCGCGCCGCGCCCTCGCGCTGACCTGCACCTTCGACTGACCTGCCGCCGCGAGCACAGCGCGACAGGCCTACTCTCAGGCTCCGCCGTCTCCGGTAGAAGCCACTTCCCCTTGAGGCAGCCACCAGCCCCGGCCACGCGACGCCTTCTCACGGCCTCGCGGGCCGGGCCCCCGGCATGCCCACATCGTCCTGCGATCGACGCGTTTCGCACGCAAGGAGAGATCATGACAACTGGCGAGGACATCGTCCTCGACGTCGACGGGCTGCGCATGCGCTACGGCTCGAACGACATCCTGCACGACGTGACCTTCCGAGCTCGCCACGGCGAGGTGCTCGCTATGCTCGGGCCGAACGGCGCGGGCAAGACCACCACGATCGAGATCCTGGAAGGTTTCCGGATGCGGTCGGCCGGCCGGGTCGAGGTGCTCGGCGCGGACCCCGCCCACGGCGACGAGCGGTGGCGGGCCCGGCTGGGCATCGTCCTGCAGTCCTGGCGCGACCACGGCAAGTGGCGGGTGCGCGAACTGCTCGCCCACCTCGGCAGCTACTACGCCGCCTACTCCACCGCCTCGATCCGGCGGCCGTGGGACACCGACGAGCTCATCCACGCGGTCGGCCTGGCCGAGCACGCCGACAAGAAGATCAGGACGTTGTCCGGCGGGCAGCGACGCAGGCTGGATGTGGCGATCGGCATCGTGGGCCGTCCCGAACTGCTGTTCCTGGACGAGCCCACCGCCGCGTTCGACCCGCGGGCCCGGCACGAGTTCCACGACCTCGTACGCGGCCTGGCCGCCCGCCACGAGACCACGATCCTGCTCACCACCCACGACCTGGACGAGGCGGAGAAGCTCGCCGACCGCATCGTCATCCTGAACGGCGGGCGGATCATCGCCGACGGCTCGGCAGGCGAGCTGGCGCGGCGCATCGCCGGCCAGGACGAGGTGCGCTGGACCCGCGACGGTCAGCGCTTCACGCACTCCACCACCGAGTCGACCAGGTTCGTGCACGACCTGTTCATCCAGCACGGCGAGGCCATCGGCGAGCTCGAAGTCCACCGGGCCTCGCTGGAGCAGACCTACCTGGCACTGGTGCGCCAGGCCGAATCCGGTCACGAGCTGAGAGAGGCGACCCGATGATGGCAGGCTGGAGCCGCGGTCTGATCGAACTGCGGCAGTCGTTCACCAACGGCGCGGAGCTGTGGGCGCACTTCTTCTGGCCGGGACTGATGCTGGCCGTCATGTTCTTCCTGCGGGACACGGCGTTCGAGTCCACCGGGCTCCTGCTCGGCACGCTGGCCCTGCCGAGCGTCCTGGGGATGAACGCCGCGTTCGGCATGGTCAGCATGAGCCAGCAGCTCACCGCCGACCGTGAGGACGGAACCCTGCTGCGCGCCAAGGCCACCCCGAACGGCGTGCGCGGCTACCTCGTCGGCAAGATCATCTCGGTGTCCGGCGGCCTGGTCGCCGACCTGACGATCTTCCTGATCCCCGGCATGCTCATCATCCCCGGCCTCGCCGTCGGCAGCCCGGGCTCCTGGCTGACCCTGATCTGGGTGCTGGCGCTGGGGATGGTGGCGACCCTGCCGATCGGCGCGGTGCTGGGCTCGGTGTTCACCAGCGCCCGCGGCCAAGGGCTGATCCAGCTCCCGATCCTCGGCCTGATCGCGATCTCCGGCGTCTTCTACCCGATCACTTCGCTGCCGGAGTGGCTGCAGGGGATCGCCCAGGTCTTCCCGTTCTACTGGCTCGGCCTCGGCATGCGCTCGGCCCTCCTGCCGGACGCGGCGGTCGCCATCGAGATCGGCCAGTCGTGGCGGCACCTGGAAACCATCGGGGTGCTGGGCGGCTGGGCCGTACTCGGCCTGGTCGTGGCGCCGATCGTGCTGCGCAGGATGGCACGCAGGGAGTCGGGTTCGAGCGTGGCCGCGCGCCGCGAGAAGGCCCTCCAGCGGATCGGGTGACGCGGATGAACCCCACCACCGTCACCCACCGGTCCCTGGCCCCCGACCTGGCCCGCGGCTTCATGCTGCTGTTGATCGCGCTCGCGCACGCGCCGGGGTTCGTCAGCGACTGGACCGTTGGGCCCGCCGTACTCAACAAGGCCGCCGAGTTCGTCAGGTCCCTCTTCGCCGAGAACCAGGCTCGCGCCATGTTCGTCTTCCTCTTCGGGTACGGCCTGGGCCAGCTCGCCCAACGTCAGCACGACTGGCCCTCCACCAGGAACCTGTTGCGACGCCGAAGCCTCTGGCTGATCGTCATCGGTTTCGCGCACGCGGTGCTGCTCGTGCCGTTCGACATCATCGCCGTCTACGGGCTGACGCTGCTTCTGCTCGGGCCGCTGGTGCGGGCCAGGGACACGGTGCTGTGGTGGACGAGCCTCCTGACCCTCGTCCCCGCCACCGCCCTGATCGCCTGGCAGAGCACGATCGCGCAGTCCTTCGCGGCCGCGGGGCGGCCCATGACCATGGCGCAGGCCATGGCTCCCGACGTCGTCTCCCATGTCGTCTCCGGCATGCTGTCCTGGCCGGTGGAGACGGCCGTCTCCACCGTCGTGGTGGTGCCCGGCATGCTCCTGGGCATCTGGGCCGCCCGGCGGCGCGTCCTCGACGAGCCGGAACGGCACGCGACGCTGCTCCGCCGGGTCGCCGTGACGTGCATCGGGGTGTCCGTCGTGGGCAGGCTCCCGATGGCGCTGACCGGTTTGTGGCCGACCACGTCCACGTCCATGTCCTGGGCGGTCGCCACCGCGCACGCCCTGACCGGCTACGTCGGCGGGATCGGCCTGGCCGCCGCCGTCGGCCTGGTCGCGATCAGGATCGGGCGCCACCCCGGCCGCCTCGCCGTGGCCCTCGCGGCGCTGGGCCAGCGGTCGATGACGTTCTATCTGTTCCAGTCGATGGTGTGGGTGGCGCTGTTCTACCCGTTCACCCTGGACCTGCGGGACGACCTGAGCGTCGCCGCCGCCTTCGGCATCGCCGTCGCGAGCTGGGCTGTGTCGGTCCTGCTGGCGGAATGGATGCGCCGGATCGGACATCGCGGCCCGGCCGAAACCCTGCTACGACGGCTGACCTATCGCCGCTTGGTCAGTGGGCGAGCCGAAAGCTGATCTGCGAGCCGTACTCTCGAAAACCGAGTGCATGGGCGACCCGACGCGACGGCTCCACCCGCGCCCTCCACTGCGGCAGCAACCCGTTCGCCAGCGCATCCGCCACCGCCGCCGAGGCCACAACACTCGCCAAGCCACGGCCCCGATACCCGACAGCGGTCAAGACAGACAATTGTGCCGTCGACATCAGCCATGGCCGATATCCGGAAGCGGCGATCACCTTCTGCCCCTGACGGACGACGAACGCCGCCGAGGTGATCGCCGCGAGACCGCTCTCGTCCGCGTCCTGCTCCTCCACCGAGGCCAGCAGTGCGCGGACGTCACGGTGATCCGCCGCCAGGCTTTCGACCTCGGTGTTGGCGTGGGCGGCGACGAAGTCCTGGTCATCGAGGTACGCCAGCGTCGCCGGGCCCATGACGTCTCGGGCGGGCAGCGTCGTCTGGAGCCGAGCAAGGTCGATGGCCGCCTCCGCGACGTGATCGAGCAGCGCGCCCCGCACGGTATCGATCAGGCCGGGGTTGGGCACCGTGGCCAGGATCGCCCCGTCCAGCGCGACGATGCCCGTCCACTGGGGCGGGCACAGCCGCGACTCGGGAGACACGGCCACACTCACCTCCCCACGCAACGGAAACGCGACGGGGACACGAGCAAGGTCCACCCACAGCTGACGCGCACGATCCACAGCACTCGGCGACATGCGGCCATGATCGTGGGTCCCGAAGCTCAAGGCCACCGGATTACCCCGTCCACACCGTCGTGCACATGGACGGATGGAGTACTCCCGTCCTCTGGGCATCCCGCGTCGTAGCACGCAACCGGCCGCTGTCGAGGCCCGCCTGCTGGGCCTGCTCGTAGCGGGTCCGCGGCCGAGAACCCGTTGTGGAATTCGACCTCGGCCTGCGCAGCGCCCGCGCGAAGCCCTCCCCGGTTGGTTACGTAGACGAGTAGCGACAGCGTCTGTTGGTCAGCTGTCCCGTGACAGCGAACCTTGAACTTGTGGCATCGATGTCTGAGCGGCTCCGGGTGGTGCTGCACTCAATCCACGACCGCGAGCCGCGACCGTCATTGATCATGTTCTGACTTCATCGCGGAGCTCGATCTTGTCAAGATTGCCGGCGTACGGTGTCGTCATAGCGTGACAGGGGAGCAGTGCTGAACCATCGAGGACTGAGACGAGGTGAGCGGGATGGGCGTTGAAGAACGTATCGAGCAGGCCAGGCTCTTATACGAGCGCGCTGTCTACACAGGCGATGTCGGTGTGCTGGCGGAAGCGGACCGGGAGCTGGACAAGGTCGAGGCGGATCTTGCGTTGGCTCGGGGCCGGATCCTGCACGCGCGGTTTCTGGAAGGAGGGCGCGAAGATCCGCTCGAGCTGGCCTTGTTCGAGCGCGCGACGCAGCTGTATCGATTGCTCGGTGATGCGACTGGCGAAGCCGAGTCGCTGTTCTGGGTGGGCTGCTTTCACCAGGTCGTACGTGGTGATGTCGGGACAGCCGTTCCCCTTCTTGAGCAGTCATACGAATTGGCCACGCAGGCCGGAGACCGGGCTACCCAGTCTGAGGCGCTTCGGCATCTGGGGATAGCGGAGCATTCCGCGGGCCAGTTGGATGCTGCGCGGAAGCTTTTGGAGAATTCGGTGCGGCTGCGCCGGGAGATCGGGCACTTGGCCGGTGTCGCGGCCAATCAGGTCGGGCTGATCTACATCGCCGCTGCACAGAGCCGTCGTGACGACGCGCTGGCACTGGCGAAGGAGGCGTACGTCACCGCCGAGGCCTGCGGTGCGGAACGCATCATGCGCCAGGTCGAGGAAGCGCGTATCCAGATAAAGACGCCGACCGGCGATCAGGGCGAACCCCAATCCCAGAGGGCGCCCTGAGCCGCTCAACCTTCGATGACACAAGCTCAAGGTTCGCTGCCACAGGACATCAGCTGTGACAGCGATCGTTCTGAGCGGAAAGCGATGTTGCTGAGAAGTAGCAGCGCTCTTGGGCTTGCGGTGGGACGATGAGTGTGCTTTGCAGGATGAGGGGGCGCTGGTGCAACCGAAATCCAAGGTCGAGTTGTACGCGGCGATTCGCCGCGATTCCCACGATCATCACGGTGCCGATCAGGGCGGCTGCGGTCTCCGCCTCCGCCTCCGCCTGGTTCTCGACCAGCACGGCGTGTCCTCACCGACCACGACCGCGCTCCAGGTGCGGGCCGGGTCCTTCATGGCGTCGCACCCCCTCGTGAACCGCGGTCAGAATGTGGCGATCGGGTTGACTGGGCTGCCGGACGTACCGGCGAAGCGGACCGGCGCGACTGCGAGGTGGAAGTCCCACTGGCCGAGCTCGGCAGCCGTCGTCGCGCACACCTCCAGGTCGCAGTTGTCGAGCATCCACAGACCCATCGCGACGAGGCTCACGGCGTGAACCGGCATCAACACGTCTTCGTACCCCGACGGCTGAACGTCCTGGGGGGTATCAGCGCCGATCAGCGCAACCTCCCGTTCATGCAGCCACGGCAGGCAGGACGCGTGCCAGCCAGCTTGCGTGAAACCGCTGGCCGCACCGGCCTCGTGCCGGACGCGGCCATAGCCGGTCCGCAGGAGTACCGCGTCGCCGGGTCGCACCCGTACACCCTGGCGACGCTCGGCCTCTTCGAGATCGTCGGGGAACACACCCTGCCCCGGTTCCAACCATGGCACATCGCGGACCCTCGCAATGTCCAGCAGGACACCACGCGTGATGATCCCGTTCGCCGCCGCCGTGACGGCCGCCCACGCCGATCCCGTTGCGGCGTCGACCAACGAATGCGACCGCCCATTGTACATCGTGCCGTCCCAGAAGATGTGGCACGGCGAGTCGACGTGGGTGAGGGTGTTGCCGTGGAACGTGATGCCGAGTCGCTCAGACGAAAAGCCCCAGCGTCGGTCGGCGCGGAATCCGGGCACCGGCATGTCCTCGGCACCCGGCATGTCGGCGGCGCACGGGCACGTCGTCGTCGACCGCTCCATGTCTTCCGGTACGGCAACTTCCCATGCGCACGACACGCTCCTGCCGTGGCGTACGGCCCGCGCCGCCGCCAGCCGGACGTCGTCGGTGATGTGATTGAGGGTGCCGAGCTCGTCGTCGTCGCCCCACCGTCCCCAGTTCGACAGCGTGTTGAAGTACCCGAGCACGTCGTCCTGTGTGGGCATCGGTCGCTCTGCCGTCATCCCAGCATCGGCTCCTCCGGTCACGCGGTTCGAGGCACCGAAGGCGCCGTATCCCGCCCTCTCCTTTGACATGCCAGGTCCCGCTGAGCCGGCATGGTACAAGATCAGCGGGCTGGTTGCGTCCACGGGGGTGGTGAACGACGTGCATGTAGAGAAGCATCGCGCGGTACGCCTCACGCTGCTCATTCTGACGTTTCGCCTGGTCAGTGGTCTCGCACGGTGGCTGCGCGGGCGTGGGGGCGCTTCACCAGCGCTGCGGTGATGAGCCCGGCCAGGAGCAGGAGCAGGGGATCACTTGCGGTCTCCTTCGACGTTGGCCGTCATGGTCTGCTGCCAGCTCTTCTTGATGTCCCGGCCGAACTCGGCGGTGTTGATGCCGAAGATCGTGATGGCGCCGACGACGAGCAGCGTCGGCACGAACGTGGCGACGCTCGCCGAGTCGGCAGCACAGGCCACCTACCCCACGCTCCGCGCATCGAGGCCGCGACCGAGGAGGTCGCCCAAGTCCTGCCCCTGCTCCCTTCATCGTGACCTGAGAGGAGCGCGGCGACATCGGTGGCCAGCTCGTGTGCCTTGACCAGACATACGTATCCAAGGAGTGGTTACGTAGGCGAGTAGCGACAGCGTCTGTCGGTCAGTTGTGACAGCGATCGTTTTGAGCGGGAAGCGATGTCGCTGAGAAGTAGCAGCGCTCTTGGGCTTGCGGTGGGACGATGAGTGTGCGCCGCAGAGTGAGGGGGCGCTGGTGCACTCGAAATCCAAGGTCGAGTTGTACGCGGCGATCCGCCGCGATTCCCGCGCAGGGTTAGCGAGTCGGGCCTTGCAGCGCAAGTACGGCGTGGGCTTCCGCACCATCGAGAAGGCCCTTGCCTCGGTCTGGCCGACACCGCGCAAGCCGCTGCCTGCGCGTGCATCACGGCTGGATCCGTTCAAACCGGTGATCGATCAGATGCTGCGCGCCGACCTCGACGCGCCGCGCAAGCAGAAGCACACCGCCAAGCGCATCTTCGACCGGCTGCTGGAGGAGCACAGCGCCGACGAGGTGTCGTACGGGATGGTGCGCGAATACGTCCGCAAGCGCCGCCCGGAGATTCGGTTAGAGGCAGGCCGGGCACCGCCGCAGGTGTTTCATCGAACAGAGCCATCATCCCGGGGCTGAGGCCGAGGTGGACTTCGGCGACGTGTGGATCCGCCTGGCCGGCGAGCTCACTAGGTGTTACCTGTTCTCCTTCAGGCTGTCGTGGTCGGGCAAGGCCAGCCATCGACCTATTGACCGCACTAACTCTGGCTTCTGGCTCGATCACGGGGCACAGCGTGGGCCGGTACGGCAGGCTTCGTCCTCATCAACCGGGAGGGTGAGGTCACGATGGAGGAGCCTGACGCGAAGGAGATCCAGCGCGATGTGGCGTCGCTCATCGTGCCCAGGATCGGCTCCGTCGATCCCACCGACGACCCGGCTCTGCCATGGTGCTTCGTCGACGAGACTGGTGAACCCGTCGACGCCGTCAACGCCTTCCTCCGCGATCTGTTGGCGTCCGGCAACAGTAGATCGTCGTGCCGGTCCTATGGCTATGACCTGCTGCGCTGGTTCCGCTTTCTGACCGCGGTCGACGTCGACTGGGAGCGGGCGCAGCGAGCCGAGGTGCGCGACTTCGTCCTGTGGCTGCGCACCGCGCACAACCCGGCCCGAGATCGACGCGATCCTGCAGGACCTCCTCCTGGGTCGGTGAACGCTCGCACTGGCAAGGCCTACCTGCGCGCCCAATATGCGCCGGCGACCATCAACCACGCTCTGTCCGTCATCCGTGCCTTCTACGACTTCCACCGACAGGCGGGTCGAGGCCCGATCATCTCGCCCGTGCCGCCTCCATCACGCTATGGCCAGCGACCCAATGCCCATCACAACCCGCTGGAGCCCTTCCAACTGCATCGCCGTGGCGCCTACCGGCAGAAACAGCCTCAGCTGCAGCCTCGAGCGGTGCCCGATGATGTGCTGGACGATCTGTTCGTCCAGCTGGGCTGCAACCGTGACCGCGCCCTGTTCCACATGTTTCTCACCAGCGGAGCGCGCGCCAGCGAACTGTTGGGTATGACCGTCGGCGATCTCCGGCCAGGTGATGGGCGGATCTTCGTGCAGACCAAGGGTCTGGGCGGTGCCAAGCAAGCCTGCCCGGCCTCACCGGAGGCGTTCGCGTGGGTGGCCCTCTATCTCGGCGAACTCGCCACACAAGGCCACCGCCCCGGGCCCGGTGAGGCCCTGTGGTGGACTCGGCGTCGGCCCTTACGGCCGCTGACCTACACCGCGCTGCGCGCGCTGCTCAACCGCATCAACCAGACGATCGGGACGAACGTCACCGTTCACGACCTGCGGCACACGCTCTGCCTGCGCCTCGTCGCGGACCCGAACATCACCCTCGTCGACGCTCAACAGGTGATGCGCCACGCCAACATCACCACCACCGGCCTCTATCTGCGCCCCCAGCAAGACGAGGTGATCGCCAAGGTGCACGAGCACTACGTCCGCCCCAAACCGGAACCGCGCCCCCTGGCCGGATGGGACTACAACCCGGACGACCTGGCCGATGTCTTCGGGCAGACCTGATGGCCGCTCGTCATGGCCGCGTCGGCCGCACCCCAGCCAGCCACCGCGATCCAGACCTGCTCACCCCACCGCGCTCCACGGGCGGGCCGACCGCGCCGCGTCCGATTGCTCGGGAGAACGCATCGCGGCAGGAACTCTTTCAACTCGCCCTGGACGAGCTCGGCGAGACGATCCCTCGTGAACGCTGGCGTCGGCGCGAAGCGATGACCATCGTCTTGGACTGGCTGGAGACTTTCCCTGGCGAGACCTGGCACGAGCGCTGGCAGCTGAGCGGAGCCGAGGCCGCCGGCCGGTCGTGGGGGCCCGCCAACCTCACACCTCGATGGCGCAACCGGATCACCACCGGGCTCGGCCTGATGATCGCCCTGCGCGCGATCCGCCCCGCCTACACCTGGATGTTCAGCAGCCGCCTGCTGGGCGTCTATGGCACCTACCGGCGACTCAATCACATCGACTGCTTTGCTGAGCTGGCTGAACGCGCTCGGCGCAGACGCTTCTCCGAGCACGAGCTCGAGGCCTTGAATGTGTTGACGCGCATGGCCATCGCCACCGGCAAGAGCCCGCTGGAGCTGAACCTGGGCGACTTCACCGCCTACACCGTGGCACGCAAAGCCGCTGGCCGAAAGGTCTCCTGCGTCCCGTTCGCCTACGAGCTCTTGCGGGAGATCGGTGGCTTGGCCGACGCGCCCTCAACCTGGCGGCACCTCCAGGCCCGCGGACAGCTCACAGTCGCCGAGATGGTGGACCGCTACATGCTGCGGTGCCAGCCCATCCGCGACCTCATTGTCCATTACCTGATCGAACGCTCCGCCGTCCTCGACTACGGCTCGCTGGACAACCAGGCTCACATGCTGGCCAACGTGTTCTGGGCCGATCTGGAAGCCCACCACCCTGGCATCGACTCGCTCCGCCTGCCCGACGAGGTGGCACACGCCTGGAAACAGCGCGTCCGTCTGCTTTCCGACGGCCGTCCACGCCGCAACTTCCACGCCGCCCTCTTGGCGGTCCGCTCGTTCTATCTCGACCTCCTCCAGTGGTCCCTGGAGGACCCCAGCCGCTGGGCGGAATGGGCCGCGCCCTGTCCGATCAGCGAGAACGACATCCGCGGCTACATCAAGGAGACCCGGCAACGCCGGGCCCGGATGGCCGAACGCACCCGTGCGCTCGCGCCCGCCCTGCCGCGGCTGGTGCACTCCTGTGAGCAGCACCTGGATACGATGACCCGGATGCTCGACATCGCCCGCGCGACGTCACCGGGGGAGGAGTTCGACTTCGACCAAGCCCGCTACCTGCGGGTCGGCCCGCGCCGGCCCGGCCTTGCGCCACCGGTCCGACTCCTGGCACAGCCGCTAGACGAGCCGGGGCCGCGCTTCGACATCGAGGTCGCCCAAGACGTCGCCTTCTGGACCTGGGCAGCCGTCGAAATCCTGCGCCGCACTGGCGTGCGCATCGAAGAGCTCTTGGAGCTGACCCACCTGAGCCTGCGGCAATACCAAGCCCCCACGGGCGAGATGAGCCCGCTGCTGCAGATCAGCCCGTCCAAGACCGACATCGAACGCGTCATTCCCGCCGACCCCGAACTGGTGGCCGTGCTCGCACGCATCATCCGCCGCATCAAGGGCACGGACGGTCGAGTACCGGTGCTGGCGCGTTACGACAGCCACGAGCGGATCTTCGGCCCGCCGCTACCTCACCTGTTCCAGCGGGTCTGGCAGGGCCGGCTCCAGGCGATCTCAGCGAACATGATCCGAGATCTCCTGAATCGGGCGGCCAGCCGCGCGGGCATCGTTGAGGTGGATGGCACGCCGCTGCGATTCACTCCGCACGACTTCCGGAGAGTCTTCTCCACCGAAGCCGTCAACAGTGGCCTGCCGATCCACATCGCGGCCAGGCTTCTGGGCCACCTCGACCTCAACACGACGCAGGGCTACGTCGCGGTCTATCCCGCCGAGGTGATCCGCCACTATCGGCAGTTCGTCGCCGAGCGGCGCGGCCAGCGGCCGAGCGAGGAGTATCGCGAACCCACCGACGCCGAGTGGACCGAGTTTCGTGATCACTTCAGCCTGCGCAAGGTCGCCCTCGGCACCTGCCACCGTCCCTACGGCACGCCCTGCCAGCACGAACACGCTTGTGTCCGATGTCCGATGCTCCGGCTGAATCTGGCCCAAGTCCCTCGCCTGCTGCAGATCGAAGACAACACGCGAGAGCGGCTGGCCGAGGCCCAGCGCATGCACTGGCTCGGCGAGGTCGCCGCCCTCGAGGAGAGCCTGCGCCACATCGCCGAGAAGAAGCAGCAAGCCGACAAGCTGCACATGAGGGTATCTCGGGATGAAATGGGCATCGAGTCGCTCTCCTAAAGCGGCTGCAAGATCATTTGTTAGCGCGGAGAACCTCCGGCCATCGATTCTTGTCGCCGTGCTCATGCGGCGGCTTCACTGCGATCATGGGTGGCGTGCTTTCCCTGAAAATGAACGACGCCGCGGTGAAGGCGCTCAGGTTGCCGAATGGTCTGGGAGCCTTTGCACCGCCTGGTGGCCTCTCGCCGGATCTTCGAGAACGCGCGGCACGGGGCATAGTTCGGCTCGGAGAAGTCCTGACCTGGGCCGACTCCACAGGAGGAGCCGCAGACGCGCCCTCGTTCTTCCCGGACCTCACCGCCTGGGAGTGCTCTGACAGTTCCTTCCATTTGGAGGATTTCGTCTCGGTGGAGGTTGCCACCGTCGATGACGCACCGGTTATCAGCGAAGAGGATCAGCAGACCCTGCTCCTGCACGGTGTCGCGTTCGCCCTGGAGTTCAGCAAGCGCGTCTACACGCTCGACCCGCCCAGCCCGGTGCGGTGCATCCTGAGCGCGAACGAGACCAATGCGACCTTCAGGTTCCACCAGATCAGACCAGGCGAGAGCTGGAATCTGCCCGACCTCGACGGCTACCGCTTCGACAAGATGGTCGTGATCGACATCGAGCCTGCTGACAGCCAATAGAACGAACGAGTGCCGATCACCGTTGGTGCGGAGAAGGATGTTCCTGACCTGTTCGCAGGAGGCGTTCTTCGAGGGCCACGTGCACGCGATGACTCTGCTGGGAGGCGTGCCATTCGGCCACGTTCGCTATGACAACCTTAAGCCGACAGTGGCCAAGATACTGGGCTTTTCCCGGGCGCGGATCGAGAGCGAACGCTGGGTCGCCTTCCGCAGCTGGGCCGGGATCGAGGCCTTCTACTGCCGCCCCGGCCTGGAAGGCGCCCACGAGAAGGGCGGCGTGGAAGGCCAGGTCGGCTACTTCCGCAGAAACCATCTGGTCCCCGTGCCTGAAATGAACTCGATAGCCGAGCTCAACGCGGCGATCGACGGCTGGGATCGGCAGGACGAGCGGCGCCGGATCCGGATGCGCACCCAGACCATCGGTGAAACGCTTCGCCGTCGAGCAGCCGCTGCTGGCGCCGCTGTCGATCGAACCGTTCGAGATCGGCCGCCTGCTTACCCCGCGCGTCAACCTGCACGGGCAGATAGCCGTGCGCACCAATCGCTACTCGGTGCCGATCAGGCTCGCCGGCCACCCGGTGCGCGTGATGCTGTTCGCCTCCCACCTGGTCGTCTACCACCAAAGGGTGGAGGTCGCCCGGCACGAGCGGCTGATCGCTAAAGGCGGATCCCGGCTCGAGCTCGACCACTACCTGGAGGCGCTGGTGCACAAACCCGGCGCGCTGGCCGGAGCCACCGCGCTGGAACAGGCCCGCCAGGCCGGCACCTTCACCCCTGCCCACGAAGCCTGGTGGGCCGCAGCGCGCAAGGCCCACGGCGAGGCCGACGGCACCCGTGAGCTCATCGAGGTGTTGCTGCTCCACCGGCACATGGCTCACCAGCACGTGGTCGCGGGCATCGCCGCCGCGCTGACGGTGGGCGCCCTCAGCGCGGACGTCGTCGCGATGGAGGCCCGCAAGATCGCCCAAGCCGACGAGCCTCCCAATCTTGGCCCAATTCCACCCCGCCCCGAACACCTGGCATGGCTGGATGAGCCCGCTGTGATCTCGCTGACCAGCAAGCGGCTGGCACAACTGCCACCTGATACCCGGCCGCTGCCATCTGTGGCCGCCTATGACCAACTGCTGCGCCGCCGCTCCGGCGGCGCGCAGCCCGCCTCCGAGGGAGAACCGCCATGACCACCTTCCACCGCCGCGGGATCACCGAGGAAGCGGCTGAGGCCTCCATCTACCAGGCCTGCCAGAAGCTGCGCCTGCCGACCATCAAGGGACAGTTCGTCGACCTGGCCGCCGCCGCACCACGCGACCAGATGAGCTACCTCGGCTTCCTGGCCGAGCTGTTGATGGCCGAATGCGACTACCGCGCCCGCAAGGCCTCCGAGCGGCGCATCAAAATGGCCGGGTTCCCGCGGCAGAAGTCGCTGCGCGAGTTCGATTTCGACGCCAACTCCAACATCGATCCGGCCGTCATCAACACGCTGGCCACCAGCGACTGGGTGCGCAAACACCTGCCGCTGTGTCTGATCGGCGACTCCGGGACGGGCAAGTCCCACCTGCTCATCGCGCTGGCCACCGAGGCCGCGATGGCCGGGTTCAAGGTCAGATACACGCTGGCCGCCAAGCTGGTCAACGAGCTGGTCGAAGCCGCCGATGAGAAGATGCTGACCAAGACCATCGCCCGCTACGGCCGGGTCGACCTCCTTTGCATCGACGAGCTCGGCTACATGGAGCTCGATCGACACGGGGCCGAATTGTTGTTCCAGGTTCTGACCGAGAGAGAGGAGAGCAACAGCGTGGCGATTGCCTCAAATGAGGCGTTTTCGGGATGGACTAAGACATTCACTGAGCCTCGGCTCTGCGCGGCCATCGTCGATCGCCTGACCTATGGTGGCAACATCATCGAGACCGGCACCCACTCCTACCGGTGGGCCAAAACGCAAGCCCAAGCCGCGACCGCTCAGAAGGCCGCAGCAGGCTAATCCCCATCTTCCCCCCGCCTCCCTCGGACAAGGGCCTAACAGCCGACCGGGAGGATCAGGTCAAGATGGAGCGCCCGCAGGCGAAGCCGAGGACGAACGATCTTTACCTGATCCTCCCGGTCGGCCATCATCGCAGCGCGCCGAGGAGATGGGGCCTCTCGGTGACGGATGCTCAGCGATGGCTGGGCCCGCCGGTCAGTCGATGCCTTCGATGATGCGGAAGTCGCGCTCGACGCCGTCGGGGAGGGCCACCAGCGCCTTCTGGTATGCCTCGCTCTCGTATGCCGCGACGGCCTGTTCAAAGCTGTCGAACTCGATCAGAACGACGCGTTGCGTGATTCCGGCCTCGTGGGCGACGACTCGACCGCCAACGGACAGGACGCGCCCGCCCCCAGCCCGGACAGCCGGACCGGCCAGCTTGTCGTAGGCAGTCAGCCTCTCAGGGTCGGAAATGGCGGGGTAGACACTGACCCAGTAGCCCTTAGCCATGGAAACCTCCTGTGTTGGGCCGGACACGTCCGACTTCGAATTGACACTCAAATCGATCGATCCCGGCGACGGGTACTGCGGTCAGTTGAATCGTCATATGCGCAGGTTAGGGCTTGATGTGCGGTCGAGGGAAAGACCGGTACGGGATAGACTCAGAACGGATCGTTATCAATCGGCAGGGAGGGCGCGTGGCGCCGGATACGGTGAGCCTGCGGTACTTCCTAGTGTTGGCGCAGGAGTTGAACTTCACCCGCGCGGCCGCACGGATCGGTATCGCACAGCCCGCACTCAGCGCCCGGATGCGCCGATTGGAGGCGGAACTCGGTACGGCCCTGCTGGTCCGCAACACGCGTAGCGTCGTATTGACCACGGCCGGTGCGGCTTTGGCGGAGTCCGCGCCGCCCGCGCTGGCGGCGCTGGACCGGGCATGGGACACCGCCCGGAGCGCGGCGGCCGGTGAACTGGGCACGCTGCGCATCGGATACAGCCTCAGCGCCGGGGCCGAGACGGCACCGGCCCTGGTGGACAGGCTGATTCGCGGCAACAGCGGACTCGAGGTCGGCGCGGTCCCGATGGCGACACCGGAGATCTCCCCCGCGGTCGCCGACGGCCGAATCGATGCCGGGATCACCCGCGGTGAACAGCCTGGCCGTGGCGTGCGCCGGTTCCTGCTGCGGCGTATGCGCGTCGGGGTCCAGCTGGCGCAGCACCATCCGCTGGCCGAATACCCGGAGATCGAGATCGCCGACGCGGCCGCGTATCCGCTGCGACTCCCGGACCGTGCGGCCAACCCCGTGATCCACGATCAGCTGTCCGCACTGTTCCGAGACACCCGACCACACCCCCGATTCCACACGCCCGCAGTCTCTTTCGACATGTCTCAGCGCGACCTGCGCGACGGGGTCACCCTCGCCCCGGCCGGAGAAGCCGCGGTCACGGCACAACCGGCCGGTCTCACCTGGCGACCGCTGCGGGGCGCGCCCAGCCTGACGATCCACCTGGTCCTCCCACGCGAGCAGTCGCCGCTTCACCGCCGCATCCGTGCCGTCGCCAAAACCCTGGCGCACGAGCTGCACTGGCTGCCGGACTGACGCGCAAGAGGTCAAGGGAGACGGACGTCTGCGGTGGCGAGGCCGAAGACCTTGCGCCCGGCGGACTTCGCGGTGATGACGACGGCGGTCTTGCTGAATGTCCGACACGACCTCGCTACGCCGGCGGATCAGCATCCGATGATGGCCCCGGGTCCGGTCCGAGTCGTACACCGCGGCGACGTCCTCGCCCAGCCCGAGATCTCGGCGGATACCGCGCCTTCGCCGACGCCGAACCGGACAAGCACGGGTAACCGGCGGGAACGCCCGCCGTCAACGGCGTCCATGACGTCGGTCAATGCTTAACGCCAACCACTGTTCCATTGCTCCCCGAGGCCGGATCTACAGCCTTCAGCGCTGCTACTTCTCACCGACATTTCTCGACTGCACCGGCCCTGAGCGCTGTCCAAACTGACCCGCAAACGCTGCTGCTAGTCATCGACGAAATCAAAGGAGAGATACGACGCGGACGCCTTCGACATCGAGAGGTCGTCCAGCGGGACGTCGCACCGGATCCGCACGGCCGACCCGAAGGCAGTATCCAAGCTCAAGGCCAGCCGCTGCAGTCCCCTCCTCGAAGTCACACGCATCACCTACGACGGCACCGGCCAGCCACACCATTTGCTCCGCCGCATCGTCAACCCGCAGCGGGGTCCAGATCAGCGACCAGCGACTACGGTCACGTCGCCCTAGCACGCGATCTGGCTAAGCACCGAACGACTCGATCAAATGGTCATCGAGGTCCGCCACGAAATCCTCGCGACGCCACGGGTGCAGATCATGGCGCGCACGACGCAGCCGGATCGCGGCAACTCTGCCACCGGTTTCGGACACGGCATCAATGCACCCGTGCAGCAACTCGGCACCCGAACGCGGGTCGTCGAGGCGATTACGGGCTATGGCCTGATCGGTCGCTACAATCGCTCGCTGCACGCGTTCACGAGGCGCCGCCAGCGACTCGGCAGAGCGGGCGAAGTAGTCGTGCGCCTTGGACAAGTCGCCGGAGTACAAGTTCGCGATGCCCTCAAAGCCACGAAGATGGGCAGGTGAGAACGAGCTGGACGCCGGATCTCCATCGTGGCCTCTGTCCATGTCGTACCAAGCGAGGGCGAGCGCAGTCTGCGCGTGTTTCTGCTGACCTGCTCGGGCTGCGATCTCCGCCTGCAGGGCATGTGCCCGAGCCCGGATCGTCACGCTCTCGCCAGCTCGGGCATCGCGCACCGCTGCGTTCACGAGTTCCTTCGCGACATCAAGGCCGGGCGTCGAATACAGCGTGACGAGCGCATGACTCATGCGGACGACTGCGCTGCGCCATGGTGCGCCCAGACCGCTCGCTGCGTCAGTCGCCGCGGTGTACAACGCCCTGGAGGCTTCGTCGTCTCGGGTCTCGAAAGCGAACCGACCGGAGAGCGTGTATGCCTGGGCGGCGACTGATCTCAAGTCGGGAAGGAGCGCCTGGGGAACCGGGGAACCGAGCAGCCGGCGACATGACTCGACGATCGGCGCGAGTACGAGTTGCAGCCGCACGAACGGGATACTGCCGACTTGACCGTTCACGGTGGAGACAGCATCGCGCGCCACCACGCCCCACGCAGACCAGCCGGCGCCACCGGCCCGCGCATCCGCTCAAACAACTCCCGCAACGGCGCGCTGCCCAGCCGGGCCCGCGCCTGCCGCAACCCCGACGCACTCGGCACCGCATTGATGACCGACCGCAACGCCGAACACACCGCCGCCCACACCCCGCCATAACCCCGCTCCGGGAACAAGGTCATCGCCAGCACGAAGAAGACCATCACCCGAGCAGGCAGCAGATGCACCCGCCGCTCCCGCCGAGCCGTACTGGCCAGCACCTCATCAACCAGCTCCGACGCAAGCTGATCAGTTAACGCACCCACATGAGCCGGGACAAACACACGGCCAGCCACCGACATGGCAGACTGCTCCATAACGAAGCTCCGGTAGTAAGAGATCTTGGTCGATCCCCGTCCTACCGGAGCTTCGCCATTTCCGCGACCTCCTTGACAAGGTCGCATCCCGCTTAACTTCCCGGCATTGTTGCGCCACGCGCGGAGAGGAGTCGTCATGCGGTAGGAGACGACTGCTGTCGTGCTGCTGCACGGAAGATGAAGGATGGCTGGCCCT